>SFNY01000026.1 GCA_004554085.1 Clostridiales bacterium | reverse complement strand
CGCTCGACTTGCATGTGTTAAGCACGCCGCCAGCGTTCGTCCTGAGCCAGGATCAAACTCTGATGTTCAATCCTTTTCCTCATTTACCGTTCCCGGTCTTGGACTCGCCAAAGCCCTCAACCTTCTCCAGCAAATCAGGCGTTTACTCTCTCAGAAATCTGACTGTTCTTTATCTTGATTTACTTCGCTGTATCGTTTTCAAGGATCGTCGCTGTCGTTTGAACCGTTGTTCTCGCGACAACGTTGATGATTATATCAAAGTCCCATATACTTGTCAACCCCTTTTTTCAACTTTTTTTGCGTTTAACACAAAACCGGATTTTCCATCAAAATCCGACGGTTTTCAGCCCGATTCGAGCAGAATCGGCTGGATTTGGCGCCCCTGAAGGGCAAGATTCGCGCTTTCGGGCAGCAGATCGAAGCGCGCGACCGCAGAATTTGGTTTGCCCATGGGATCGTCCTGGCGGAAGGGTACGAAGTAAATATTTCTGGAATTCATCAGTTTCCCGATGTTCTGGGCGCTGCCGGAGAGCGCATCGTTGGTGGAGATCGCCAGCAGCACCGGGCGCGCGTTGCGCAGATGGGACTTCACCGCCAGCGCAACCGGGGTATCGGTGATGCCTGCGGCAATCTTGGCCAGCGTATTTCCGGTGCACGGCGCAACAATCAACAGATCGAGCAGCTTTTTGGGCCCGATAGGCTCGACAGCGGGGATGGAATCGAGGATTTCCCGCCCGCAAATCTCCGTTAAAATTTGCCGCGCGTCCGCCGCTGTGTAAAAGCGGTTGTCCAGACTGCCCGCGTTGAAGGACAGGATGGGGATTAGCTCCGCGCCCGTCGCCCTGAGCGCGCGCCAGGCATCGAACGCCGCTCGGAAGGTGCAGAAGGAGCCGGTCATGGCGCAGCCGATGCGCACGCCGCCGAGATTGATGCTATCCATTCGTCTGCGCCTCCTCCCAGCGAATCACCGCGCCGTAGAGCACCCGCGCCGCGCTCAGCGGACAGTAGCGACCCGGCAGACCCGGCTCCCGCCAGGCGTTCAGCCCCAGCGCCTTCGCCCTCTCCACGTCGAAGCCATAGGGCGGGCTGGCCAGGTCGATCAGCTCCGCGCCCGCGTCCACCGCAGCGAGAGCCGTTTCATCCAGCACCTGCGCCGGGGGCGTGGAGAAGATCAGCTGCCTGTCCGGCAGAATCCGGGCTGCATCGGTCAGATCCGCAGCCTGAGCGCCGGATTCCTGCGCAGCCCTGCGCTTGGTCTGCGTGCGGGAGAGCACCGTGACCTCCGCGCCCTGGTTCAGCAGAATCTCCGTCAGCGACCGCCCGATGCGGCCGTAGCCCACCACCGCGCAGCGCGCGCCCGCCATAGAGATCCGACTGCGCCGCATGGCCGCCGCCACCGCGGCCTCCGCCGTGAGGTAGGCGTTCTCCTGAAGCAAGCGTTCGTCCGCCCAGAGGTTCACGTACTGCAAATCCCAGCGCTTCTCCCTCGGAAAGCCCGGCCCGCAGAGCAGCAGTATGCTGCCTGGGGCGATGTTCTCCAGAATCTCTTCCTCGCTGGTGTCCATGTCGGACAGCGGCCAGCGCAGGGGCCAGTTCGAGATCAGCACGCTGAAATCACGCAATTCCTTCAGGGGCCGGTTTTCGCCGCCGGCATGCTCCTGAAGGAAGCCCATCGCCTCGCGCTCGCTCTCGTTGAGCATGCTCACCAGGTGCGCAAAGCGCACGTCTCCGCCAATGACTGCATATCGCATCGCACTTCCCACCTCTCGTTTGCAATCCTATGCGGAAGGATGGGGCGATGTGCACAGGAAGAGAGGCTGTCTCAAAACACGCACCCGGTTTCGGGACAGCCCCTTCAATTTATGTGCCTGCGGCGACTCGCCGCCGGCGGGATGTGGGCATCCCGCCCTACGGGGTTGCGGAGAGAATCTGAGCAGTAATTCCCCCCAAAAAACCAGAAGTAAGAAATTCAGTCCATCCTTGCCGGACTGAATTTCGTGTTCGATGAGATCGATGTATAGAAATAGAACATAGCACCCCTGCCCCTTGAATCTATGGGGGCAGAGGTGCGTTCGATTCAAACGCCGACAGGCATGTTGCAGCAGGCCCAGCCTGCCTCAGTTGATCTGCTCCGGCGCGCGCATCACAGGCAGGCGCAGAATGAAACAGCTGCCCTTCCCCGGCGCGGACTGCACCGAAATGTCGCCGCCCAGCAGCCTTGCATAGCTCTGCACGATGCCCAGGCCATAACCGTGACCGCCGTCGGTCACGCCGTTTTCAAAGATGCGTTCCTGCATCTCTGTTGGAATGCCGCAGCCGCTGTCGGTCACGCGAAGCTCCACCTCCTCCGCCGACGCGACGCAGGCCAGCTCCACGTACCCGTCCTCGGGCGTGAAGCGCAGCGCATTGGAGATCAGATTGTGCAGCATGCGCCGCAGCTTCTCCACATCCGTCAGCATCCGCAGCTCCGGCACATTGGTGCAGAAATGTATCTCGATTCCCTTTCCCTGCGCGAACAGATCGCACTGACGGCAGATATCGCGCACCTCTGCGACCACGTCCCGCAGCTCCAATCGCAGCGGATTGCTCTCTTGTTGCATACCGTCCCCCAGTGCGCGCTCCACCATGCTCTGCAGCTGGCCTGCGCTCTGCATCAGCGTCTGAAGATAGCCCTCCGCCCGGACGTTGGGCGCAAGCTCCATCTCCAACAGCTGCACGCAGCTGTAGATCAGCTGGATGGGCATCTTCATATCATGGGCAAATTCCATCGACCTGAGATCCATACAGACATCTCCCTTCAACACAGCCAGAAATTGCAAGGTTGCAAAGGGGAAGTTGCCCGGTGAAAAGAACATCCCCTTTTCTGACAATAATTTTATGCCGAAAGGGGATGGGTTATGTCATATATGGCTCTGCTCAGCCGCCCAGACCCTTCAGGGCCAGGAAGATCAGCTTGTCGGCCTCCTGGGTCTGATCCGCCACCTGCGAAACCGCCTTGGCCGCCTCCGCATTGGAGTAGCCCAGGGAGATCAGCGCCGCGATGGCCTCGGCCTCGGGCCCGTTGGCATTGACCTTGGGCGAGATCGAAGCCGCCTGTCCGGTGAGCTGCGCGTCGTCCACCTTGTCCTTCAGCTCCAGCACCAGGCGCTGGGCGGTCTTTTTTCCGATGCCCGGCACCCGGGTGAGCGCGTTCGCGTCGCCGGAAACCAGCGCAATGGACAGATCCCGCACGCTCATGGCCGACAGGATTTGCAGCGCCGTGCGGCTGCCCACGCCGGATACGCTGCGCAGGCGCTCGTACATCCTCTTTTCCTCTCGGCTGTAGAAGCCGTAGAGCTCCATCGCGTCCTCCCGCACGTTCAGCACGCAGTAGAGCTTCATGCGCTCCCCCACCGCCGGGGCCATCGACAGCGTAGCTCCGCTGACGTTCAAGAGATACCCCACGCCGTTTGCGTCCAGCACGATGCTGTCCTGATCCTTCTCCGCCACGATTCCTTCAATATGTGCGTACATCCGTCCGCCTCCCATTCACTGGATTCTGTAGAGCTCCTTGGCATGCTGGCAGTTCGCGTGGGTCAGCGCCACCGCGATGGCATCCGCCGCATCGTCCGGTCGGGCGATCTCCTCCATGTGCAGCAGGAGCTTCACCATGTGCTGCACCTGATGCTTGTCCGCGCCGCCGTAGCCAGTCACCGCCTGCTTGATCTGCATGGGCGTGTATTCGTAAATTTTTTCCGTTCGCTCCACCACGGCCACCAGCGCCACGCCCCGCGCCGCGCTCACCGCCATGCCGGTGGTGATGTTCTTTGAAAAGAACAACTCCTCGAAGGCGACCTCGTCCGGATGATAGATCTCCATCAGCTGGCCCACCCCCTGGGAGATGGCCCGCAGCCGCAACGGCATCGGCTGGCGCGGCGGCGTGGTGATCGTGCCGTACTGGATCAGCTTATACTTTCCCCGGTCGGCCTCGATCACGCCGTAGCCCAGCGTGGCCAGCCCCGGATCGATTCCCAAAATTCTCATGCGTCATCCTCCATACCCGAAAAGCATACCCAAATTCCCAGGAAATGTCAAGGGTGCAGATTCCAAATCGGGCTTTTGTTCGACAAGTTGGAAAACGCTGCGCGCAGGCCCTTCGCGAATTGGGCTTTCATTTGACAAATCGATGCGAATCATGTTATCATATCCCAGCGCTATATATAAAAGGAAGGGATTTTTCAGCATGCAGTCAGAGACGATACTTCGGGCCTATGCGGCCATCGGCGAAAGAACCCCGCTGTGCAGCGATTGCGGCGCGCTCTGCGGCGCGGCCTGCTGCTTTCCCGACGGCGACGGTCAGGGCGGCGTGGACCTGCTGCCGGGTGAGAAAGACCTGATCGGCGATGCGGAGTGGATGGAGCTGGATCATGATCCCCGGATGGATGCTGAGATGATCCGCTGCAAGGCGATGTGCGAGCGCGACAAGCGGCCCTTCCTCTGCCGCATCTTTCCGCTGTGCCCAGCCGTGGGCAAGGACGGCAGGTGGACGGTGCGCATGGACGCGCGCGCCCGGGCGATGTGCCCGCTGACCCGCGGCGGCGTGCGGGGGCTGGACCCGGAGTTCGTGCGCGGCTGCGTGCGCGCGGTGCGGATTCTGGCGGATGAACCGGACAGCGCGGCCTTCCTCTCCCGCTGGGCAGAAATCGAGGAGGAGTTCCGCAGGCCGATTCTGTAAAGAAATGACCCGTTGCAGCTGATGCAGCGGGTCTGAATTTTTATTCCATCACCTGAAGGATCATGCACTTGAGGTACTTGGTCTCGATGCTCTGGGGCAGCAGCGGATGATCCTTGCCCTGGGTGCGGTACTCCACCAGGCGGATGCGCTTCTTCGCGTCGCGGGCGGCCTCGTTGACCATGTTCTGAAACATCTCCGTGACCACATGCTGGGAGCAGGAGCAGGTGACCAGGTATCCGCCGGGGCGCACCAGCTTCAGGCCCCGCAAATTGATCTCCTTGTAGCCGCGCAGCGCACTCTGCAGCGCCGCCTTGTTCTTCGTGAACGCCGGGGGATCGAGAATCACCAAATCGAACTGCTCGCCCGCGTCGGTGTACTCCCGCAGCAGATCGAAGCAGTTGTGGGCCTCGAAGCGCACGTTGGTGAAGCCGTTGCGCGCGGCGTTCTCCCTCGCGACGACCAGCGCCTCCTCGGAGATGTCCACGCCCAGCACGCTCTTCGCGCCGTACTTCGCCGCATGCAGGGAGAAGGAGCCGTTGTGGCTGAAGCAGTCCAGCACCCGCGCGCCGGGGCACAGCGGCGCGATGGCCGCGCGGTTCTCCTTCTGATCCAGGAAGAAGCCGGTCTTTTGGCCGTTCTTCACGTCCACGCCGAAGAGGATGCCGTTTTCCCGCATCTCCACCAGATCGGGCACCTCGCCGCGCAGGAGACCCGTGGTCTGCTCCATGCCCTCCAGGCGGCGCACCGGCACGTCGCTGCGCTCCCAGATGCCCATGGGCTTCACGATCTCCATCAGAAGGTCGGCGATCATGTCCTTGATGCGCTCGATGCCCAGCGACAGGCTCTGGAGCACCAGCACGTTTGCATACTTATCCACCACCAGGCCCGGCAGGAAGTCGGACTCGGAGTAGATCAGGCGGCAGCTGTCCGGATCGCAGAGCTGCTTGCGGTACTCCCATGCGTCCCGGATACGGCGGGCGAAGAACTCGCGGTCGCAGGGCTCATCGTTGCGGGTGAGAATGCGCAGGGAAATCTGGCTCTGGGGATTGTAGAAGCCCCGGCCGATGAACTTTCCGCGGAAGTCGTGCACGTCCACCACGTCGCCGTTTTCAAACGCGCCGTCCACCTTTTCAATTTCCGATGCATAGATCCAGGGATGTCCGCCGCGAACGCGGGTTTCGCGGGTCTTGCGTAGGGTCACTGTGGCCATAGGCTTCCTCCCAAACATATACTGATTTAAAGTTTAGCGCCCATGTGTAAACTTGTCCAGCGCGGCAGAGCGTGCTATAATGGAAAAAACGCATCGAAAGAGGGATTTTCTTGCAGAGCAACGAAGCGCAGGGCAAGCGCCTGAACAAATTCATCGCCGACAGCGGCTACTGCTCCCGACGGGAGGCCGACCGCCTGATTCAGGAGGGCCGCGTGACCATCGACGGCCGCGTAGGCGCGCTGGGCGACCGGGTGCAGCGCGGCATGCGGGTGGTGTGCGACGGCCACGCGCTGTCCGGTCGGGGCGAAAAGGTGTACATCATCCTGAACAAGCCCCGGGGCATCGTGTGCACCGCCGACCCACGGGAGCCGATGAACGTGGTGGACTACGTAAACTACCCCATCCGCATCTTCCCGGTGGGACGGCTGGACAAGGACAGCGAGGGCCTGCTGCTGCTCACCAGCGACGGCGAGATCGTCAACCGCCTGCTGCGCGCCGCCGGTGGGCATGAGAAGGAGTACGAAGTTGAGGTGGACAAGCCCCTCACCCGGGAGTTCATGGAGAAAATGATGTCCGGCGTGGAGATCCTCGGCACCACAACCCTGCCCTGCAAGCTGCGCAGAACCGGCGCGCGCTCCTTCAACCTGGTGCTGGTGCAGGGCCTGAACCGCCAGATTCGCAGGATGTGCGAGGCGCTGGGCTACAATGTGCAAAAATTGCGGCGCGTGCGCATCAACAACATCCGCATCGGCTCGCTACAGAGCGGACAGTGGCGGGAGCTTACGCAGGCGGAGTTGGGTGGGCTGCTTGCGTCCATCCGGGATTCCTCGAACCTGCCCGCAGCGATGCAGAATTTGGAGGAATGAGCATGTTCCGAAGGGCTGAAATGGGCGATCTGAACGCCATCACTGAAATCTACGACGAAATTCACAGCGAAATCGAGGCCGGGCGCGCGTCGATCGGCTGGATTCGCGGCGTGTACCCCACCCGCGCCACCGCTGAGGCCGCCATCCAACTGGGCGACATGTACGTGGAAATTAAGGACGGCGGGATCGTCGCCGCCGCGCGCATCAACCAGCATCAGGGCCCGGAGTACGACGGCGCAAGCTGGAGCTTCGACGCGCCGCCGGATGAGGTGCTGGTGCTGCACACGCTGGTGGTCTCGCCGCGCTTCGGAGGCCGTGGTTACGGCACGAAGTTCGTGCATTATTATGAGGACTGTGCCCGGGACCGGGGCTGTCCCTATCTGCGCATGGACACCAACGCCGTAAACCATGCCGCCCGGGCGCTGTACAGGAAGCTGGGCTACCGGGAGGCCTGCATCGTGCCCTGCGAATTCAACGGTATTCCGAACGTACAGCTGGTGTGCCTGGACAAACGGCTGTAATGCGGACGGGGGAACAGGCTTCTCCGTCCATCATGCGTTCCTTCGACAGAATCGTCCGACCTGTATATGCAGGTCGGACGAATTTTTATGCAAATGAGCTCGCTTCAGCTCACGGCAGGGCGCGGCCTTCTTCGGATGCACCGGAGCATGGTGAGCTGGAAGGCAGTCAGGCACAGCCAGCCGATGCCGGTGGCCAGGGCGACCGCGCGCAGACCCAGACTCCCCGCCCAGAGGTAGGACAGCGCCACGCGCACGGAGATTTGCAGGGTTGTGGCGGCCAGGGGGATGTAGACCCTGCCCACGCCGCGGAAGTAGCCCGCAAACAGGTTGCCGGTGAAGCACATCACGTAGAACAGCGCGATCTGGCGCAGATACTGCACGCCGAAGCCGATGGCCTCCGCCTCGCCGTCCGCCAGGAACACGCCCACGCCCACGCGCGCGCAGAGGAACAGCAGCGCCGACAGCACAAGGCCCAGGCACACGCCCAGCTTCAGGCCCTCCTTCAGGCCGTCGCGCACGCGATCGTCGTTCTGTGCGCCGTAGTTCTGGGAGACGAACACCGACAGCGCCTGTCCCATGCTGGTGCCGAAGGAGTTGGCGAAGCCCTCAATGCGCCCGGTGGCGGTGTAGGCCGCGATGCCGGGCGTGCCCAGGGTGTTCACCGCGCCCTGCACGAAGATCTTGCCGATGTACAGGCTGGACTGCTGGAGCGCGGAGCTGAAGCCGAAGGTCAGCGTGCGGCCCACCAGGCTCCTGTCCAGATGAAATTCGTAGCGGCTGCACAGCAAATCCCGGTCGCGCCGCACAATGTAGACCAGGCAGCACAGCGCCGAGAGCAGCTGGGACAGCACCGTGGCCCAGGCCGCACCCGCAATTCCCAGATTCAGCAGACCCACGAACAGATAGTCCACCACGGCGTTGACCGCCACGGCCACGAACAGGAAGAAGGTTGCCGCCCGGGTGTCGCCGATGGCCCGCAGCATGCTGGAGAACAGATTGAATAAATATGTACACAGCATGCCGCCGATGATGATCTTCAGATAGGCTTCAATGTGGGGAATCAGCTCTGCGGGCGACTGGATCAGCACCAGCACCGGTCGCATCAGCGCCAGAAACAGTACCGCCAGCACAATCGTAATCCCCGCTCCCAGGCTCAGCGAGGCGAACACCTCCCGACGAAACGTCGCACGGTCGCCGCTGCCGTACATCTGCGCCAGAATCACCGAAATACCCGTGCAGAAGCCGGTGAGCACGAAGATAAACAGGTTCATGATCGTGCCCGCAATGCCCACCGCCGAAAACGCCTCCGTGCCCAGAAAGCGGCTGATGATCAGCGAATCCACCGTATTGTACATCTGCTGGAGCATGCTGCCAATCAGCAGCGGCAGCGACAGCGCAATCAGCTCGCGGCGGATGTTTCCCTCCAATAATGTACCCTTCATATCGTTTCACCCGGCAATATTTTAACAAAACCCGTTCGCAGAGGCAATGCGCTTTCTGCTTTTGTTTGATTATGCCTGCGTGAAAGTCATCTGGCCAAATCTTGACACGAGCTGGCAGCGTTTTGATTCCAGCCTGACGCGACTCTGATTTTTTCGTGCTATGCTTTATCCGAACCAAAATGAAAGGTGTGAAATTACGGTATGAAGAAATTGATTTCCCTGATCTGCATTCTGGCCCTTGCGCTGGCATGCATCCCCGCCGCGACGGCTGAGGAGGCCGCCGCAGTCCCGAAGTATGTGTTCATGTTCATCGGCGACGGCATGGGCAACCCCCAGGTGACCGCCACCCAGTACTACAAGGGCGCGGTTGCAAATCCCGACTCCGAATTCCCGGTTCCCGCCGACCTGAGCTTCACCACCTTCCCCTATCTGGGCATGGTGACCACCTACGATGCATCCTCCTTCTGCCCGGACTCCGCCTCCACCGCCACCTCCATCGCCTCCGGTGAGAAGACCCTGTCCGGCGTCATCAACTACGACGTGACCCTGACCACCCCCTTCAAGCTCGTCACCGAGTACGCGAAGGAAGCGGGCTACAAGATCGGCGTCATCTCCAGCGTGTCCCTGGACCATGCCACCCCGGCGGCCTTCTACGCCAAGCAGCCCAGCCGCAACGACTACTATGAGATCGCCGTGCAGGGCATCACCGGCGACACCGTGGACTACCTCGCAGGCGGCGGCTTCAAAAAGCCCACCGGTGCGGATGCGGAGAACCCGCAGGCCGACATCATGGATCTTGCTGTAGAAAACGGCTGGAACATCCCCACCACCAACGATGAGATCCGCGCACTGAACGCCGAATCCGGCCGCGTGCTGGCCATCAACCCCGTGCTGCAGGACTCCAAGGCCATCCACTACGAGATCGACCGCGAGCGCCTGGCTGCTGAGGGCGAGGACGTGCTCTCCCTGGCGGACTTCGTGCAGGCCGGCATCAACGTGCTGGACAACGAGAACGGCTTCTTCATGATGTGCGAGGGCGGCAAGATCGACTGGGCCGGCCACGCCAACGACGCCGCAACCTCCATCCATGAGACTCTGGCGCTGAGCGACGCGGTACAGGTCGCCATCGACTTTGCCGCAGAGCATCCGGACGAGACCCTGATCATCGTGACCGCAGACCATGAGACCGGCGGCATGACCATCGGCTTCGCCACCACCGCCTACGACACCCACTTCACCTACCTGACCAACCAGAAGATCTCCTTCACCGACTTCGACGCGGTCATCGGTCAGCTGCGCGACAGCGGCGCGACCTTCGAGGATGCGCTGGCCCAGATCGAAACCTACTACGGCCTGACCATCGAGGCGGATCAGGATCTGACCCTCACCGAAACCGAGACCGACAGCCTGCGCGCAGCCTTCGAGCTGAGCATGATCCCCAAGGCCGACCGCGAGCTCGGCGCAGAGGAGGCCCTGCTCTACGGTGGCTACGAGCCCCTGTCCATGGCAGTCTCCCACATCATCAACAACAAGGCCGGCCTGAGCTACACCTCCTACGCCCACACGGGCCTGCAGATTCCGGTGTACGCAACGGGCGTGGGCGCGGAAGCCTTCTCCGGCCTCTACGACAACACCGACATCTTCAACCGCACCATGGAGGTCATGGGTCTGGAAAAGTAAGCCCTCCAGCCTGAACCTCTCCCCCGCCGGCCCGCAGCGCCCTCGCGCAGCCCGAACAGGGATCAACGCAGGACTCGCTGTCGGGCGGCCCCCAACCAAGTACCTCTTCGAACTGCATACGTGGGGCCGGCGCAAGGCGCGCCGGCCCCAATTTCCTACGCGAAGCATCCACACAGGAGGAACCCATGAAGAAAACCACCCGCCGCAGCCTGATTCTCTGCCTCGTGATGCTGGCATTCTGCGGCCTGCTCTGCCTGCTGCCGGATCCCTACCTCAACGTCACCTCCACCTTTCCCCGGGAGAAGGTGCGCATCGAAGCGGTGGACAACAGCCTGCTCAGCGCCGTGGGCATCACCTACAACGGCGTGCAGCCCTGTCAGGTGACCATTCTCAGCGGCGAACACAAGGGCGAAACGTACAGCTCCTACAATTACCTGAATTCCGCGTTGGACAAGGACAAGCTGTTCGCACCCGGCGAAACCGCCTGGGCGATGCTCCAGGAGGGGACGAACGGATTGACCATCTCCCTGATCGACCACTACCGCACCGCCATCGAGTTGACCACCGTGGGCGTGCTGGCGCTGGCGCTGATCCTGTTCGGCGGCGTGATCGGCTGCGGCGCGATGGTCTCGCTGGTCGCCAGCGCGGTGATCGTGTGGAAGCTGTTGATTCCGCTGCTGCTGGAGGGACTCAACCCCATGCTCGCCGCCTTTGTCACAGTGATCGCGCTCACCATCATCATCGACCTGCTGGTGGCGGGCTTCACAAAGCGCTGTCTGGTGGCGATCCTCGGCTCCCTGGCCGGAACGCTGATGACCTGCTTTAGCGCAATCCTGCTCACCCACCTGCTGAAGCTGGACGGCGGCGACCTTCCCTACGTGGTGCCGCTGCTGGCCCAGTCCAGCATGGGCGTGGACACCCGCAGCCTGTACATCGGCATGGTGTTCCTGGCGAACTCCGGTGCGCTGATGGATCTGAGCATGGACGTGTCCGTGTCCATGGAGGAGATTCACGGCCATCGCCCCGATCTGAGCCGCGCCGCGTTGATGAAGAGCGGACTCACGGTGGGCCGCAGCGTGCTGGGCACCATGACCACCACGCTGATGCTGGCCTACTCGGGCAACTACCTGTCCATGCTGATGTACTTCGTGGGTCAGGGCACGCCGCTGGGCGACATCGTGAACCTGAAATACGTCTCCAGCCAGCTGCTCAACACGCTGGTGGGCAGCTTCGGCCTGGTGGTGGCCGCGCCGCTGACCGCGCTGATCGCGGGCTTCGCCTACACGGGTGGGCGCAAGGTCGGACTGAAGGAAACCGCCTGAAGCGCATTGTTTGGAAGCAACCCCCGATCCGCATGGAATCGGGGGTTGCATATTTGTATGTCGGCTCAATTCTCCGGCAGCATCACCGTGAAGCGGCAGCCGCGGCCGGGCAGGTTCTCCTGCGCAATCTCGCCGCCGCAGACGTTCAGGATGCGCTTGACCAGCGCAAGGCCCAGGCCGTTGCCCTCCTCCCGGTGGGAGCTGTCGCCCTGATAGAACTTGTCAAAGATGTGGCCCTGCGCCTCCGGGGGAATGCCCGGGCCCTCGTCCTCCACGGTGAAGGTCACGCCGCCGTCGCTGCGGCTCAGGCGCAGCCGCACCGCCCCGTTGGGCGGGTTGAATTTCACGGCGTTGCCGATCAGGTTGTTCCACACGTGCATCAGCAAGCGCTCGTCGCCGCGGTAGCTGATCTCCTCCAGCTCCACGTCGAAGTCGGTCTCCTTCGCGCTCCACTGGGGCTCCAGCGACAGGATCGACTGGCGCACCTGCTCGTCCAGGCGGAACTCCGTTTCCTCCCGGGCGATGGTCTGGTTCTCCACCTTCGAGAGCAGCAGGATGTCGCCGATCAGGCTGGAGAGCCTGCGGGTGTTGTGCAGAATCTTTTCCACGTACTCGCGCTGCTCCGGCGTGCCCTCGCCCGTGTCCTGAAGCAGCATGGTGTAGCCCTCGATGGCGTTGATGGGGGTCTTGAACTCGTGGGAGACGTTGGAGACGAAGTCGGACTGGAGCACCTCGGTCTTTTCCAGCTCCGCGACCATCACATTGAAGTCCCGGTAGAGCTGTTGGATGTCGCCGCTTTTGCTGCGGCTTGTGAGGCGAAGCTTGAAGTCGCCGCCCGCCACGCGGTTCATGGCGCTGCCCAGGTTGCGGATGGGCCGCAGGATGCGGTGGTTCAGCAGCAGGGCGATGCCGCCCGCCAGAGCGCTGCTGGCCACCAGCACCCAGATGAAGCCGGGGATCGACAGCGTCACGCCAAACAGCCGGTTCAGCACCAGGATCAGGCCCACACCCACCAGAATCGACAGGCACACCTCGCCGAAGATGGCCATGGTGAAGTAGAAGCCCAGGCCCGTACCGCGCTTCTTCCGCCTCATGTGCGCACCACCTTGTAGCCCACGCCCCGCATGGTGACGATCCTAAAGTCCGGATTGTCCTTGAAGCGCTCCCGCAGGCGACCGATGTGCACGTCCACCGTGTGGGAATCCACCTCCGCATTGTAGCCCCAGATTTCGTCCATCAGCTGCTGGCGGGTGAAGATCTTGCCCGGATACGCCGCCATCTTGTAGAGCAGCATGAATTCCTTCTGGGGAAGCACCATGCTCTGTCCCGCGCGGCTCACCGTCAGCGAGTCGCACTCCAGCAGCGTCTCGCCGATTTTCTGGCGGCGTTCGCTGAGCATCCGCGCGCGACGCAGCAGCGCGCCCACCCGCAGCACCATCTCGTTGACGTTCACCGGCTTGACCATGTAATCGTCCGTGCCGGAGAGAAAGCCCTCCCGCATGTCGTCCAGCGTGGACTTGGCCGTGATCATCAGCACCGGGGTCTTGACCCCGTCCTCCCGCAGCGCCCGCACCAGCGCGTTTCCGTCCATCACCGGCATCATGATGTCGGAAATGATCAGATCCACGTAGCCGCGCCCCAATATCTTCATCGCCTCCGCGCCGTCCTCGGCGGCGACGACCTGATAGCCATTCTTCTCCAGCACCCGCGCAAAGAGCTGGCGCAGCTCCACGTCGTCCTCGACGATCAGTATCCTGTTCATGCAGACCTCCCCGTGTTCATCCTTCCGCCGCACAGATCGATCAGCTCCTCGCAGATGCGCTCCGCAGCCACGCCCGGGCGATGCTTCTCGCCCGCCGCCCGCAGCGCGCGGATGCGCGACGGATTGGACAGAAGCTCCGCGCATCTCTCCGCCAGCTCCTTCGGGCTGTCCGCCGTCACGCCCAGGCCGGTGTTCAGGAAGTAGCGGCGGTTGTGCGCCTCGCAGCCCGCCACCGCGTCCACCATCACCATGGGCAGGCACTTTACCGCCGCCTCCGTGGTGCTCAGGCCACCGGGCTTGGTGAGGTACAGATCCACGCTGTCCATCAGAAGCGAGATGTCCGGCACGTAATCGTAGATGTGGATGTTCTTATGGTCGGCGTAGCGCCGCTTCATCTGCTGAAACAGCCGCTTGTTCGTGCCGCACAGCACGCTCAGGTGCTGCTCATGGGTGAGCTTCTTCGACAGCAGCTTCGTCAGCTGCCGGATCGGCCCGCAGCCCATGCTGCCGCACATCATCATCATGTGCCTGTGGCCCTCGGGGATGCCGAAGGCCGCGCCCGCCGCCTCGCGATCCGAGCAGCGGTAGAATTCGCTGCGCACCGGAATGCCGCTGGGAATCATCTGCTCCGCGCGGACGCCGCCCACCAGAAATTCCGATGCAAGAGCTGCGTCCGGGATGAAGTAGAGATCCAGCGCACTCTGATCCATGCTGGGGCTGCAGGTGTAGTCCGTGGCCACGAAGGCCGTGCGCACCGGCAGGGACTTGCGGCGCAGCGTCTCCGTGAGGATCAGCGCCGCGAACACATGGGTGCAGATCACCGCGTCGAATTTGCCGCCTGCAATGTAAGCCCCGAGCCGTTCTGCACCCACCGTGAGAAAGCGGTGCACCGGCATTTTTTGCCGGAACACGCCCGGATGGTTCTCCAGAAAGCTGTAGCCGTGGCGAAACAGCCCCGGGAAGTGGCGGTACATGGCCACGTGGACCCGCGCAAACAGCTCGGACGCGCCCTTTGAGATGAAGCGCAGCGCGTCCGTCACCTCGCAATGCACGCCCTGCGCCTCAAAGCATTCCTGAATCGCCGCGGAACAGGAGTTGTGCCCCTCCCCCGTGTTGCAGCTCAAAATCAGCACTCGCATTCCATCAAATCCTTCTGAAATGGCCGCTTTGCATGCGGCCTCATGGAATACTGTAGCATGTTTTCCGGGCTTTTTCAACGCCGCGCAGTTCAACAATTGTTGAACTTGGGTTGTTGGAGAGTTGTTTTTCATCCGGTACAATGGTGGTACAGGCGGGGAGACGCGGCCCCGCTGGCTCGATGGAGTGGGGTGCGCCGCGTCGGAGCATTGCGGTACCGTCGGGAGGTCGTTTTTCATGTCGCGGAAAAATGCAAGCAGGGCCAGCGAGATCATCGGCAGAATACTGTTCTTCACGCTTCTGGCTTCCATGGTGTTTTCGCTGGTGCGCCTCCTGACGGCGCCGGAGGCCCTGGCCCCGGGCGCGGAATTTGAAAAGACCAAGAGCGACTACCTGCTGACCCTGAGCCAGTGCGTGCTGGGCATGATCGTGATGCTGCTGCCCTCGCTGATCGACCGCCGCTGGAAGCTGGGCATCGCGAACTTCATCTACATATTATATTACATCTTTCTGTACTGCGCGGTGTTCCTGGGCGAGATGTTCGACTTCTACTACCGCTTCCCCCACTGGGACACCCTGCTGCACTTCTTCTCCGGCGCGATGCTGGGCGCGCTGGGCTTCATCCTGGTAGACCTGCTGAACCGCAACGAGCACGTGCGGGTGTCGCTGAGCCCGCTGTTCGTGTCGCTGTTCGCATTCTGCTTCGCACTGGCCTGCGGCGCGGTGTGGGAGATCTACGAATTCAGCGCGGACGGCCTGCTGGACCTGAACATGCAGAAGTGCATCACCGCCCAGGGCGAAGCGCTGATCGGGCGCGCCGCGCTGGTGGACACCATGGACGATCTGATCGTGGACGCGCTGGCTGCACTGGCGGTGTCCGTGATGGGCTACTTCACCACCATCCGCAGGCGCGAGAGCGCAAATTCCGAGGTACAGGAGGCGATCACATGAAAAACCGTTCTCCCATCGGCGGGCTGAACAGCCTGACGAAGTTGTGCGGCAGGCTGCACGTCCTGCGCATCCTGCTGCTGGTTCCGCTGACGCTTCTGATTCACCTGTGCAAGGCCGCAGCCGCCGTGCTGCTGGGGCTGATGCTGCTGATCGACCTTGCCGCAAATCTGCTGGCGCGGCGCTTCGATCTGGCGGACGAGGCTGCGCTTGTGCTCGATTCCATCGCCGACCTGCTCATTCAGGCGGCGCTGCTGCTGACGCTCGTGCCCCGCATCCCGGAGCTGGGCGTGGCGGTCTGGGCGCTGCTGGCGCGGCTGGTGCTGGCGCTGGTTCCCGACTGGATCGCCCTCATGCGCAATCGCAGCGCAAGGCTGTGCGGCGGTGTGGAAAAGGCGCTCTGCTGGCTCGGCTGCGCGCTGCTGCTGATTCCGCTCGTGCATCCCAGTCTGTCCGCAGGCGGCGCGCGGACGCTCTCCATCGTGCTGAGCGCGCTGACCGCCGCGACCATCCCCCTGCGCATGAGCTGCACCCGGCGGAGCTGGACGATCTGAATATGCAAGCAGCGCCACGGATTTTCCTTCCATGGCGCTGTCATGCGTCAGACCTTCTCCAGCACCTTCTCCGGCAATCGTCCCACCTGGGTGTCGTCCCGGCTGCGGTCCCGCAGCGGCGGCACCGGATTGGGCGCGGTCTCATAGCGGTAGTCCTGGCCCTTCTGTCGGATGTACGCCTCGATGACCGTGTGGCTGGTCACATTCTCGATGGGCTGGTTCACCTGCCGCTGATAATCGGCGAAGGTGCCGTTTCGGGGCAGGCTGTCCACCGGCTCGTAATATTCCCGCAGCGCGGTGTTGCACACCGTGCCGCCCAGAATCTGGCGCACGTAGGGGATGTTACTCTCCAGGCGCAGCGGATGGGGGAACTCGCCGTCGGGGATGACCTGCCGCCAGTCCTTGCCCTCGCACTCCTTCAGCAGGCCCTGGGCGATGTGCAGATGCATCAGCTCCTGTTCGAACATGAAGCCCCAGATCTCCCGAATGCGCGCGGCGGTCTCGGTCTCATGGCAGCTCCAGTACAGCCAGCATTCGGTGTACTGGTGCACCAGCAGATTCTCCAGCCAGCTCAGGTTCGGGTTCAGCAGGCTGCCGTACTGGGACACGTGCTCCTCCTCCACCATGCCGATCTCCTGGTACAGCCGCTTGCCCGTCTCCTCGGGATAGTTCGCCGCCACGTTCATATAGTAGTTCATGGTCTGCTGCTCGGCGGCGGTGATGACATTGGCGGCCAACACGTCCAGCGTGGGCGGATTTGCGCCGGTCATGGGGTAGCGAATGGAGTCGTAGGGGTGGCGGTGATGGGCGATGGTGGGACGGCCGGGCATGATCTCGGTGTAGCGGCCCACAAGGTTCTCCGCCTTCTCGCTGGACTGCATGTCCAGATAGTCGGCGTAGCGGTAGAGGTGGTCGAAGTCCTCCAGCAGCGCAAAGTCCAGCGCATTCTTCAGCCCCGCGTCGCTCACGCGCTTGGCCAGATGGGCCGTCAGATCCACCGCCAGCTGCTCGTAGCCAATGGTGTGCTCCAGCATGGTCTCGTCCAGCGGCTTCAGGTGGCACAGGAGCTTCTGTTGCTGCTGCTCGCCGCGGCGGATCAGCGCGAGCTGGCGGCGAACCTCGTTGTCCACCGTGTGCCGGGAGAACTGGTGGGAGTACCACACGTTTTCAAACTCCGTGCCGTTCATCAGGATCAAGCGGGTGCGGGTGTAGGGGTCCACGCTGCGCTTGTCGTAGGGCTCCGGGCGAATCGCCGCCCAGTCCAGGATCAGCTCGGCCTGTCTGCCGGGCCGCATCTCAAATGGATTCATAAAATATCCCTCCTTTTGCCGTAGTTTGCGCCCGCAATGCGCGTTTCATTCCCAATTGCGCCCTTTTTTCCGGGGCAAATCTGTGCTATACTGAACAAAACGACCCCTGTTTCAGAAAGGAAGATGAACCCATGAAAACTGGACTTGTGCTCGAAGGCGGCGCACAGCGCGGCATGTTCACTGCGGGCGCGCTGGACGTGATGATGGAGCGCGGCGTGAACTTCGACGGCCTGATCGGCGTGTCCGCCGGAGCCTGCTTCGGCTGCAACTACAAGTCCCATCAGCCGGAGCGCGCCATGCGCTACAATCTGAAGTACATCCGCGACCCCCGCTACTGCAGCCTGCAATCGCTGATCAAGACCGGCGACCTCTACGGTGCGGACTTCTGCTACCGGGAGATTCCGCTGCACCTGGATCCCTTCGATTCCGAGACCTTCCGCAAGTCGCCGGTGGAATTCTACGTGGTGTGCACCGACGTGTATAGCGGCGAAGCGGTGTATCAGAAACTCGATAAGGGCGACGAGGAGGACATGGACTGGATCCGGGCCTCGGCCTCGATGCCCATGGTGTCCCGGGTGGTGCACGTGGGTGGGCGCGATCTGCTGGACGGCGGCGCGGCGGACTCCATCCCCCTGCGCTGGTTCCAGAGCATCGGCTACGAGAAGAACGTGGTGATCCTCACCCAGCCGAGGGACTTTGTAAAGCAGAAGAACAGCATGCTGCCGCTGATGCGCGCGACGCTGCGCAAGTATCCGAAGCTGGTGGACACCATGGCCCGCCGCCACGAGGTCTACAACGCATCCACCGCCTACGTGCGCGCCGAGGAGGCCGCAGGTCGGGCCTTCGTGCTCGCCCCCGACGCGCCGCTTGCAATCAGTCGCACCGAAAAGGATCCCGAGAAGCTGCGCGCCGTGTACGAAATGGGCCGCAGGAGCATGGAAAAGAATCTGGATGCGATGCTGGAATTTTTGAAGGGATAAATTGGGACTGTCTCGGAACAGATTCTTTGTTTTCATGCGGTTCATCAATTGTGCGGCGGAGTGAATCCGAACAGTATTTTCAAACCCAGACGTAAGAAATCAAGTCCATTCTTGCCGGACTTGATTTCGTGCCTACAGATGCAGAATCATACGGAAAGAGACACAGCAGCTCCATCCCTCTGATCTATGGGGATGGAGCTGCGTTCGCTTCAACCGCGAAGCGATGTGGGTGCGGCGCCACGCCACGATTCAGTGCAGCGGGAAGCCCAGGGACACCATCATGGCCTCGCTGACCTTCTGCATCACCTCCGGCTCCAGCGAGCCGATCTTTTCCCGCAGGCGGCGCTTATCCAGGGTGCGAATCTGCTCCGCCAGCACCACGCTGTCCTTTTGCAGGCCCGTGTTGCCCGCCGCCACCGGCACATGGGTGGGCAGGCGGGTCTTGTTGACCTGGCCCGTCACCGCCAGCACGATCACCGTCGGGCTGTAGCGGTTGCCCACGTCGTTCTGCACCACGAGCACCGGGCGGATGCCGCCCTGCTCGGAGCCGACCACCGGATCCAGGCACGCGCTGAACAAATCTCCTCTCATGATCATCATCGGTTCACGCTCCGCATAGAGTGTCTGATGCATCCTATGCGGGGTCGTGCGGCTGGGTGCGTAGGTCGTATCCACGGCTACATCACCAGCGTTCCGTTCGATTTGGAGATCACCTGCATCAGCTCCCGCTCCACGCCGGTGCGCGCGTCCACGTACACCAGGAAGTCGCCGTCGGCATTGGCCGCGCTGATCTCGTAGCAGAGATACTCCGCACGGTTCTGGGGGATGACGCACAGCCGCGACGAGATCGCCGTCAGCTTCGGACTGACCCTACCCAGCGCATCTTCTTCGGAAAGCGTCGGCTGGGGGAGCGTGCGCGCGCTGTGGTTCTTCAGGTAGCTCTTTGCGTCCAGACCGATGACGCTGCCGTCCTTCATGGACATCTGAATCTTGACCAGATCCGGATAGAGGATCACGCCGTCCTGCACCGCCGCGTAATTGATGGTGAGAATGCCCCCGTAGCGGCTGTAGTAGCTCATCTCCATGGCCCCGTAGCCCCGGGAGATCAGGAAGGCCCGGGCGCGGTCGCACAGCTCGGCCTCGGTCAGATTCACCTGCGTCTCCTGGGAATCGGGCAAAAGATACAGCACCTCGCCGCCCAACTTCGTCACGCTTGCGGACATGCTGTAGCCGTTGGAGACGATGCGGAAGTCGTAGCAGTCCACCTCGGGGTGGCTCTCGCCCAGGTAGGTCAGCTCCTCCACCGGGACGAAGGCGCGCAGCTTGGCCTCGGCCTGCTCCCGCGTGACCTCCTCCATGGCGGAGAGGAATTCAAAATCGCCCACGGTCGCGCCGTCGGAGAAGGGGCCGTCGTAGAGCAGCACCGGATATTCAGCGGCCTCGCCGGTGAGGGGATAGAGGCTCTCGTCGCCGGTCTCGGCGAAATCGTCCGCGCTGAAGACTGCCTCGCCGCGCTCATAGCGGCCCAGCAGCGCCTCCAGGCCCAGCCTCCCCCGCCGCCAGCTTCTGGGACAGGGTCTCGGCGAAGTCCTCGGCCTGGTTGATGAACTTGATGGTGGCGGAGACGGTCTCCTCGCCCAGCGGCAGCAGCGCAAGGTTGCCGCTGGCTCCCTGGGTCTCCCGGCTGATGTCGCCCAGCAGCACCTGCATCTGCGCGGGGTCGCCCGCCACCAGCAGCTTGCGGTAGTTGGCGGAGATGGCCTCGGTCAGCTCACAGGTCTCGTAGAAGGCCTTCTGGTATACCGCATTGATGCGCGTCTGCGCCTGCTCCAGCTGCTCCGACTGGGCGAAGTTGAACACCGCCAGCGAGAGCAGCAGCACCGCCAGCATGGCGCAGATCGCGCCCAGCCAGTTTCGCTTTCTCATACTTTCCATGCGCACCTCCTCAGATGGCGAAGGAATGGTTGCCGATCACCGTCTGCACCGTCCGGGAGAAGATCCACTTGTCCTGGGCGGTCTTGGCGTTGTAGTAGTACAGGCAGCCGCCGGTGGGATCCCAGCCGTTGAGCGCGTCCAGCGCCGCGCGGATGCAGCTGGAGTCGGGCGTGTTGTTGATGGAGCCGTTGCTGACGCAGCTGAACGCGCCGGACTGGTAGATCACGCCGGAGACGGTGTTGGGAAAGGACGAGGAGGCCACGCGGTTGAGCACCACCGCCGCCACCGCCACCTGACCCTTGTAGCTCTCGCCCCGGGCCTCGGCGTAGACCAGCTTCGCCAGCAGCCGGTGGTCCGAGGACACGTAGCTGGTGGTAGACGAGACGGTGGTGGACGCGGACGAGGACTTCGACCCCGACAGCGTCACGCCCATCGCCGCCGCCGTGGACGCTCCCACGCGGCCGTCCGCTGTAAGTCCGTTGTTGCGCTGGAAGCGGATCACCGCGTTGCGCGTGGCCTCGCCGTAGCGCCCGTCAGCGGTACCGCTGAGATAGCCCCACTGGATCAGGCGGTTCTGCACCTTGATTACGTCGCTGCCACGGGAGCCGACCTCCAGAACCGTCGCGCCCCGGGCGGGTACGGCGCAGCAGTACGCGATCAGCAGCGCCATCAATATGGAAAAGATTCTCTTCTTCATTGCTTGCCTCCGCATTATCTGTCAAATCCAGTCCGCGAACCTTTCGCGCAGCCAGTTCCACACCCGGGAGTAGCTGGGCGCGTCCGCCGAAGCCGCGTCGGCCTCGTCGAGCACGCACAGCGAGGGGTACAGCACGCACCACCAGTTGTGGCCCTCCCCCGCGCCGATGGTCACGCGCAGCGCGCGGTATTCCCCCGCGGGCACCTTCAACGCGCCGTAGATGCGGTCGGGGAAGTCGAAGCTTCCGGTCTCAGCGCGAATCTCCCCCTCGTAGCCCAGCTCCCGGGCGCGCGCGACGCAGGCGGCCTCGAAGTCCGCAAGGTGGTTCTCCAGCCGACGGTACGCCTCGTCCGCGTCCTCCGCGTCCGACAGGCAGACCTCCGCGCAGCGCAGGCACACGTCCCGCAGCATAAGCTTCAGCGCCTGGGCCGACGGGCTGTCGTCCGCAGCCACCACGTGCAGCCGCACCATTTCCGGCAACGCCTGGGCCGAAGCACAGCCGCACAGCAGCGTCAGCGCCAGCAGCGCGCACAGCAAACGCTTCTTCAAGGACAAATCCTCCTTCTTCGGGAAAATCTGTCTCTATCCTCGGCAGTTTTTGCCGGATTTATGCACCCGTTCGCCCGCGATGGATGCAAAAATGCATTGATGCGCCCTGCCCGCTTTCCTATTGGCAAAAGCTTTCCCTCTGTGCTATAATGATTGTAAAGGTAAATTTCACGAAAACGCTTTGGAAGGGCGGTGCGGATATGAAGCGCAGGTCTGTGGCGCTGCTGCTGATGCTGTGCGCGCTGCTGGCGGGCTGTTCAAGCGGCACGACTCCGGCGGAGGAGCCCCCGGAGCAGTCCATCCTGCTGGGCTTCTCCCAGCTGGGCTGGGAGAGCGCGTGGCGGCTGGCGAACAGCGAGTCCATCAAGGAGGCTGCGGAGCGCGCGGGCGTATCGCTGATGTACGAGAACGCCGAGCAGAAGCAGGATCGCCAGATCAAGGCCATCCGCTCCTTCATCGCCTATCAGGTGGACGTGATCGCCTTCTCCCCCATCGTGGAGACGGGCTGGGACAACGTGCTGCAGGAGGCGAAGGACGCGGGCATCCCCGTGCTGACCACCGATCGCATGGTGGAGACCGGGGACGAGAGCCTGTACGCAGGCTTCATCGGCTCGGACTTCTATCAGGAGGGCGTGGCTGCGGGAGAATTCCTGATCGAGAAGGCGGAGCGCGAGGGCTTGAGCGACCTCAACATCGTGGAGCTGTCCGGCACGCTGGATTCCACGCCCATGCTCCAGCGCGCCGAGGGCTTCCGGGACGCAATCGCGGGGCAGGAGAACCTGCACCTGATCGACAGCATGTCCGGCGATTTCCTGCGCCCGAAGGGCAAGGAATGCATGAAGGCGCTGCTGGAGAAGCACGCGCGGATCGACGTGCTCTACTCCCACAACGACGCAATGACGCTGGGCGCCATCGCCGCCATGGAGGAGGTTGGTCTGGTTCCCGGCAGGGACGTGATCATCATCACCGTGGACGGCGAGCAGGCGGCCATTGACCTTTTGAAGCAGGGCAGCATCAACTGCGTGATCGAGTGCAAGCCGCAGATCGGCGACATGGTGATGGAGCTGGCGAAGAAGCTGGCTGCGGGCGAGGAGATTCCGCGCTGCACCTACTCCGAGGAGCGCGTGTTCACCGAATTCGACGCGGATCTGGACTCGATTCCGCCCCGGGGGTACTGACATGCGCGGGCTGATGGAGCGCGTATTTGCGCGCCTGCACGCCGGGGAGAGCATCTCCGACCAGCTGCGCCTGTCCTTCATGATCCTGATGGGCCTGCTGATCGTTCCGGCGCTGGTGAGCCTGGGCATGATGATGCACTACGCCCAGACCTACTACGGCGTCGTTCACCAGGTGGAGCGCGTGTCCTCGCTGAAGCCGCTGGTGCAGACCCAGATCGCCGACGAGATGTGGTACGTGGTTGCCGGACACAAGAGCTTCGACGGCGGCGAGCAGTACCAGATGATCGAGCACGTAAACAGCGAGATCGACGCGCTGGCCAGCTCCGCCGACCCCGCCAACCTGAAAACGCTGGTGGTTGCCCGGCGCACGATGGACACGCTGGTGAACTACATCGACCGCATGGGTGAGCTGATTCGCACCGAGCAGCCCATCGCCGAAAGCGAGGCGCTGCTGGAGGAGGTGCGCAACGTGTCCTCGCTGGTGGCGGACATGCTGGCGGAGTACGCCGACGCGGAGATCAGCGCGGCGGCGCTGGCCAGCGACAGCCTCCAGGCCACGCTGAACGTGGTGCTGGTGATCCTGCTGGCGCTGCTGGCGGTGACCATCCTGTTCGCAATTCTGGCGCAGCGCTCGCTGGCTCAGGCCATCCACACGCCCATCGCGCGGCTGGAGAAGTTCGCGGCCGCGCTGGCGGGCGGCGACCTGCAGGCCCGCGCGCCGGAAACGCCGGTGACGGAGCTGCACGAGCTGACCGAGAGCCTGAACTCCATGGCGGGGCGACTTCAGGATCTGATCGACGAGAACCGCCGGGAGCAGGAGAACCTGAAAAAGAGCGAGCTGCGCGCCCTTCAGGCCCAGATCAACCCCCACTTCCTCTACAACACGCTGGACGCCATCGTGTGGCTGGCCGAGGCGGGCCAGAGCCGCGAGGTGATCCACATCACCCGGGCGCTGTCGGACTTCTTCCGCATCTCGCTGAGCCAGGGCAAGGACTGGATTCCTCTCTCCGAGGAGATCAAGCACCTCACCGGCTACCTGACCATCCAGAAGATCCGCTACCGGGACATTCTGGACTATCAGATCGAGATCCCGGAGGAGCTGGGCAGCTGTCAGGTGCTGAAGCTGCTGTTGCAGCCGCTGGTGGAGAACGCCATCTACCACGGCGTGAAGCACCGCCGGGGCAGGGGTCTGGTACGGGTCACCGGGCGCATGGAGGACAGCTGGCTGATTCTGGAGGTTGCCGACAACGGCGCGGGCATGACGGACGAGCGCCTTGCCCAGGTGCGCGACGGGCTGTCCGGCGACGGCGGCGAGAGCGCAGGCTACGGCCTGTTCAACGTCAACAAGCGCATCCAGCTCTACTACAACCAGCCCCAGGGGGTGTGGATCGAGAGCCGGATGGGCGAGGGAACCACGGTGACGCTGAAGCTGCCGGTGCGCAGCCTGCCGCCGGCGTAAACACCGATTACTTTTGCGACGCAGGAAAGAGGCGCGGACATGTACAAGGTTTTTCTGGTGGACGATGAGATCGTGGTGCGCGAGGGCATACGATCCAATTTCCCCTGGGACGAGACGGATTTCGTGCTGGCGGGCGAGGCCCCGGACGGCGAGATCGCGCTGTCCATGCTGCAGGACGTGAAGCCGGACATCCTGATCACCGACATCCGCATGCCCTTCATGGACGGCCTGGAGCTGTGCCGGCAGGTCAGCCGCAGCATGCCCTGGATCTACATCGTGATCCTCTCCGGCTACGACGACTTCGCCTATGCCCGGGAGGCCATCTCTCTGGGCGTGAAGGAGTACCTGCTCAAGCCGGTGAGCGGTCAGGAGCTGCGCACGGTGCTGGAGCGCATCGCCCTGCGCATTCAGGAGGACAAGCGCCAGCAGGCCAGCCTGAACGCCTACCGGGAGCAGCTTGCCTCCTCCAGCCGCTTTCTGAAGGAGAAGCTGCTGACCGAGCTCTACGGCGGCGCGAACGGCGAGCGCATCCTCAAGAGCGCGCGCTCCATGCAGATGAACCTGCTGGCGAACCACTATCTGGTGATGCTGCTGCACCCCTCGCCGGAGCCGGACTCCGAGGAGGCCATGTTCAGCGCCCAGAGCGTACTGGAGCGTCTGGCGGAGGGCAGCGGCGGCGCGGCCCACCTGTGCCGGGGCTTCGGCGGCTTCTCGCTGCTGGTGCTGGGCGACAACCCCGCCGATCTGGAGGAGCGCGCCTACGGTCTGGCCCAGGCGGCCCGCTACGACGTGGAGCGCAGCGCCAACGTCAAGCTCCTGGTGGCCATCGGCGCGGACGTGGAGAGCCTTGCGGACATTCCCGCCTCGCTGAGCGACGCGCGGACGATCATGGAGAAGCTGAAGGCCGGCAAGGCGGAGAACGATCCCCGGCGCATCATGGGCGCGCAGGACATCTCCCGGGAGCCGGAGCTGACGCTGCCGGATCTGGACGCGGCCCCCATCGCGGAGCAGCTGAAGTACGCCACCACCGCCGACGTGGACGGCATCCTTGCGCGCTACGTGGAGGGTCTGGGCGGCGCGGCGGCGCAGTCCGTGATGATGGCGAACTACTTCTTCGTGGAGATGATGCTGGCCGCGTCCCGCATCATCGTGGACAGCCAGGGCGAACCCAAGGAGGTCATCCCCGAGGCCTTCCGCGCCCAGAGCAGCCTGCTCAACGTGGACGAGGTGCTGCCCCTGTGCCGCGACATGCTGCGCCGCGCCATCCTCTACCGCGACAGCCAGGAGTCGGCGCGCTACGGCGGCGTGATCCGCAAGGCCCGGGCCTTCATCGCGGAGCACTACGCCGATTCCAACGTCACCCTGCACGACGTGGCCAGCCACGTGGCGCTGTCCAACAACCACTTCTGCACGGTGTTCTCCCAGGAGATGGGCGTGACCTTCACCGAGTACCTCACCGCCACCCGCATCGCCCGGGCAAAGGAGCTGCTCACCACCACCTCCATGCGCACCAGCGACGTGGCCTACGCGGTCGGCTACAACGATCCCCACTACTTCAGCTACCTGTTCAAGAAGAACACCGGCATGTCCCCCCGCGATTACCGCAAGGATGGAAAGTCCGGCGGAAAATAATCAACCTTTTGCGGAATATTTTCAACAAATTCGGAACAATGTGCAGTATGCTGCTGTAAAAAACCTAAAAATCCAAACTAAAATGGAGAAAGCTTTAACTTTTGTTAAAACCAAAAATCCGATATAATAGAATCAGACGGGCAAATGCCCGAAATTTGAAGGAGGGTAAACTCATGAAGAAATTGTTGACCCTGGTTCTGGCTCTGGCTCTCGTTCTGGGCCTGGCAGCCAATGCATCCGCACTGACCGTTGCTTTCTCTCAGATCGGCCAGGAATCCGACTGGCGTACCGCGAACACCGACAACGTCTGCGCTGCCATCGAGGCAGAGGGCTGGACTCTGGTCTATGACGACGGCCAGCAGAAGCAGGAGAATCAGATCAAGGCTCTGCGCAACTTCATCACCCAGGGCGTGGATTACATCCTGTTCACCGGCGTTGTTTCCACCGGTTGGGAAGAGGTTCTGGCAGAAGTGAACGAGGCGGAAATCCCGCTGCTGCTGCTGGACCGCATCCCGGATTGCGCGGATCAGATCGACTACGTCGCCGCTTTCGGTGGTGACTTCGTCGAGGAAGGCCGCCGCATGGCCCGCTGGACCGGCGAGTATCTGAAGTCCATCGGCCGCGGCGAGGAAGAAGTCAACGTCGTGATGCTCGAGGGCACCACCGGCGCCGACGCTCAGATCGGCCGCAGCGAGGGCATCCTCGAGGCCCTGCCGGAGTATCCGAACCTGAAGCTGGTTGCCCAGCAGTCCGGTAACTTCACCCGTGCCGAAGGCCAGGCCGTCATGGAGAGCTTCCTGAAGTCCATCGACAAGATCGACGTGCTGCTGGCGCAGAACGACGACATGGCTCTGGGCGCGATCGACGCCATCAAGGCTGCCGGTCTGGTTCCGGGCAAGGACATCATCATCGTTGGCTGCGACTCCGTTAAGACCGCCTTCGACGCCATCGTCGCCGGCGAGATGAACGCCACCATCGAGTGCACTCCCCTGTACGCTGACTTCGTCATCCCCACCATCAAGGCTCTGGAAGAAGGCCAGACCTTCGACAAGACCGTCATCCACCCCGAAGAGGGCGTGTATGACTGCGTTGGCGGCATCAACTGCGGCACCGTCGTGTCCACCCTGGCTGCCGATGTGATCGATCAGCGCGTGTACTAATTCCTAACTGAATCACTTGGGGCTGCCTGTTCGGCAGCCCCGCTGCAGGGCGGATGGATCACCACCGCCCTGCATTCGCATAAGGAGGGGATACTTTTGCCGGATCAGAAATGCATTCTCGAAATGAAGGGCATTGAAATTCAGTTTCCCGGCGTCAAGGCTCTGGACAAGGTGGATTTCAGCCTCCGCGCAGGCGAGGTTCACGCGCTCCTGGGCGAAAACGGCGCGGGCAAATCCACACTGATCAAGTGCCTCACGGGCGTTAACCGCATGGACGCGGGCACCATCACACTCGATGGCAGGGAAATTCGACCCACCAGCCCCCAGCAGGCAATGGACGAGGGCATCTCCACGGTGTTCCAGGAGATCAACCTCTGCCCGAACCTGACTGTGGCAGAAAACATCTTCGTCGGCCGCCAGCCCATGAAGCGCGGCCAGATCAATTGGAAGGAAATCAACCGGCGCGCGGCCGATCTGATGTCCCGCTTCCATCTGGACATCGACGTGACCCGCCCGCTGTCATATTATTCTACTGCAATCCAGCAGATGGTCTCCATCGCCCGCGCCGTGGACGTGCAGGCGAAGGTGCTGATTTTGGATGAGCCCACCTCCTCGCTGGACGAAAACGAGGTGCAGCTGCTCTTCGACGTCATGCGCGAGCTGAAGAATAGCGGCATGCAACGGCCAGCTGGTGGGCACCTACAACATCGACGAGATCACCAAGCTGGAGCTGGTCACGAAGATGGTCGGCAAGGACATGGACGTGATCTTCAACCTCCACCGCAAGCCGGTTCCCGAGGATGCACCCGACATGCTCAGAGCCGAGAAGATCGGCGCGCCCGGCAAGATCGACGAGATCACCCTGGAGATCAAGAAGGGCGAGCTGATGGGCTTCGCGGGCCTGCTGGGCTCCGGCCGCACCGAGACCGCCGAGATGCTCTTCGGCGCAAACCGCGCCACCAAGGGCGAAATCACCGTCAATGGCCAGAAGGCGGATCTGAAGAATCCCCACGAGGCCATCGCCCACCGCATCGCGTTCTGTCCCGAGGACCGCAAGCGCGACGGCATCATCGGCGATTTGTCCATCCGCGAGAACATCATGCTGGCGGTGCAGGCGCGCAGGGGCTTCCTTCACCCGATGTCCCGCCAGGAGCAGAATGAGCTGGCGGACAAGTACATCAAGGCCCTGGGCATCGCCACGCCGGATGCCGAGAAGAAGATCGGCGAGCTCTCCGGCGGCAACCAGCAGAAGGTCATCCTGGCCCGCTGGATGGCGACCGAGCCGGACGTGCTGATCCTGGACGAGCCCACTCGCGGCATCGACGTTGGCGCGAAGGCTGAAATTCAGCGCCTGATGCTGGAGATGTGCGACGACGGCGTGTCCGTCATTTTCATCTCCTCCGAGCTGGAGGAGGTCATCCGCTGCTCCAACCGCATCACCATCATGCGCGACGGCAAGAAGGCCGGCGAGCTGACCGGGCCGTTTGACGGCGACACCCAGAACAACATTCTGAAGATCATCGCCGGCGAGACGGTCAAGGCGTAAGGAGGAACGGAAGATGAAGAAAAAGAAATTTGATCTGTCCGTGCTGATGCGCTCAAAGATCACCTGGGCCGTCGTCGCGGAGCTGCTGATCCTGCTGGTGTGCTTTATCATCCGGCCGGACTTCTTCAAGATCAGCTACCAGCCCTCCACGGGCATGCTCTACGGCAGCCTGATCGACATCCTGAACCGCTCGGCAGAGATCACCATCATCGCCATGGGCATGACCCTGGTCATCGCCCTGGGCGGCACCGACCTGTCCGTCGGCGCGCTGGTTGCCGTGTCCGGCGCCATCGCACTGAAGCTGATGCGCTGGAATCCCACCGATCCGGCCTACTCCACCCCCGGCAACTACACCGTGTACCCCTTCATCCTGGTGCTGCTGGTTCCGCTGGTCGTCTGCCTGCTGATGGGCCTGATGAACGGCTTCATGATCGCCAAGATCGGCATGCAGCCCATCATCGCCACCCTGGTTCTGATGGTCTGCGGTCGCGGCGTCGCCCAGATCATCACCAACGGCAAGCAGTTCACCACGCTGTACGAGCCCTTCCGCTTCATCGGCCAGGGCAGCTTCCTGTTCCTGCCGATGCCGATCATCATATCCATTGTGGTGGTCGCGGCGGTGGCGCTGTTCACCCGCAAGACCGCCTTCGGCACCTTCGTGGAGTCCGTCGGCATCAACCGCAGCGCCAGCCGTCTCTCCGGCATCAACGCCAAGCGCGTGATCCTGATCGTGTTCGCCCTCACCGGCTTCCTGTCCGCCATCTCCGGCCTGATCTACTCCAGCCGCATCATGTCCAACGACTCCAACAATGCGGGCCTGAACTATGAGATGGACGCCATTCTGGCGGTGGTCATCGGCGGCACGAACATGTCCGGCGGCAAGTTCAGCCTGGCCGGCACGGTGATCGGCTCCATCATCATCCGCACCATCGTGACCTTCGTTTACTACTTCGGCATCGTGTCCGAGGCGACCATGGCCTTCAAGGCCCTGATCATCGCCGTGGTCATCGTGCTCCAGTCCGAGCCCGTGCGCGAATACTTTGCCAAGCGCACGAAGACCCGCAACGCAGCCAAGGCCATGGCAAAGGGAGGCGCGCAGAATGTCTGAGAAGAAGAACACTCGCAAGCGGGGCCTGGTCAGCGCGCTGACCAACCCCAAGTACATCATGGTGTACGCCACCATCGGCATCTTTCTGATTATCTATGCCTTCGGCGCGATCATGTACGGCAGCAAGGGCTTCACCACCCTGCGCACCTTCGTGAACATGTTCATCGACAACGCCTACTACGGCATCTCCGCGGTCGGCATGACGATGGTGCTCATCACCGGCGGCATCGACCTGTCGGTGGCCTCCATAGCCTCCCTCACGGGCATGTTCATCGCCTACGGCAGCACGATTCTGGGCATTCACCCGCTGATCTGCATCGCCTTCTCCCTGGTGGTTGGCGTGGGTCTGGGACTTTTGCAGGGCGCGACCATTCACTACCTGAACGTGCCGCCCTTCATCGCCACCCTGACCGGCAACTTCCTGGCCCGCGGCGTGTGCTCGCTCATCAGCCGTGAGTCCATCGACATCTCCCATCCGATGATCGATGCGCTGGCCAAGTGGAAGATCTACTTCATGCGCCCCGAGAACGGCGAGTGGGTCAAGATCAAGCCCATCGCGTTCATCAACTTCAACCTGATCCTGTTCATCGTGATGATCATCATCGGCACGATCATCCTGCAGAAGACCCGCTTCGGCCGCAACGTGTACGCCATCGGCGGCAACGAGCAGTCCGCAAAGCTGATGGGTCTGCCTGTGGGCCGCACCAAGGTTCTGGTGTACGGCTTCAACGGCCTGTGCTCCGTGCTGGCCGGCATCGCCTACGCGCTGTACGTCAAGTCCGGCTGGAACCTGTCTCTGCAGGGCGGTGAGCTCGAGGTCATCACCTGCGCGGTCATCGGCGGCACGCTGCTCACCGGCGGCGTGGGCTACATGGTCGGCACCCTCTTCGGCGTGCTGCTCAAGTCCGTCATCCCCGCGCTGATCACCTTCAACGGCAACCTGCTGTCCTGGTGGGGCAAGATCGCTACCGGCGCACTGCTGCTGCTGTTCATCTGCATCCAGCGCGCGGTCGTCACCTACACCGGCAACCAAAAAGCCAAGTAGCGGCGAGGCGCCGCAGCCACTTGCCTGTCGGCGTTTCAGCGAACGAACCTCTGCCCCCACTTGTTCAAGGGGCAGAGGTTCTGTGTTTCTTTCCTTGCGTTATGTTTGCCTTTCCCCGAAATCCGTCCCGTCAAGAATGGGACGGATTTCTTGCGTTTGGTTTGCGGGCAGGGCCCGCGGCCACATACTGCCGTGTTTGATTGAACGAAAACCTGTCCCGGCAAGAATGGGACAGGTTTTCTGTCTTTCATCTGGATGCGAAATGATCGCATTTACCCGATCTTCGCCCCGGCAGGAATGGGGCGAAGATCTTGCGTTTGGCTTCAGGAGTATGCCAAAAACGGACGTAAGAAATTCACTCCATAATCTACGGAGTGAATTTCGGGCGAATGCAACGTTTGCAAGCGAATAGAAAGATAGAACCTCTGCCCCTTGAATCAATGGGGGCAGAGGTTCGTTCAATTAAGCACGGCAGTATGTGGCAGCAGGCCCTGCCTGCCGGGCTACGCCGGTGTCGCGGGCGGCCTGGGCCACGGCCTTGGACACGGCCTCCTTGACCCGGGGATCGAAGGCGGCGGGGATGATGTAGTCCGCGTTCAGCTCCTCGTCGGAGATCAGGTTCGCCAGGGCGTATGCGGCAGCGATCTTCATCTCTTCATTGATGTCGCGTGCGCGCACGTCGAACGCGCCGCGGAACAGCGCCGGGAAGGCCAGCACATTGTTGATCTGGTTGGGATAGTCGCTGCGTCCGGTGGAGACGACCTTCGCGCCGCCGGCCTTCGCGTCCTCGGGATAGATCTCGGGGGTGGGATTGGCGCAGGCGAACACGATGGCGTCGCGGTTCATGGTGCGCACCATCTCGGTGGTCAGCGCACCGGGTGCGGACACGCCGATGAACACGTCCGCGCCCACGATCACGTCCTTCAGGGAGCCTGCCTGGCGGGAGGGATTGGTGAGCTTCGCCATCTCCTCCTTGTAGGGGTTCATGCCCTCGACGCGGCCCTCGTAGATCGCGCCCTTGCGGTCGCACATGGTGATGTTCTTGATGCCGTAGGAGAGCAGCAGCTTGGTGATGGCGGTGGCGGCCGCGCCCGCGCCGTTGACCACGACCTTGATCTCGTCGCGATGCTTGCCGACCACCTTCAGCGCGTTGATCAGGCCCGCCAGGGTGATGATGGCGGTGCCGTGCTGATCGTCGTGGAAGATCGGGATGTCGCACTTCTCCTTCAGCTTCTTTTCGATCTCGAAGCAGCGGGGCGCGGAGATGTCCTCCAGGTTCACGCCGCCGCAGGAGCCGGAGATCAGGTACACGGTGTTCACGATCTCGTCCACATCCTTGGACTTGATGCACAGCGGGAACGCGTCCACGTCGCCGAAGGCCTTGAACAGCACGCACTTGCCCTCCATCACCGGCATGCCGGCCTCGGGGCCGATGTCGCCCAGGCCCAGAACCGCGCTGCCGTCGGTCACGACCAGGCAGGTGTTCCAGCGGCGGGTCAGCTCGTAGCTCTTTTCAACGTCCTTCTGAATCTCCAGGCAGGGCTGCGCCACGCCGGGGGTGTAGGCCAGGGAGAGGTCCTCCTTGGTGGAGACGGGAACGCGGGTCACAACTTCAATCTTGCCCTTGCACTTTTCGTGCAGGCGCAGGCTTTCCTCTGCATAATTCATATTGCTGTATCCTCTTCCATTGATGAGTTCTCGCTCGGGCAGCTGCGGCTGCGCCAAAAAGCTTCCCTATCATTCTAGCGTTGAACGGAAAAACTGTCCATCGCAGGAGGTTAAATGTGCGGAATTCCCTGAATTCTTAGCGAAAGTTAAATTCGCAGGAATAAATCGAACCTAATTCCAAAAAAACTTGTTGAAATCAGCCGGAAACAATGATATAATTTAACAAATCGGCGTATACGGTTTTGTTTCATTTATATGCTGCAAAGCATAAAAATAGTAAGGAGGGTACCTGTAATGAAGAAGGTTCTTGCACTCGTACTTGTCACCCTGATGATTCTCACCTCCTCCGCGTTCGCAGCGGATCAGCTGGGCTTCCTGCCGCCTGCGATGACCAGCCCGTTCTATGCCAGCTGCATCGAGGGCGCGACCCCCGTCGCCGAGGCGCTGGGCTATGAGCTCATCGTCATGGCTCCCGAATCTGAGGACGACTACGCAACCCAGACTTCCATGATGGAAGACTTCATCACCCAGGGCGTGAAGGGCATCGCCGTGTGCGGCATCAACCTGGACGCACTGATCCCCGCCATCCAGAAGGCCAATGAGGCCGGCGTTCCGGTGGTCATGTTCAACACCATCACCGAGATCGAGGGCGCGGATGTGTACGCCTACTCCGGCTACAACCAGTACAACGGCGGCGCGAACATCGCCGACTGGGTAAACGAGCAGACCGGCGGCACCGCGAAGGTCGCCATCATCGAGGGCCTGCCGTCCGACTACACCACCCAGCGCATGGGCGGCTTCGTGGATCGCTGCGCCGAGGCCTATCCGGGCATCGAGCTGGTCGCCACCCAGCCGGGCGACTGGGTCCGTGAGAAGGGCATGAACGCCGCCATGGACATGATCCAGGCCCATCCGGAAATCTCCGTCATCTACGGCCTGAGCGATGAGATGGCTCTGGGCGCAGTGCAGGCCTGCAAGCAGCTGAACCGCACCGACATCATCTGCGTCGGCCTGGACGGCAACCCCAACGCATTCGAGTCCGTGAAGGCGGGCGAGCTGAACGCCACCCTGTCCTGCGGCCCGGTGGAGATCGGCGCCAACGCCATCAAGGCGCTGGTCGACGCCATCAACGGCGTGGAGCGCACCGAGAAGGTCATCGAGGCGCCCACCACCGTCGTCGACGCCACCATCGTGGACGATTACATCAAGTAAGCATATCGCTGCGGAATGCAGCAGCTGCGGCGGCGCGCCCTGCGCGCCGCCGCCTTTCAATCAATTAAACCAAATGGATGGGAGAGGGTCCCGTGGCAGAATTTCTTGAGATGCGCGGCATCGTTAAAAAATTCCCGGGCGTATTGGCGCTGGATCATGTGAACCTGAGCGTGAAAAAGGGCGAATGCCACGCGCTGCTGGGCGAAAACGGCGCGGGCAAGTCCACGCTGATGAAGATACTCTCGGGCGCCTATCAGAAGGATGAAGGCGAAATTTACTTCGATGGTGAGAAGGTGGAGATCAACTCCTCCCACGATGCTCAGCGGCTGTGCATCAGCACCATCTATCAGGAGCTGAACCTGACCGAGCAGCTGACCGTGGCGGAGAACATCTTCATGGGCCGCCAGATCATGAAGAACCGCTTCATGGTGGACTGGAGCCGCATGTTCACCGAGGCGCAGAAGCTGCTGGACGACCTGGGCGTGGACATCGACGCGCACACGCTGGTGCGCGATCTGGGCGTGGCGCACAAGCAGATGGTGGAGGTGGCCAAGTCCCTTTCGATCAACTCCAAGGTGCTGATCATGGACGAGCCCACCGCGCCGCTGACCAACCGTGAAATCAAGACGCTGTTCGATACGATCCGGATGCTCAAGTCCCGCGGCGTATCGGTCATCTATATTTCTCACCGTCTGGAGGAGGTCATGGAGATCTGCGACCGCGCAACGATCATGCGCGACGGCTGCAACGTGACCGAACTGAACGTGGCGGACACCAATCTGGACGAGATCATCCGCTACATGGTGGGCCGCGAGCTGAAGGAAAAGTTCCCGAAGATCCACGTGGAAAAGGGCGACGTGCGCCTGCGCGTGGAGAAGATCAACGCCGGCAAACAGGTAAAGGACATCTCCTTCGAGGTGCGCGGCGGCGAGATCCTGGGCATCGCGGGCCTGGTGGGCGCGGGCCGCACTGAGACCGCGCGCGCCATCTTCGGCATGGATCCCAAGGAGTCCGGCGAGATCTACATCGACGGGCAGAAGGTGGAGATTCACCAGCCGCTGGACGCCATCCAGGCGGGCATCGGCTTCGTGACCGAGGACCGCAAGGGCGAGGGTCTGGTGCTGACCATGTCGGTTGCGCAGAACATCACCCTGGCCACGCTGGACAAGTTCGGCGCAAGCGCCCACATGAACCTGGGCAAGGAAAAGGATACCGTCAACGAATACATCCAGAGCCTGAAGATCAAGACCCCTTCGCCGCTGCAGCTGGCGCGGAACCTCTCCGGCGGCAACCAGCAGAAGGTGGTTCTGGCGAAGTGGCTGCTGAGCGACTCCAAGGTCATCATCTTCGACGAACCCACCCGCGGCATCGACGTGGGCGCGAAGATCGAGGTGTACAACATCATCAACAGCCTGATCCAGCAGGGCGTGGCCGTGGTGATGATTTCCTCGGAGATGCCGGAGGTTCTGGGCATGAGCGACCGGGTCGCCGTGATGCACCAGGGCGAGATCACCGGCGTGTTCGACAACGACGAAGCGCTCACCCAGGAAAAGATACTCTATTACGCCACCGGCGGCGACAAGCACACCGCGTAATTCTGCATGAGAGAGGGTAAGATACCATGAAAAAGAGTCTGAAAATCCTGTTTATCCTTTGCCTGGTCGTCGGCGTCGCGGTTGCCGCTCTGAATCTCTTTGCCGCATCCCAGGAGGATCGCCTGGCGGAAATCGAGGCGCAGCAGGCCGCCCGCAAACAGGCCCTGGCCCAGATCGCCGCCGCGGACATCCTGGGCATCGACCCGGACAGCGTTGTGGTTCCCGACGAGGTGGTCGTGTCCGGCATGGACAGCTTCGTCATGAAGCTCAAGGGCGCCAGCGCCATGCTGTGGGTGGTGGTCGTGGACGCGCTGATCATCGGCGTGGGCGGCTTTGCCTACTCCGCGTACAAGCAGAAGAAGAAGGCGAAGCAGGGCGTGAAGAAGCTCGGCTCCTCCGGAAGCGTCCTGGGCATCCTGATCGCGCTGGCGGCGCTGTGCCTCGACCTGGCCATCGCCTCCCCCGTGTTCTTCACCGCCAGCAACTTCCTGAACGTGTTCCAGCAGATCGCTCTGAACTTCGTGGTGGCGGTTGGTATGACCTTCGTCATCATCTCCGGCGGCATCGACCTGTCCGTCGGCTCGAACATCGCGCTCTCCGGCCTGCTGATGGGCATTCTGATGAAGAACTTCGGCGTGCCGGTGATCATCACCATCATCGTGTGCATCCTGTTCTCCGGCCTGATCGGCCTGATCAACGGCATGCTGATCTCCTTCCTCAACCTGCCGCCCTTCATCGCCACCCTGGGCATGATGTCCATCGTGCGTGGCGCGGCCTACACCGTGACCAACGGCCAGCCCATCTACACCTTCCCCAAGGGCTTCACCAACATCTCCAGCCGCGTGGGCGGCATTCCGCTGTACTCCACGCTGATCCTGATCGCGGTGTTCCTGCTGGGCTGGTACATCCTGCGCTACACCCGCATCGGCCGCTTCACCTATGCGGTCGGCGGCAATGAGAACTGCGCCAAGCTCTCCGGCATCAACCTGAAGAAGGTCAAGTGCTTCGTGTACATGTTCAGCGGCCTGTGCTGCGGCGTGGCTGCGCTGCTGCTCTCCTCTCGCCTGGACTCCGCCGTTCCCACCAACGCCGACGGTCAGGAGATGGACGCCATCGCGGCGGTCGTCATCGGCGGCACGTCCATGTCCGGCGGTGAGGGCTCCATGTTCGGCACGCTGATCGGCATCCTGATCATCGGCATCATCGCCAACGGCCTGAACCTGCTGGGCGTCGCACAGGGCCCGCAGAAGATGGTCAAGGGCCTGATCATCGTCATCGCCGTCATCATCGACGTGATTCGCCGCAAGGCCTCCGAATCCGCGAAGTGATGGGCGGCGGGCTGGGCCCGCAGCCACTTGCCTGTCGGCGTTTAAGCGAACGCAAATCGACCCCGTAGATCATGGGGTCGATTTTCTATGCTTCGTTTCTAAAGTGTCTTTCGCTGTAAGCACGAAATTCAGTCCGGCAAGAATGAACTGGATTTCTTGCGTCTGGTTCTGAAGAATTACTGCTTGGATTCCCTCCACACCCGTAGGGCGGGGTGCCTTCACCCCGCCGCATAGCTGCAGAGGCAGCGCATATTATAGAAGCAATACGCCCCCTGCCGAGGCACCGTCGCCGCGGCAGGGGGCTTCTGTTGGAGAAGTAAGAAGTGAGAGGAATTCAGGGAAATTATTTCAGTGCATCGAAACCGCGCTGCAGGTCGGCGAGAATGTCGTCGATGTGCTCGGTGCCGACGGACAGACGAATGGTGTTGGGCTTGATGCCCTGATCCAGCAGCTCCTCGGGGCTCAGCTGACTGTGGGTGGTGGTGGCCGGATGGATCACCAGGCTCTTGACGTCTGCGACGTTGGCCAGCAGCGAGAAGATCTCCAGATTGTCGATGAACTTGTGGGCCTCCTCCACGCCGCCCTTGATCTCGAAGGTGAAGATGGAGCCGCCGCCGTTGGGGAAGTACTTCTCATACAGCGCGTGATCCGGATGATCCGGCAGCGACGGATGGTTGACGTGCTCCACCAGCGGATGCTTCGCCAGGAATTCCACCACCTTTTTGGTGTTCTCGGCGTGGCGCTCCAAGCGCAGCGACAGCGTCTCGGTGCCCTGCAGCAGCAGGAAGGCCGCGAAGGGCGAGATGGTCGCGCCGGTGTCGCGCAGCAGGATCGCGCGGATGTAGGTGACGAAGGCTGCGGGGCCGACGGCCTCCACGAAGGAGATGCCGTGGTAGCTGGGGTTCGGCGCGGCGATGGCCGGATACTTGCCGGACGCCGCCCAGTCAAACTTGCCGGAGTCCACGATCACGCCGCCCAGCGTAGTTCCGTGACCGCCGATGAACTTGGTCGCGGAGTGCACCACGATGTCCGCGCCGTGCTCGATGGGGCGGATCAGATAGGGCGTGCCGAAGGTGTTGTCCACCACCAGCGGCAGTCCGTGCTTATGGGCCAGCTCCGCCAGCGCGTCGATGTCCGGGATGTCGCTGTTGGGATTGCCCAGGGTCTCGATGTAGATGGCGCGGGTGTTGTCCTGAATCGCAGCCTCAACTTCTTTGAGGTCGTGGATGTTTACGAAGCTCGCGGTGATGCCGAAGTTGGTCAGCGTGTGGGCCAGAAGGTTGTAGCTGCCGCCGTAGATCGTCTTCTGGGAGACGAAGTGTCCGCCGTTCTGCCCCAGCGCCTGCAGGGTGTAGGAAATTGCCGCCGCGCCCGAGGCGACTGCCAGACCAGCCACGCCGCCCTCCAGCGCCGCGATGCGCTTCTCAAACACGTCCTGGGTGGAGTTGGTCAGGCGGCCGTAGATGTTGCCCGCGTCGGTCAGGCCGAAGCGCGCTGCGGCGTGCTCACAGTTGCGGAATACGTAGGACGTGGTGGCGTAAATCGGCACCGCACGGGAATCGGTCGCCGGATCGGGAGTCTCCTGGCCAACGTGGAGCTGAAGGGTTTCAAACTTATAATTCGACATGATGATGCTTCCTTTCTTCTTTTGAATGTGCTGTTTTGCGTGAAACCTGTGCAGCATCACATTCGTCCGAAGCGGAAGTTGGCCCGCACCAGCTTTTCAAAGTAGAAACTCATGTCCTTACATCCTTTCGGCGGATTCATCGCAGCGTGTCGCGATGGATTTATATTACCACATAAATCCCATTATGTCAATAGGTTATATATGAAAATACGCGATTTTTATGGACGCAAGGGGGAAGCTGTGCTATAATGCGAGTTGGAAAAGAATGGAGGCGGGAAGCATGGTACAGCCCATCATGCGGGATCTGGAGTTTTTGCGGAAGGAATCCGCGCCTGCGACGGCGGCGGACGCGCAGATCGCGGACGACCTGCTGGACACGCTGCGCTCCAACGCGGGGAAGTGCGTTGGCATGGCGGCGAACATGATCGGTCAGGCGAAGTGCATCATCGCCTTTGAGGCCGAGGACGGCTACATGGAGATGTTCAACCCGAGGATCCTGCGGCGGTCGGAGCCGTTTGAGGCCGAGGAGGGCTGCCTGTCGCTGACGGGCACGCGGAAAACAAAGCGCTACCGGGAGATCAAGGTGCAGTGGCAGACCCGGGAGATGAAGACGCGCATCCGCAACTTCAGCGGCTGGACGGCGCAGATCATCCAGCACGAGATCGACCACCTGAGCGGAATCATCATCTGAGGAAGTACAAATATGATCGGATTGGGAACGATACTGAATGTGGCCGGCATCGTCGCCGGCGGACTGCTGGGCCTCTTCTGCGGCCGCTTTCTGAAGGAGCGCTATCAGGACACGCTGAACATGGCCTGCGGCGTGAGCGTGCTGTTCATCGGCGTGGCGGGCGCGCTCCAGGGCATGCTCAGCATTCAGAACGGCGCGCTGTCCAGCGGACGATCCATGCTGGTGGTGGCATGTCTGGCGCTGGGCGCGCTGCTGGGCGAGCTGCTGAACCTGGAGGACAAGTTCGAGTGCTTCGGGCAGTGGCTGAAGATTCGCAGCGGCAATTCCGGCGAGAAGGGTTTCGTGGACGCCTTCGTCACCGCCTCGCTCACGGTGAGCATCGGCGCGATGGCCATCGTGGGATCGATTCAGGACGGCATCTTCGGCGATTCTTCCATCCTCGCTACCAAAGCGGTGCTGGATCTGATCATCGTGCTGGTGATGACCTGCTCCATGGGCAAGGGCTGCATCTTCTCTGCCATCCCCGTGGGCTGCTTTCAGGGCGCGATGACCCTGCTGGCCCGGCTGATCCGGCCGCTGATGACCGACGCGGCGCTGGCGAACCTCTCGCTGATCGGCTCCATCCTGATCTTCTGCGTGGGCCTGAACCTGGTGTGGGGCAGAAAGGTGCGCGTGGCGAACCTGCTGCCGTCCATCGTGATCGCCGTGGCTCTGGCGTTTCTGCCCATCTCCCTGTGATACTCCACTGTACATACAAGGCCGCTCCGATTTCCGGGGCGGCTTTGCCATCTGTATGGAGTCTCCTCGCCACAGCCTCGCCCCATCCATTTAACAGGATGGTTCTTGCAGGTATGCGGATGGTTCACTATGATAACAGTTAAGTTCAAAAACTATTTTGAGGTGAAACATCATGTACGCCGAGGCCACGAAGTATCTGTACTCGCTGATGGCGCGGATCGGGAAGATCGTGCGCATGCAGCAGCTGGACGAAAACGGAGAGGAAGTGTACTCCAACGACGTCGCCCTGCTGGCGCTGCTGGTCTCCCTGGCGGAAACGGATACGCCCGTGCGCCTGCGCATGACGGACGTGAGCCGTGCGCTGGCCATCTCCAAGCCTGCGGCCACCCAGATGGTGAACCATCTGGTGAAGAACGGCCTGGTTGAGCGCATCCACAGCAGGAGCGATCGGCGCGTGGTGTACATTCAGGCCACGCCGGAGGGCGAAAACACCTTCCAGAAGATCATGAAATCTCGCATGGTCTACATTGAGCGTGCCGTTCGCCGCATCGGCGTGGAGCGCGCGGCCCTGCTGGGCGACCTGCTGAACGAATTCATGGATGTGCTCGTCACTGTGACCGAAGAGGAAAATCTGCCCTCGGCAACGGAGGAAAAAACCAAATGCTAGCCAAATTCAGCGTCAAAAAACCCTATACCGTCATCGTCGGCATTATTCTGGTGATCGCGCTGGGCGTAATCTCCTTCCAAAATATGACCACGGATCTGCTGCCCAGCATGGATCTGCCCTACGTGATCGTCTACACCACCTATGTGGGCGCGACCCCCGAGCGCGTGGAGAGCGACGTGACCCGCCCGCTGGAGGCCGCCTTCGCCACGCTCACGGACGTGAACAACATCTCCTCCACCTCCAGTGAAAACCTGTCGCTGGTGGTGCTGGAGTACGCAAACGGTGCGGACATGAACACCGCGCTGCTGGAAATTTCCTCCCAGATTGACCTGCTGGAGGGCGACTGGGACGATTCCATCGGCACGCCGGTGGTGATGAAGCTGAACCCGGACATGCTGCCGGTGAGCGTCGCCACGGTGTCGCTGGACGGCGCTGACCTCTACGAGCTGTCCGACTACGTGGAAAACACGCTGGTTTCCAAGTATGAGGCCGTGGACGGCGTGGCGCGCGTCACCGCCTCGGGCATCCTGACCCAGCAGGTGGATATCACCATCGAACAGAGCCGCATCGACGCGCTGAACAGCGCCATCCTCCGGGAGGTGGACGAGGAGCTGGCCGACGTGGAGGATCAATTGAAGGAGGCGCAGAGCCAGCTCTCCTCGGGCAAGTCCCAGCTGAGCCGCATGCGCGCGAGCACCTTCGCCCAGATCGACGAGGGTCTGGCTTCCATCGAGGCGGGCAGCGCCCAGCTCCCCGGGGCCATCGAGCAGCTCAGCGCCCAGCGCGCGGAGCTGAGCGCCCAGCTGGAGAGCGCGCAGGCGGCGCTTGCCCAACTCGAGGGCATGGTGAACATGTCGGAGGAGGAGAAGGCGCAGCTCAGGCAGGTGGCCGAGAACCTGAGCGCCCTGGAGACCCAGCGCGACGCGCTGCAGGCCCAGCTGGATGCGCTGGACGGGGAACAGCCCTCCGACGCGCTGCTCAAGCAGCTGGAGGACGCGCAGAAGGCCCGCCAGGAGCAGGCCAATCTCAAGGCCGCGCAGGAGAAGTACATCGAGGATCTGCTGCTGCTGGACGCGGAGTCGCTGAAGGCAACCATCGCCCAGTTGGAGAGCGACGTCGCCGCCAACGAGGCCGTGCTCTCCGGCGTGCGCAGCCAGCTGGAAGCCGCCATCAACAGCCGCGACGCTGCCCGTCGGGAGGTCGACAGCCTGAACGCCCAGATCGAGGCGCTGGAGAAGGCCCAGGCCACCGCCGCGCCCTCCGATACCCCGATTCCCACCGACACCCCCGAACCCGACGCAACCGCCGACGCAACCGCCGACGCGACCGCCACTCCCGAAGCCGAAGCAAGCCCTGAACCCAGCGTCGAAATCACCGCCGCACCCACCATGGAAGCGGTGGTGGACGCCACCCGCGCGGCGGAGTCCGGAGAGCCGGTCGAGCTTCTGGCCCTGCTGAAGGGCGGTTCCGCCCGCGCCGAGGGTGCGACGCTGGAGGAGCTGCGCGCGCAGCTTGCCGCCGAGCAGTCGGTTCTCGAGGCCGCACAGGCGGACGTGGATGCGCTGTCCGCCCGCCACGACGCGCTGCGGGAGACGCTGAACGACCAGAGCGCGGCGCTTCAGGAGGCGAAAGACTCCCTCGCACTGCTGGACGGCGGCGAGATCGCCGTGCAGGGCCGCATCGACGAGGCCCGCAAGCAGATCGCCCTCTGCGAGACGCGCATTGCCGAGCTGGATCAGGAGATCGCCGAGCTGACCGAGGCCATCGAGGGCAACGGCGACCGCGAGGCGCTCATCGCCCAGATCGCGGCGCTGGATGCACAGATCGCCGCCGTGAAGGACAGCGACGCATACAAGGCATACCTGCTGATCTCCGACGACGACAGCCTGAGCGCGCAGTACGCCCAGGCCCAGAGCGCCGTCACGCAGCTGGAGGCCGGAATCGTTTCCATAGATACCATGCTGGACAAGCTCAATCAGGGCGTCCTGCCCGGCGGCATGATCGAGGGCGTGACCGAGGACACCAACCTTGCCGAGGCCCGGCAGCAGCTGCTGGACGCGCGAGAACAGGCCGAGAGCGCCTTTGCCGAGGCATCCTCCGCCCTGCGCGAGGGCGAGGACGAGCTGGCCGAGGCCTGGAACGAGTTTACTGAGAAGCGCGACGAGGCGCTGGAGAACGCCGGCATCGACGGCATCATCACCACCCAGACCGTGTCCGCCATCCTCGGCTCCCAGAACCTGGACCTGCCTGCGGGCTACGTCTCCAACAGCGAGGACCGCTATCTGGTGAGCATCGGCAACGAATTCGCCTCCCTTGCGGAGCTCAAGCAGCTCAAGCTGATGCACCTTGGTCTGGACAGTGTGGATGACATCCGCCTGCTGGACGTGGCCAGCGTGGAGATCAGCGACAACAGCGCCGACCTGTTCACCCTTGTCAACGGCGAAAACGGCGTGATGCTGTCCTTCGAGAAGCAGTCCACCGCCTCCACCGCCGAGGTCGCAAAGAACATCACCGCCGAGAGCGAACGGCTGATGGCGGAAAATCCGAACCTGCACGTGGTGGAGATGATGAACCAGGGCGACTACATCGAGCTGATCATCGACTCCGTGCTCAGCAACCTGCTCTACGGCGGCATACTGGCCATCGCCATCCTGCTGCTGTTCCTGCTGGACTGGCGGCCCACGCTGATCGTGGCCATCTCGATCCCCACCAGCGTGGTGGTTGCCTTCGTGTGCATGTACTTCAGCGGCATCACGCTGAACGTCATGTCCCTCTCGGGCCTGGCGCTGGGCGTGGGCATGCTGGTGGACAACTCCATCGTATCCATCGAAAACATCTATCGCCTGCGCGACGAGGAGGGCCTGCCCATCCTCACCGCCAGCATCCGGGGTGTGAATCAGGTTGCCGGCGCGCTGTTCGCCTCCACCCTGACCACAATCTGCGTGTTCCTGCCGGTGGTGTTCGTACAGGGCATGGCTCGCGACCTGTTCAGCGACATGGGCCTGACCATCGCCTTCTCGCTGCTGGCCAGCCTTGTGGTCGCCATGACCGTGGTGCCCTCCGCCTCGGCGGCGCTGTTCAAGAAGTCCAAACCCAGAAAGCAGCGCATCTTCTCGAAGATTCAGAAGGGCTACACCGTCCTGCTGCGCGGGGCGCTGCGGGTGCGGCTGCTGGTGCTGCTGCTGGCGGTGGGCCTGCTGGCATTCAGCGTGTACCCGGTCAAGGACATGGGCGTCTCCTTCATGCCCATCGTCAATTCCGAGCAGATGAGCGCCTCGCTGAGCTTCAAGGATGAAAACATCGGCGAAAGCGAGCAGCAGCAGATCGCCCTGACCCTCATGGAGCGCGCCATGGACGTGGAGGGCGTAAACGACGTGGCCCTCTCCGGCGACGGCATGTCGCTGATGAGCAGCATGGGCAGCGGCTCCAGCTACTCCTACTACCTGCTGGTCGCGCCGCAGGAGGGCCGCACCAACGCCGACATCGTCGCCGATCTGAACGCTGCCGCCGCCGAGTGGGCGGACGGCGAGGGCGTGATCTTCTCCGCCAAGGAGAGCACCATGGACATGAGCGCCATGGCGGGCAACGGCATCTCCATCGACATCACCGGCGACGATATCGACTCCCTGAGCGCCGCCGCCACCGGCGTGGCCGCGCTGTGCGCCCGGGTGGATGGCGCGGAGAACATCGACGACGGCTCCGAGTCCGCCGAGCCCAAGCTGGCAATCACCGTGGACAAGGAGCTGGCCAACGACAATTCCCTGTCCGTGGCCCAGGTGTACCAGTACGTGGCCCAGCGCCTCTACGGCGCGGTGGAGCTGACCGAGGCCACGCTGGACGGCAGGGACTACACCATCTACGTCTCCGAGGACCGCAACAGCGACCTCGCGCCCGAGGATCTGATGGACATGGAGATCGAGGTGACGAGCGCAGGCTCCACCAGACAGGTGCGCATCGGCGACATCGCCACCATCGCCGAGGGCGAGAGCCTCGCCAGCATCCGCCGCGCCAACCAGAAGCGCACCGTTTCCGTCAGCTTCGACGTATCCGACGGTTACAGCGCCAACCTGGTGCAGCGCGATCTGGAGGCGCTGCTCGCCGATTACCAGCCACCCGAGGGCTGCGAGGTGGCCATCTCCGGCGAAAACGAGACCGTCATGGGCTACATGAGCGACCTGGGCACCATGCTCATCGTCGCCGTGCTGTTCATCTTCCTGATCATGGTCGCCCAGTTCCAGTCCTTCAAGTCGCCGATCATCGTGCTGTTCACCATTCCGCTGGCCTTCACCGGCGGTCTGCTGGCGCTGATTCTCACCGGCATGGATCTCTCGCTGGTGGCCATGCTGGGCTTCCTGGTGCTCTCCGGCGTGGTGGTCAACAACGGCATCGTGTTCATTGACAGCGTGAACCAGCTGCGCATCGGCGGCATGTCCAAGCGCGACGCGCTGATCGAGACCGGCCGCGTGCGCCTGCGCCCGATTCTGATGACGGCGCTGACCACCATCCTGGGCATGAGCACCATGGCCCTGGGCAAGGGCATGGGCGCGGAGATGATGCAACCCATGGCCGTGGTCACCATCGGCGGTCTGAGCTATGCCACGCTGATGACCCTGTTCGTGGTTCCCGTGCTCTACGACCTGTTCAACGGCAAGAACATGAAGGCCCGCGAGATCGAGATGATGAAGGAGGCCGCCGGTATGAAGCGCGAGGGCTTCGACGACGACGCGCCAGCCCTGCCCGGAAGCGGCGCGGAGAAGCCCTGACCTGCCGGGGAAGCAAGCCCGGAGCCGCCGAGGAGTTCTGATTCCCCGCGCGGCATATGACAAAACCCCTGCATGACGCAGCGTCATGCAGGGGTTCATTTTGGCTCTACTTCATCAGCCGTCCGCGCAGGCGGTTCACGTACAGCGCGGTCATGATGGCGATCAGGCGGTCGTAGAGCAGCAGCGTCACGTTGCCGACCAGCAGGCAGGCGACGGTCAGTGCAAGGCCCATCTCCCGGTACTCATTCAGAATCTGATCCATTTGCAGCACGAGGATGCTCAGCGCGTACATCGCAAGCACCGCCAGGTTGAACACGCCCAGCTTGGCGACCACCCGAAGAAGCCTGCTGCGCAGCTGATCCAGCCGCCAGCGCAGGATGGGATAGTAGCCGATGAAGGTCAGCAGCAGCGCCGCCTCCTTGTCCGGGCAGAGGATCAGGCTCAGCGCAGCGATGGCCGCGTAGGCGCACCAGCTCAGCTTCTCGCCGCACTCCACGAACACCGGGATCAGCATCAGCCCTGCCAGCGCCGGACAGCAGAAGGTCGCCAGCGGGATGACCCCGCCCAACATCATAATCACCACCGCCAGCGCGCACAGCATGCCCGTGAGCGCCATCTTTCTACTCTTCTTCATGCCTTGCCTCCGGCTCCGCACACCTGAGCACCCAGTAGCCCTTCTCACGGGCGATGCGCTCCACATCGCCGTAGATCGTGCTCAGGTACTTCTGCGCCGACTCCGCACCCTGCTGCTTGCGAATCACGATGTACAGCGCGCCGCCCGGGTTCAGATGGGCCGCCGCGTCCGCAAACATGGCGTAGATCACCGCCTTGCCCGTGCGGATCGGCGGGTTGAGCACGATGGCGTCGAAGCCGCCCTCCACCGCCGCAAAGCCGTCGCCCTGCACCACCGTGGCATTCGTCACGCCGTTGGCGGCAAGGTTGCGCGCGGCCAGCTCCGCAGCGCGGCTGTTCACGTCGCTCAGCACGAGCTGCGCGTCGGGATACCGCTTCCCCAGCGCCGCGCCCACCGGACCCCAGCCGCAGCCCAGATCCAGGATCCGCCCATGCAGCTCCGGCAGCGCCTCCAGCAGCACCCGCGTGCCCATGTCCAGGCCGTCCCGGGAGAACACCCCCGCATCGGTGGTGCAGGTCAGGCACAGATCCAGCACCTCGAAGATCACCTGCCGCAGATCGTGCTCCACGCCGGGATTTTCACTGTAATAATGCTCGGTCATATGCAACTACCATCCAGATTGCTCATTTTCTTCAGGCCGGAGATCTCCGTCTCCGTCAGGCGGCGAAACTGACCGGGCGTGAGCGCCTCGTCCAGCGCCACGCAGCCGATGCGCAGGCGCTGAAGTGAAATCAGCGGGTGCCCCACCGCGGCGAACATGCGCTTGACCTGGTGGAACTTGCCCTCGGTGAGAATCACGTCCGCCAGCGAGGTCTCCCCTGATTCCAGAATCTCCAGCTTCGCCGGGGCCGCCGTGAAGTCCGAAAGCTCCAGCCCCGCCGCAAAGGCCGCGACGTCATCCGCGTCCAGCGCGCCCTCGCAGCGCGCGCGGTACTGCTTCTCCGCCTTCCAGCGCGGCGAGATCAGCCGGTGCGCCAGCTGGCCGTCGGTGGTCAGCAGCACCAGACCCGTCACGTCCCGGTCGAGCCGCCCCACCGGCCCGATTTTGCGCCGCCGGTAAACCTCCGGCAGCAGCGAGACCACCGTGGGCAGGCGCTTGTCCTCCGTGGCCGTCACCACGCCCGCAGGCTTGTGGAGCATCAGGTAGACCTCCTGCTGCGCGTCGATGGGACTGCCGTCCAGGGTGACCTCGCAGGGCTGCACGCTCCTGCCCGCATCCCGGACAGGCTCGCCCGAGACGCACACGCGCCCCCGCGCGATCAGTGCCTTCGCCTCCGAGCGGGTGTAGCCCGCCAGGGAGAGCGCCTTGTCCAGCCGCATGCATCCCACCTCCGCCCATCTTCATGTTGTTTTCATTATAGCAGGCAAAGTAGACTTTGCATAGGGCAGTACGGTTAAAGGCTTGCGCGATTCATTTCCGTCATCCAAATCAATCCGCGCGGTGCAGGTGAAACGTGCGGAGGCGGGGCCTTAATGGCCGTCCAAAAATGCGGGGGAGCGCAGCTGCGCTCCCCCATTTTCAATTTGCTTACTTCTTGCCCGCCAGGGACTTGCGATACTTCTCGCTCTCCCAGTTGGCGATGAACTTCTTGGCGGCCTCGCCCATGGTGGACAGGGTCTTGCCTTGGACGCGGCCATGTTGAACACCACGCGGCCGGTCTCCGGGTCGGCCAGGCACTGATCCTGCTCGGGCGTGCCCTTGCCGAAGGCGAAGGAGCCGATCAGGAACACCATCTGATCCGGGTACAGGGGCGTTTCCAGGAAGAACCTCTCGTCGAACGCGCCGGACTTGAGCATCTCACTCAGGAAGGGGGCGTCGGCCTCGACCAGACCGCCCTCGATCTCCTTCACGCCCACCGCCGGGAAGCTGGTTCCGCTGAGGCCGAAGGCCGCGGCGATGCGGTTGTTCACGTCCTCGTGGATGCGCAGGCACTCGTCGGGATCGTCGCTGTGGGCGATCAGGCCGTGGTTCTGCATGAAGATGGCCGCCGGGCGCTTGCCGGTCTCCTTTTCCACGCGGGAGAGCTCATCGCGGATGGAGAAGGTGAGCCGCGCGCCGGGATCGGTGTAGGGCACCATGCCCCAGCTGTAGTCGGCGTCCATAAGCGCCTTTTTCACGATCTCGCCGCACTCCACGCTGCACGCCGCCAGGTTGGCGTAGACGCTGTGGCTGTGGGCCACGTAGGTGTCCAGGATGGAGTGGAAGCCCGCCTCCACGCTGGGGCGCAGTGCCGCCAGGCCCTCGATGGCCTTTGTGACCTCCTTGGCCTTGGCGGAGCCGGCCTTCTCCACGTCCTCGAAGTCGGCGGGGTTGGAGCCATAGTAGAACGTGCGCAGGGCCTCGTAGTCCAGCACCGCGTAGGCCTTGTTCACCTCGATGTCCTTCAGGCAGAAGCCGGAGGCCTTGATGGCCATATTGCCGCCCTCGAGCTTGACGGAGGTGTTGCCGCCGCCGCCCTGCACGTAGTCCGCGCGGACGCCCACGGTCTTGGACACGCGGCTGAAGTTCTCCAGGCGCGCACGATTTTCCTCAAAGAAACTTGCCATATATTTTCCCTCCTGAGCATACATTTCTAAGTTACATTATACCAGCCGAAGCCCGCCGAAGCAACGCGGTTTGCAAAGAAATCTTCAATTTTCTTCACAAAAACGCACCGAGGCGCAAGTCAGAAAAAAGATGGAAAAAAGTCCTTGATTTCGGGAACCGTTTGGCTTATATTCCTGTCTAAGAGGCAAACAGGAAAACAATTCAAAAACTGGAGGGTATTGGACATGAAAAAGAAATTTGCAGCAATTCTGGCAGCTCTGTTGGTACTGGCGCTGATCACGGGCGCAGCCCTGGCCGAAACCGTATCGCTGGCCTATTCCGGCGGTGCGCTGAACCTGCGCAAGGGTCCGGGCACGGAGTACCGTTCTCTGGGCACCGTGCACGACGGCGACCACATCGACGTGCTGCGCTACGGCGACGTCTGGAGCAAGGTGGAGACCGACGACGGCAGGATCGGCTACATCAAGAACCTGTACATCGCGGACGGCGACACCAACTACGCCTCCGGCACCGACTACTTCGACTCCCACTTCACCGCCTACACCACCGCCAGCGTGAACTTCCGCGCAGGCGCTTCCACCAGCACCGCCTCCATGGGCACCCTCTCCAAGGGCACCAAGGTCACCGTGCTGGGCGAAAACGGCCGGTTCTATCTGGTCAAGAACTCCGCAGGTACCCAGGGCTTCGTGAGCAAGAGCTACATCTCCCGCAACAAGCCCTCCACCAGCACCGGCTCCTCCAGCACCGCCAAGACCATGACCGTCACTGCGAGCTACGTCAACATGCGCGCCGGCGGCGGCCTGTCCTACGACGTGATCAGGGTTCTGCCCCGTGGCACCGTCGTGACCGTCGTCACCCGCGGCAACTACTGGACCCGCGTCAACTACAAGGGCACCCTGGGCTGGATCAAGAACACCTATCTGAAGTAAGCGACGCAAAACAGCGCCCGCATCAAAAAGCGATGCGGGCGTTTTTTGTTTCGTTTAGCAATTTGAAAAGATGCTGTGGTAGGCGGCCATCGCCGCGATGCGGGCGGTCTCCATCGGCCGTCCGGGCAGCACGGGCTGCGTGCCCATCTCCCACAGGCACTGGCCCTGCATGTTGCGGTTCACCGCATCGGCCAGCCGTTCGCCGCCATAGACGAAGTTGCCGCTGAGCACAATCCGATCAAGGCCGAACACGTTGGCGATGTTCGCAATTTCAAAGGCCAGATTTTCCGCCACACGCGCAAAGAGCGCGTCGGCCTCCGGATTTCTGCCCAGAGTGTCGATCACCTGCGGCCAGCCGGTGAATGGCGTGCCCTGCAAGACCGCCGGAAAGGAGATGTAGCGCTCCCAGCAGCCGCGTCTTCCGCAGGCGCACGCCGGGCCGTTGCGGTCGATGGACACGTGGCCGATCTCCGGGCTCTGGCCCCTGGGACCGCTGAACAGGCGGCCGCCCAGCACGATCCCCGCGCCCACGCCCTCGTCCACGCGCAGCAGCATGAAGCTCTGCACGCCCTCGCGGCCCACGCCGAAGTACAGCTCCTCCAGCGCGTGGGCATTGGAGATGTTCTCCAGGAACACGTTCCAGCCCGTGCGCGCCTTCAGCATCTCCACAACGGGCGCGTTGTGCCAGAGCTTGAAGTCCGGCGGGTTCAGAATCATTCCCCTGCACCGGTCCAGCGGCCCCGGAGCGCCCACGCCCACACCGTAGAGGCGCCCGGGCGGGATCTCCAGCGCGCGCACCGCGTCCTTGAGCTGCGCGGCGATCTCATCCAGCACGGTGCAGACCTCCCGGCCCAGCGTCGCTCCGGAGCGCTGCCAGAGCACCTCGCCCGCCAGATTGATGACGCCCAGATCGTAGCCCACGCGCCGCAGGTTCACCCCGGCGATGTACATCGCATCCTTGACGATGGCCAGCTGGGTCTGCTTCCGGCCCAGCTTGTTGCGGCCCACGGACTCGGTCTCGGTGACCAGACCCTCCTCCATCAGCTCATCCACGATCTGGGTGATGGAGGCCCTCGTCAGCTGCGTGCAATCCGACAGCTCCGCGCGCGAAATGGGTCTGCGGCGAATCCACCCCAGTACCATCTTGCGATTCGATTGTTTCATTACGCTGGAATTGATTGCGCGCACACCCGGCCACCTTCCTTGACGATTGTCCTTTACCTAATATTTCTGTATATTTATGAAAAATCCTGCAAAACGCGAAAAAATCCTCATAAATCGGAAAAAGTTTTCCAAAGATTGACAAGTTTGCAGGCCCAAATTATAATAAATTCAGCAAATGATTTTCCAAAATTGCCTGGAGGAAAGCCCTATGAACCGCAGAAGCATGCAGCTGGATTTTTCCGGCATCACCACCTACTCCGCCCAGAACCGCCACAATCTGGTGCGCATCGACACCCTTGCCGTCCCCGGCGAGACCCCCGTTCCCGACTGGGGCAGCCCGGAGTTTGACGAGCTGGTGCGCCGCATTCAGGCGGCGAAGGAGGGCGGACACCAGATCATCCTGTCCATGGGCGCGCACGTCATCAAGTGCGGCCTGTCCCGCTATCTGATCGCGCTGATGAAGGCGGGCTACATCACCCACATCGCGGGCAACGGCGCCTGCTCCATCCACGACTTCGAGCTGGCCTACCTGGGCGGAACCAGCGAGCACGTGCCCACCGCCATCGAGGACGGCTCCTTCGGCATGTGGGAGGAGACCGGCGGCTGGATGAACGAGGCCATCCGGCAGGGCGCGGAGCAGGGTCTGGGCTACGGCGAGAGCCTGGGCAAGTACATCGACGAGCATCCCGAGCGCTTCCCCCACCGGGAGGACTGCGTGCTCTGGAACGCCTACAGGCTGGACATCCCCGCCACCTATCACATCGCGCTGGGCACCGACATCATCCACCAGCACCCCACGTGCAGCTTCGAGGCCATCGGCAGGGCCAGCGGCATCGACTTCCACAAGATCTGCTGGTCGGTGGCCCACATGGACAAGGGCGTGTACATGAACTTCGGCTCCGGCGTGATCGGCCCGGAGGTGTTTTTAAAGGCGCTGTCCATCGCCCGCAACCTGAAATACCCCACCTTCGACATCACCACGGCCAACTTCGACCTGATCGACCTGGGCGACTTCCGCCGCCCGCTGGGCTACGAGCATCCCCAGTACTACTACCGTCCGCGCAAGAACATCGTCAACCGCCCGGTGTCCTGCGGCGGCTGGGGCCAGCACTTCTGCGGCGACCACCAGGAGACCATCCCCAACCTCTGGAAGAAGCTGTGCGGCAAGTGAGGGCAGAGCAATGAACGCAAACAATCCGGCGCTGGATCGCGCCGTCGAAATCATGATCGATTCCTACAAGAAGGGCGGCAAGCTGCTGGTGTGCGGCAACGGCGGCAGCGCCTCCGACAGCGCGCACATCGTAGGCGAGCTGGTGAAGGGCTTCCTGAAGAAGCGCCCCCTGCCCGACGACTGGGACGAGGCCATGGATCACCTGCCGCTGCAGATGGGCCTTCCTGCCATCGACCTCACCGCCCAGGGCGCGGTGATCGCGGCGGTGGTGAACGACCTGGGCGGCGAGCTGATGTATGCCCAGCAGGTGATGGCCTACGCCAACCCCGGCGACGTGATCATCGGCATCACCACCTCCGGCAACGCCCAAAACGTGATTCTGGCGCTGCGGGCCGCGAAGATGAAGGGCGCGACCTGCATCGGCCTCACCGGAAAGGGCGGCGGCAAATTGAAGCAGTACTGCGACGTGCTCATCGAGTCCGGCGAGACCGAGACCTACCGCGTGCAGGAGGAGCACATCCGCCTCTACCACGAGTTCTGCGCCCGTGTGGAGGCCGCCTTCTTCGAGGTGTAATTCTGGACATGCATAGGAAAGAAACACAGAATCCCTGCCCCATTCTTGCCGGGGCAGGGATTCGTTCGATTGAAACGCCGACAGGCAACCGGCTGCGGCGCCTCGCCGCCGGCGGGGTGAAGGCACCCCGCCCTACATTTGCCGTCCGAAGGCAACTCCTTGCTTTCTGTACCTCAGCTTGCTTCTTTGAGCACCTGCTTCTCCGCCCACCTGCCGCTCTTGAAGCGCAGAGAGAAGATCACCGATCTCACCGTCCAGTCGGAGAACATGCCGATCCACACGGCGATGGGCCCGAAGCCGAATACGCGAATCAGCAGCACGGTCATCACCACGCGGCACAGCCACATGGTGCAGCTGGAGACGGTCATGGAGAAGCGCACGTCGCCTGCGGCGCGCATGCCGTAGGCCGGGATGAAGGACAGCGTCCAGATCAGCGGCTTGACGATGTTGATGATGTAGGTCATCCACACGGCCATGTCCGCGGCGGCAGGCTCCATGCCGCCCAGCACGGTGATCGGCCGCACCAGCAGCGCCATCAGCGCGCAGCTCGCCGCCAGTACGATCTCCGCATAGACGGTCAGGCGCTTGATGTTCTGCCGCGCCTCGTCCTCGCGCCCAGCGCCCATGCACTGACCCACCAGCGTCATCATGCCCAGGCCGATGCCCATGGGCGCCTGACCGGTCACCAGCTCCAGCGTACTGGTCATCGCCTGTGCGGCGATGGCCGTGGTGCTCAGCGTGGACACGGAGGACTGGATCACCAGCTTGCCGAAGTGGAACATGCCGTTTTCGATGCCGGTGGGAATGCCCACCGCCAGGATGTTCAGGATGCGGGGGAACTTCGGCCGGATCCTGAAGTAGTCGCGGATGACGATGGTCTGCCGGGGCTGGCGCAGGAAATACAGCACCTCGAGGGCGCTGAGCACCCGGGAGATGAGCGTGGCCAGCGCCGCGCCCACCACGCCCATGCGGAAGCCGAAGATCAGCACCGCGTTTCCGGCGATGTTGATGAGGTTGCACACCATCGAAATCATCATCGGCAGGCGGGAGTTGCCGTCCACGCGGAACAGCGCCGCGCCCGCATTGTACAGCGCAATGAAGGGGTAGGACAGCGCCGTGATCAGCAGATAGATCTTGGCGTTCTCCATGACCTCCATCTCCACCTGGCCGAAGATCAGCCGCAGCAGCGGCCCGCGCAGCAGCGTGCACACCAGCATCACCGCCGTCGCGATGACAAACACCGTCAGCAGCAGCTGGCGGCCCGTCTCCACCGCCTCGTCCCTGTCCCTGCGGCCCAGATACTGGGCGCAGATGATCGTGCCGCCGGTGGCCATGGCGGCAAAGACGTTGATCAGCAGCAAGTTGATCGCGTCCACCAGCGATACCGCCGAGATCGCCGCGGAGCCCGCGTTGGACACCATCATCGTGTCCGCGGTGCCCATCAGCGAATTGAGCAGCTGCTCGATCATCAGCGGAATCAGCAGCGCCCAGATCTCCCGCTTTGTAAACATCGGCGCATGCGGATGCGCCGGATTGATGATTTCTTTCTTCTTCAAGGATATATACCTCTGCCATTACCCAATGTTGAAAAACATCATCATTATATCGTCCGTATATGTCATATGACATCTCTTTCGGGTTAAACCTTGGCGCAGAAGGGCCGCGCAGGAATCTGCGCGGCCACCAAGCTTGTGTAAATATAGCACTCGCGTCTCTTAAGGATCCCTTGTGTAAAGGGAGGCAAAAAGGGCTGCGGCCCCTCAAGTTTAAGCGAATGGTTTATAATTTCGCCAGTGCGGCGTTCAACCTCTTCAGGGTCTCGTCCTTGCCCAGCAGGTAGGCGATTTCAAACGCGCCGCCGGGGGTGGACATCTGTCCGCTGATGGCGATACGCATCGGCCAGAGCACCTGACCGTTCTTCATGCCCAGGTCGGGAATCGCGGCCATCACAACGTCGTGCAGATTGGCCTCCGTCCAGTCATCGATGCCCTCCAGCACAGGCTTGAGCGCCGTCAGCGCGGTCTTTGCGCTCTCCAACGTGCTCTTCTGCTTCTTGTTGACGTAGAGATCGTTGGAGAATTCCGGAATCTCCGCCAGGAAGTGCACCATGTCGGGCAGCTGGGAGAACACCTCCGTGCGGTTCTGCAGAAGCTCTCCAAGGCGTTTGAAGTCGAACCTCGCGGGATCCAGCACCTTTTCCAGCCACGGCGTTGCGTGCTCCAGGTACGCCTCCGGGCTCAGCTTGCGGATGTACTCGGCGTTGAACCAGCGCATCTTTTCGCCGCTGAAGAAGCTGGGGCTCTTGCTCAGGCCCTCCAGGTCAAAGACCTCCTCCAGCTCCTTCAGGCTGTAGAACTCGCGCTCGCCGCGCGGGCTCCAGCCCAGCAGCACCAGATAGTTGACGATGGCCTCGCTCAGATAGCCCTTGCTGAGCAGGTCCTCGAAGGAGGGATCGCCCTGGCTCTTGCTCATCTTGCGCTTGACGATGGCCTTGACCGGATTGCCCTGCTCGTCCAGCACGGGATTTCCGTTCTCGTCGGTCTCCATCAGGTATTCGCCGGTCTTTTTATTCTTCGAGGTGCCCTCCACCATCACGGGGGTCAGGTGCACGTAGGTCGGCGGCGTCCAGCCCAGCGCTTCGTAGAGCAGGTTGTACTTCGGCGCGGAGGACAGATACTCGTTGCCGCGCATCACGTGGGTGATGCCCATCAGGTGGTCGTCGATGACGTTGGCGAAGTTGTAGGTGGGCAGCCCGTCGGCCTTGATCAGCACGTTGTCGTCCAGCGTGTCGCAGTCCACCTCCACGTGGCCGTAGATCACGTCGTCAAAGCCCGCCTTGCCCTCGGTGGGGATGTTCTGGCGGATGACGTAGGGCTCGCCCGCGTCCAGCTTCGCCTGAACCTCCTCGCGGCTCAAATGCAGACAGTGCTTGTCGTACTTGAAGGTCTCGCCCTTTGCCTCAGCTGCGGCGCGGGCCTCCTCCAGGCGCTCCTTCGTGCAGAAGCAGTAGTACGCGTGGCCGGATTCCACCAGCTGCTTCGCATAGGGCAGGTAGGTGTCCTTGCGCTCGGACTGCACGTACGGGCCGCAGGGGCCGCCCACGTCCGGGCCCTCGTCGTGGCTCAGGCCCGCGATCTTCAGCGAATTGTAGATCACGTTCACGGCGTCCTTGACCTCGCGCTTCTGATCCGTGTCCTCGATGCGCAGGATGAACTTGCCGCCCGTGCGGCGGGCGTACAGATAGGTGTAGAGCGCGGTGCGCAGGTTGCCCAGGTGCATGTAGCCCGTCGGGCTGGGCGCAAAGCGGGTGCGTACCTCCATGGTTGAAAAACTCCTCTCGTTGCTGGGGGAGACGGGGGAACGTCAGGGGCGCTGCCCCTGAAACCCCGCTTAAGGGCATGATGCCCTTAAGAATCCCCGCATAGCGACGCTGCGCGCCGCTGAAATTTTATATAATTATTTTCTCAAGCGCGCATTGCGCGCCATATTGAGGGGTCCAGGGGAAATCATTTCCCCTGGCAGGGGTTCTTAGGGGACAGCGTCCCCTAAGCGTAACCCCCTCACTCCTCCACGGTGTCGAAGGCGAAGACCGTGGTGTAGTCGTACTTCTCGCCGGCGTAGAGCACGCTGTCGGGGAAGTTGGGATGGTTGATGGAATCGGGGGCGTACTGGGTCTCCAGGCAGAAGCCCTCGAAGCGGCCGTACTTGCGTCCGCAGGAGCCCTCGTGGATGCTGTCGAGGCAGCAGCCGGCGTAGAACTGCACGGCGGGCATGTCGGTGAACACGTTCATCACGCGGCCGCTGACGGGTGCGTTGACCTCGACGGCAAAGCGCAGGCCGGCCTCGGGATCGTTGATGTTGAAGTTGTGATCCACGCCGTGACCCGCGCGCAGCTGGTCGTTCTCCTCGGTCTGTGCGATCACGTCGCCCAGGCGGGTGGCGTTGCGGAAGTCAAAGGGCGTGCCGGTGACGTCGCGCTGTTCGCCGGTGGGGATCAGCTCGGAATCGCCCACGGTGAAGGTGTCGGCATTGATCTCGAAGGTATGATCCAGAACGGTGCCGCTGCCCTCGCCCTCCAGATTGAAGTAGGAGTGGTTGGTCAGGTTGCAGAGGGTGTCCTTGTCGGAGACGGCCTCATAGCGGATGATGAGCTCGTTCTCATCGGTCCAGGTGTAGGTGACCATGACCTTCAGCGTGCCCGGATAGCCCTCCTCGCCGTCGGGGGAGACGAGCTTCAGGATCAGGCTGTCCTCGCAGATGCCCTCCACGGGGGTCGCGTCCCAGAACTTGCGGTTGAAGCCCAGGTTGCCGCCGTGCAGATGGTTCTTGCCGCCCTCGTTCTTCGCCAGGTGCAGCTCCTGACACTCCACGGTGCACTCGCCCTTGGCGATGCGGTTGCCCACGCGGCCGATCAGCGCGCCCAGGTAGCCGCAGCAGGGCTCGTAGCCGCTCACGTCCTTGTAGCCCAGCAGCACGTTGCCCAGTTCGCCGTTCTTGTCCGGCACATTGATGGCGCGCAGGATGCCGCCGTAGTTGGTGATCTCCACGGACGCGCCCGCCACGTTCTTCAGAATGTACAGATCCGCCTCGCGGCCGTCGGGAAGGCGGCCAAAGCTGGTCCTGGTTATGCTCATAGATGTTCAACCTCCTGAAAAATCATAAATCTCCGATTACCATGATACAACCATTTCGACAGAATTTCAAGCCCCGGCGCGCAAGAATCTGCGCCCTGCGGGCCATTCTTGACTTTGCCGCGCCGTCCGTATATAATATCAGTGAATTCATAGGAGGTTTGACCATGTTCAAATACAAGACTCGCGGAACCTGTTCCCAGATGATCCTGATCGACGCCGACGCGGACACCATCAAGCACGTGGAGTTCATCGGCGGCTGCCACGGCAACACCCAGGGCATCTCCATTCTGGTGGAGGGTATGAAGATCGACGACGTGATCGCCAAGTGCAAGGGCATCCAGTGTCGCGCAGGCACGTCCTGCCCGGATCAGCTGGCCACCGCCCTCGAACAGCTCAAGGCCCAGCGAAAGGAAGCCTGAAGCCCATGAAGGAACGCAACACCGCCACCCACGGCTCGGCCTACACCCCCAACATGGACACGCCGGAGCCGACCCGCCGCAGCAATCGCGCGCTGGGGGGACTCTTGCTGACCCTGCTGCTGCCGCCCATCGGCATCGCCTATCTGTGGCGGAGGGGCGTGTTCCGCACCCGCGGCCGCGTGCTGCTCAGCTGCGTGGCCACCATGGAGATGGCGGTGCTGCTGGCGCTCCTGCTGCCCACAGCCGAGCTGCCCCAGGAGGCTCCCATGGCGCACCTGCCCGTGGCCGTGACCATCGCCCCGGATGACGGCATCGTGACCGCGCTGTCCAACATCGACCAGCTGCTGGCCCAGCAGCAGGCCGCCGACGCCGCCGCTTCCGCCACCCAGGAGCCCCTCACCGACGAGGAGGCCGCCGCCCAGCATGCCGCCGAGCAGGAGGCCATCCTGAACACCATCGTGTATTCGGTCTACTCCAACGCGAAATACTACCACGCCGCCGAGATCTGCGGCACCCAGTCCAACCGCCGCGCACTGACCATCCGCGAGGCCATGAACGAGGGCATGGGCGCCTGCAAGAACTGCAATCCGCCGGTGTACACGGGCTGACGCAACGCCGGAATCCATCGGAATTCCTTCTTATTTGATTGTGACAGGAATTGTCCAAGGAAAGTCACAATAAAATTCTTGACGTATAAATGGAACCATTCTATCATGTAAGGTAGAATGGTTCTATGTGTTTATATGCCTTAATCCAAACGCTGGAACGAAAGAGGAGGACATCGCATGTTTTGCTCGAAGTGCGGGAAAACCATCCGGCCGGACGATCAGATCTGTCCGAGCTGCCAGGCGCCCATCGGCGACAACCGCTTCGGAGGCATCCCGTATACCTCTGCCCAGTTTACAATTGCGCCCGGTCAGACGAGCTTTGAGCCGCTGAACGGCTATACGCGTACCACCTATACCAGCATGGACGACGCGGCCCAGGAGGGCGGCGCGCCCGACAGCCGCACCACCTACCGGCCCGTGTACGAGGGCGGCTCCATGCCCGAGAACGTGCGAAAGGACGTGCGCGCGGCCATGTCGCCCGAGCCGGAGCCGGAAGCCGAACCCGAACCGGAGCAGCCGGAGCGCCCCGCCGGTGAAGCCGCCTTCGCCGAGGGCGAGCCCATCTTCCGCGCCACCCAGGATACCCTGGAGGCCATCGACGAGGAGCTGCAGCCCGACGAGGCCATCGACCTCTCCCAGTTCCGCAGCCGCCCGATCCAGTCCGCTGGACGCGCGGGCATCTCCCGGGACGTGAGCGAGTACATCCGCAAGCTGGAGGACGACCAGTCCCGCAAGGGCGGCCGCCATCGCCGCGGCGCCGCGCCCGTGTACGACGATTATCAGGAGCGCCCGGAGGATCGCGCCGGAGAGCCGGAAGCGGATTACGCCGGGGACTATGACGAGAACCGCCCCTACGACGGCTACGCGGAGGATCCGCAGGAGGGCGTGTTTGACGACATTGACGATGCGGACTACGGGGATTACCGCCGCGCCGGCCGCTTCGGCGTGTCCCAGATCGTGAAGATCCTCATCGCGCTGGTGGTTGTCGCCGCCGTGGTGTTCGGCGCGATCAAGTGGATCGGCTACATCCGCGGCAGCCAGAGCTCCGCACCCATCGAGGGCGTGACCGATACCTTCTATGAGCAGGGCGTGGCGCTGATCAAGTCCCACGTGCAGAGCGACTACATCAACGCGCGCATCGGCCAGTACACCTCCGACGGCACGCTGGCCATGGTCAACGCACTGACCCAGGATCAGGCCGAGATCGACGCGCTGATGCCCGCCGAGCCCGCCGCAAACGACGCGACCTTCCTCTCCGCCCTGACCACCATTCAGGACAGCATTTACAGCGCCATCACCATGGACGCCATGTCCGTGGGCGACGCAAACGCCGTGTCCAAGTCCGAGGCGAACTGGCAGATCATCGGCAACGCCATCACGCAGCTGGAGAGCGCCAAGTCCGCCGCCGAGCTGACCGCCATCATCAGCGGCCAGAAGGTCACCGTGCAGAGCTCGACCCCTGAGCCCACCCAGACCCCCGTGGCCTACGCCATCCTGCAGAAGGGCGACAAGAGCGACGACGTGCTCAAGCTTCAGGAGCGCCTGTACCAGCTGGGCTACCTGAACAGCGACCGCGACGGCGCATTCGGCGGCAAGACCCAGACCGCTGTGAAGGCCTTCCAGGAGCGCGCCGGTCTCGAGGCCAGCGGCATCGCCGACAGCAACACCCAGACCCTGCTGTTCTCCGACAGCGCGCCCTACGCCGCAGGCGTGGCTTCGCCCACGCCGTCCGCCGCATCGACCCCGGAGCCTGAGTTGATCCAGCCCATCGAGACCATCCAGGCCAATCCGGTGAACGGTGCCGCCGCCACCGACGCGCCCGTGCAGGACGTGCCCGTGCAGTAAGCAGGCCGATCATAAGCTCAACCCACGCGGGCGTGCATGCGGTGCGCCCGCGCGTTTTTCAACAGCCCTCGCCGCCGTGAAGGGAGGTTTTCACCGTGTCCAGGCCCATCGTCGCACTGATCTACGACTTTGACAAGACGCTGTCCCCCAAGGACATGCAGGAGTACACCTTCCTGCCGGGCATCAACGTGGAGCCAAATGAGTTCTGGGGTGCATGCCAGAGGTTCACCCAGGAGAACCAGATGGACGGCGTGCTGACCTACCTCTATCTGATGCAGCGCATGGCAAAGGGCAGCATGCGCCTGACCCGCGAGGCGCTGCACGAGCTGGGCAAGGGCGTGGAGTTCTTCCCCGGCGTGGAGGACTGGTTCGGCCGCATCCGGGAGATCGGTAAAACCCTGGACGTGGACGTGGAGCACTACATCATCTCCTCCGGCCAGACCGAGATCATCGAGGGCAGCCGCATCGGCCGCGAGTTCAAGGCCATCTTCGCCGCGTCCTTCTATTACGACGAATCGGGGCTTCCGGTGTGGCCCTGCTCGGCAGTGAACTACACCTCCAAGACCCAGTATCTGTTCCGCATCAACAAGGGCATCCTGGACGTGACCAACGACCGGGATCTGAACGCCTTCACCCCGGAGTACAAGCGCCGCATCCCCTTCTCCAACATGATCTACATCGCCGACGGCTTGACCGACGTGCCCTGCATGAAGATGACCAAGCAGAAGGGCGGCTTCGCCATCGCGGTGCACCCGCCCGGAGAGACCGAGCTGGCCGACGATCTGCTCCTGCAGGGCCGCGCGGACTTCTCCGTGGAGACCGACTATCGCGCCGGAAGCGACATGGAGCGCATCGTGACCATGCTGATGCGCCGCATCCGCGCCTCCCACGACGTGACCGTGGAGCACGCCCTGCAGGTGCAGCGCGCCCACAGCCGCCGGGGCGAGTTCGTTCCGCTGAACATCCCCACGCGCGGCGGCATCGAGGACGAGGCCGAGGTGGAATAATATCTCATCGAAGGGAACCATAAAATGATCCGCAGAATTCAGGAAACCGACCGCGCAGCCTACCTGCGCATGGCCCACGATTTCTATCACTCCCCCGCCGTGATGCATCCCGTGCCGGACAGCTACCTCGTGCGCGGCTTCGACGAGATGATGCGCTCCGGCGACTACATGCAGGGCCTGATCTTCGAGGCCGACGGCGAGGTTGCCGGCTACGCCCTGCTGTGCAGAACCTACTCCCAGGAGGCCGGAGGGCCTGCGGTGTGGATCGACGAGGTCTACATCAAGCCCGAATTCCGGGGCCGGGGGCTGGGACACGAGTTGTTTGAGAACCTTCAGGCGCTGCTGCCCGCAGCGCGCTACCGCCTGGAGATCGAGCCGGACAACCTCCGCGCCGAAAAGCTCTACCGCAGCATGGACTTCGAGCGCCTGCCCTACGCCCAGATGGTGCTGGACGTGCCGGACGGCAGTGTTCCGAAGGCATAAAAGTACAAATATCGGCGTCCCCTTCCTGTATGGGCGTATACAGGGAGGGGACGCCTCTTTGAAGAAGATTCACGCAGCAAGGGCTCGTTCTGGCAAACCGGTATGCTGCGCCACCCGCTTGCGCGTTGCTCACAATTCGGGCATAATGGAATTATACTGTACATTTGTCGAAAATAAAAGGGATAATCGCGACGTATTCCGGTAATATCCCGACATATCCCGTAGCATCCCCGAAAAAATGCGGCGCGCACTGCCTGAAAAGTGCGAAAACAGATCGTGCGCGCCTTTTTGAAGAAAATCCGGTAGACGCAAGCGGATGCGCCGCCGAATCCACCCGCTTGCGCCTTGGCTGCGCAGCTGGTATAATGGAAGTATACCGCACATACAAGGAAAAGAAAAGCGATAATCTCGACCTGATCCGGTAAAATACCGACAGCATTTGGAGAAAACGCATGATTCTGCATACCGACAGCGTCCCATTGACCCCGCGCCAGCGGGAGCTGGTGCGCATCCAGAGTCCGGACTTCCCCTACTCCGCCATGGAGGGCGAGCTGACCCGCTATCCCAACCGGGGCGCGCTGTGGCACTGGCACGATTACTTCGAGTTCGCTGTCATCCACCGAGGCCACGTCGAGCTGGATCTGGAGCGGGAGAGCGTGCTGCTGCACGCGGGCGACGGCTTCTTTGTCAACGCCAACGTGCTGCACCAGGTGATCGCCGCGCCCGGCAGCGACTGCGGATGCACCCACACCCAGCTCTTCGACGGCGTGCTGCTCTCCGGAGCGGGGCTGATCGGAAGGCGCTACATCGGGCCCATCGCAAGCTGCGCCAGCCTGAACGCGCGCATCCTCCGCGCACAGGATCCCGCCGCTCAGCCTGTGCTCGCGGCCTTCAATGCCACCTTCGTAGCCGCCGAGGGGGATGCGGAGGGCTACGAGCTGGAGGTCTGCGCCCATCTGTGCACCGCCTGGGCGCTGCTCTACCGCATGGCTGCGCCCGAGCTGCAGGGAGGCGGCGCGCCCCGGGAGAGCAGCCTGCGGCTGAAGGCCATGCTCAGCTTCATCCACGAGAACTTCGCTCAACCCATTCGTGTGCGCGACGTGGCCGCTGCCGCCGGGGTCTGCGAGCGCGAGTGCTTCCGCTGCTTCACCCGCTCACTGGACATCACCCCCACCGAGTACCTGACCCGCCATCGGGTCGATGCCGCCGCGCGCCTGCTGCGAGAGAGCGCCATGAGCGCCGCGGAGATCGCCGCCGCCTGCGGCTTCACCGACGCCAGCTACTTCGGCAAGGTGTTCCGCAGGGCGTTCGGCTGCACCCCCGCCCAGTACCGCAGGCAAAGCTGAGCGGCGAGGCGCCACGCCGCCGGCGAAGCGATGTGGCCGCAGGCCCAGCCTGCCGCGAAGCGTTGTGGCTGCGGCGCCACGCCGCCGGCGAAGCGATGTGGCCGCAGGCCCAGCCTGCCGCGAAGCGTTGTGGCTGCGGCGCCACGCCGCCGGCGGGATGTGGGCATCCCACCCTACGGCACAGAGCGAATCTGTGCCATATTCCCAAACCGGACGCAAGAAAGACACTTTAAAAACGAAGCATAGCAAATCGACCCCATGATCTACGGGGTCGATTTGCGTTCGCTCAAACGCCGATAGGCAACTTGCGGCGGCGCCACGCCGCGCCGGACTGGATTTCGGGTATATCAGAAAACGAAGAATAGAAAAGAAGCGAAGAACCTCTGACCCTTGAATCAGTGGGGTCAGAGGTTCGTCAATTCAAACGGCGACAGCCTTGTGGCTGCTGTGCCTCACAGCCGCCGGGCAGACCCTCTCAGTTGTTCGATCAGGCGTCCTCCTCGTTGGGCAGGGTGGACGCGTCCTTGTCGCGCGCCGCAGCCTCCTCCGCCGCGCGCTTCTGGGCCGGATGGGTGAACAGCAGGAAGATGATCAGCGCGCTGACCACCACACCGGCAATCTGACCCACCCCCTGAAAGAGCAGGCCCCCGACCAGCACGCATATGAAGGTGATGATGGCGGGCAGCCACGCGCTGTGGATGGTTCTCCCGTAGAAAAAGGCCAGAACCGCCGCCACAACCGGTACCGGAAGATAGATTCCCATGCGCCCGCCTCCTCTCTGCTTCCATTATAGCAAAATCCGCCCGGTTCTGCAACCGAAATCCGCCGCAAAAGCGCTTTGACACAAAAACCTGCGGAAAATTACGCGGCGTAGTAGATTTTTCCCGCGCTGCCGCCGCCTGCCCGGGCCTCGAGCAGCTCCGATACGCTCACCAGCTGGTAGCCCCGCTCCGCCAGCGCCTCCACCGCCCGCTCCATGGCTGCCGCCGTCTCCGGGTAGAGGTCGTGGCAGAGCACGATCGCGCCGTCCCGGGCGTTGTCCAGCACGTGGTTCAGGATCGCATCCGCGTCCCGCACCCGCCAGTCCTCGGTGTCCACGTTCCAGTTGGCGATGACCACGCCCATCTCCCGGCAGATCTGCTGCACGGTCTCGCTGGTGCTGCCGTAGGGCGGACGCAGCACCCCGGGCCGCACGCCCGTGACCTGTTCGATGGCCGCGATGCTCTCCTCCAGCTCGGCGCGCACCTCCCCGGCGCTCAGCTTCGCCAGATTGGGGTGGCTCAGCGTGTGGGTGGCGATCTCGCTGCCCTGAGATGCCACCATGCGCGCGGTCTGGGCGTAATCGCGCACCCGGTCGCCCACCATGCAGAAGGTGGCGCGGCCATCCACCGCCTCCAGCGCCCGCAGGATGCGCCGAGTGCCCGGGCCGGGGCCGTCGTCAAAGGTCAGGGCGATCATCGGCCTGTCGGGGTCTATCCGGCGGGATTCCGCATCGCATTCAGCTTCCGCCTGCTCCGGCAGGTTCGCCAGCGGCAGATCGATTGCGGGCTGTGCCGCGGGCTCCACCACGCGCTCCGCAGACACGGGAGCGAATCCCGCGCCGCCCGCCAGCAGCAGAGCCATACCCAGTCCCAGCGCACAAAAGCTGCGCAGCAGCCTGTTTTCCATCATCCGACGCATTTATTTCAATCTCCTTTTCACAAATCTCGCTCCGTTTAGACTGTATATAGCTGCAACAGTTCCATCTGTAACTTGCCAATTTTTTCCAAATTTTCCAATTATTTCGGAGTAAACCGCATATTTCGTCGTCTCGCGAATTGAATATGCGGTTTTTTCATGCTATAATTGCAGGAAATGACAACTATGGAGGAAAATGTACCATGTCCATCGAGCGCGTGCGCAACTATTTGCAGAAGTGGAATATGCAGGACCGAATTCAGGAATTTGACGTTTCCAGCGCCACCGTTGAGCTGGCCGCCCAGGCTCTGAACGTGGAGGGCGCGCGTATCGCCAAGACGCTGTCCTATCTGGTGGACGGCGGCGCGATTCTGGTGGTTGCCGCAGGCGACATCCGCGTGGACAACCGCAAGTTCAAGGACGCATTCCACACCAAGGCCAAGATGCTCACCGCCGATCAGGCCGCGGAGATGGTCGGCCATGCGGTGGGCGGCGTGTGCCCCTTCGGCGTGAACGAGGGCGTGAAGGTGTATCTGGACGAATCCCTGAAGCGCTTCGAGACGGTGTACCCCGCCGCAGGCAGCAGCAACAGCGCCATCGAGCTGACCATCCCCGAACTGGAGGAGCTCTCCGGCTACACCGCCTGGGTGGACGTGGCCAAGGAAGTCGAGGCGTAAAACGATAATATCAAGCGCGGGAACTGCCGCAATGACAGTTCCCGCGCTTGTTTTCGTCAGGGGGAGATACTCCCCCCGCCACAAACGATAGAGACCCCAGGAGAGCGCGAGAGGGTCAGAACCCTCTCGCGTTGAAATCGATCCCGCCGGCGTGTACGGCGGGATCGCTGCTGATTTTGCCATAGCAGTCGCGATCGCGATAGAGTTGCGATTGCTTTGGCAAAATCGCTTCCTTGCAGAAATCCATTGTGCCCATCGGGCGCGGTGGATTTCTGGAGGGGGTGGCAGTGGCGGGGGAGATACTCCCCCGCCACAAAAACTTACCCCAGCGCCACATCCAGCACCATCATCAGTGCGAAGCCCAGCGCCGCGCCGATGGTTCCGATGTTGGAGTGCGCGCCCGCCTGAGATTCGGGGATCAGCTCCTCGACCACCACGTAGATCATCGCGCCCGCAGCGAAGGCCAGGATGAAGGGCAGCACGGGCTGGATCAGCGAGGTGAGCAGCACCGTGAGCAGCGCGCCCGCAGGCTCCACCACACCGGAGAGGAAGCCGTAAGCGAAGGCCCGCTTTCGGGTGAGGCCCGTGCCCATCAGGGGCATGGAGATGATCGCGCCCTCGGGGAAGTTCTGAATGGCGATGCCGATGGCCAGCGCGAACGCGCCCGCCGTGGAGATCAGCGCGCTGCCGGAGAGCATGCCCGCCAGCACCACGCCCACCGCCATGCCCTCGGGCAGGTTGTGCAGCGCCACCGCCAGTACCAGCATCTTGGACTTGCCCAGGCCGCAGTGGCAGCCCTCGGGGCAGTCGGAGTCCATGTGCATGTGGGGAATAAGCGTGTCCAGCAGCAGCAGAAAGCCCATGCCTGCCAGAAAGCCCACCGCAGCCGGGAGCCATGCCGCGCCGCCGGAGGCCTCCGCCATCTCGATGGACGGAATCAGCAGCGACCACACCGAGGCCGCGATCATCACGCCCGACGCGAAGCCCAGCAGCGCCTTTTGAAGCTTCGCCTTCATCTCGCCCTTCAGGAAAAAGACCATCGCCGCGCCCAGCGTAGTTCCCACCAGCGGGATCACCGCGCCCAGAAACGCCAACATCGTATTGCTCATCATTCCGTCCCCCTTCTTTTGTAACGCCATCAAAAAGTCCCGGTTTGCCTATGGAAAGCCGCCGGTGATTGTGCTATAATACCATTATAGCACAATTGTCACTCCGCGTACAGGCGGACGACTCGACTTACCGGATCAATTGCTGTTGATTATGTAACCGGCTGGAACCGGTGAAAAACGCCAAAGCGAGGAAATACCCATGAAAAACGCTGAAAAGATATTCAACATTGGCCAGTGGATCATGATTCTCGGCTCCATCGCCTACGCAGTCGAGCTGATTCTGCTCAAGACCGAGGCGCTGACGCTGCCGCTGGTGGGCATCTACGCCGTGTCCATCGTGCTGATGCTGATCGGCTGGATCGGCACCCGCGACGAACGCAGGGCCCGCAAGGAGCAGCAGAAGCGCGAGGCCCAGGCTGCGAAGCAGACCGCATAAGGAGGCTCAACCATGATCTATGCATCCGTGCCCCACGTGGACAAGCCCGTTTCCCGCATCGTGTTCGGCACCGCCACGCCGAAGATGTTCGCTGCATTCCGCTCGATCTATGAAAACGCGCCGGACTTCGACCAGCGCCTTGAGACCGCCTTTGCCCTGCTGGATTCCATGTACGCCCTGGGCGTGAACTGCTTCGACTGCGCCGACCACTACGGCGAGGAACCCCTCGGCGAGTGGATGGAGGCGCGGGGCCTGCGGGACAAGGTGGTGATCCTGGCCAAGGGCGCGCACCACAACCGCTGGCGCAAGCGCATCACCGACTTCGACATCCTGCACGACTGCCACAACACCCTGGCCAAGCTCAAGACGGATCACCTGGACATGTATCTGCTCCACCGCGATGATCCCACCGTGCCGGTCGGGCCCATCGTGGACGTGCTCAACCGCCTGTACGACGAGGGCAAGATCGGCGCCATCGGCGCGTCCAACTGGACCCTCGAGCGCTTCCAGGAGGCCAACGACTACGCCCTGAAGCACGGCCTGCAGCCCTTCAGCGTGGTCAGCCCCAACTTTGGCCTGGCGGATCAGGTGAACGATCCCTGGGGCGGCGGCTGCGTGACCATCTCCGGTCCCAACGGCAAGGCCGCGCGACGCTTCTACGCCGAGAACCACATTCCGGTGTTCGCCTACTCCCCGCTGGCCCGGGGCTTCTTCTCCGGTCGGCTGGACAGCGCCCACCCGGAGCGCGCCGCCGAGCTGCTGGACGAGGCCGGTGTGAAGGGCTACTGCTGCCCGGAGAACTTCGAGCGCCTGCGCCGCTGCGAAATTCTGGCGAAGGAGAAGAATGTGCCCGTGGCGCAGATCGCCATGGCCTGGATCTTCAGCCACAGGGATCTGGACGTGTTCGCGCTGTCCGGCTCCACCAATGTGGAAAACCAGAAGATGAACATCGCCGCCTGCGAATATCCGCTGAGCGCCGAGGAGTGCGCCTGGCTGGATCTGGAGTGCGAGCGCTGAATCACCCTTGTGAAAGTCCCCGAGTTCAAATGAACCCGGGGACTTTTCTGACGTTTGGAGCATGGTACGTTGGGTTAAATGATACCTCTCATGATGAGCACGATGAAGATGCAGCTCACCAGCACCAGCGCGGCGATCAGCATTGCGCCCACCACGCTCTTCTTCTCGGGAGCCTGACCGCCGGCGGGTTCCACCAGTCCCGCGCGGTGCAGCGCCCGGGAGATGGGCTTGTAGATCAGCATGGCGATGGCGGCGTTCAGCGCGGATTTGATCAGGTTGAAGGGCAGGAACACCGGAACCAGCATCGACGCGACGGCCTCGCGGGGCATGCCCATGTAATACGGCGTGATGAAGTAGTTCCACATAAGCATCAGCGCGGTCATCACCAGCGCGCCCAGCACCAGACCCACCGCCGCGCCCCGCAGGCTGTGCCGCTTCTTGTACACGAAGGCCGCCGTGCATGCGAAGCCCGCGCTGGACAGCACGTTCATAATCAGGCCGATGAGGCCCGTGGAGCTGACGGTGAGCATCTCAATGACGGAAACCACGAAGGTCACCAGCAGCGCCGGCATCGGCCCCAGGATGAAGCCGCAGATCACCAGAATTACGTCCTTGGGGTCGTACTTCAGAAAGTCCACGCTGGAGATCGGAAAGCGGCCCACCAGCATCACGATGTAGGCCAGGGCGGCGAACATCGCCATGAGTGTCAGTCTGTGCGTCTTGTTTTTTACGGTCATGATTTACACCTCCAAATTGTCGCGGCGAGGTTCGCATTTCGCCAAAAACGCCCCGAACAGACGTTCGGGGCGAAAAACAAGCAGGCGAAAAAACGGACTTCGCGCCTTCTTTCATCCGGACTGTTACGGTCGGTACCGGAATTTCACCGGTTCATGCGCCATCGGCGCGCGCGGACTTTACCGCCGGTCGGGAATTGCACCCTGCCCTGAAGACATGCTCCGTTCGTACTATATACCGGCGGGGCGCAATTGTCAATCCATTGGGATGGGAAGCCATAAAAATATAACATTTCGGCGGATTGACAAGACCTGCAATTGGCGCTAGACTGCCTTATAGCGCTTTCCGGAGGATGCAGATGTGGAAGTAATGGATGTACTCTTTTCGATTTTTGAGCTGCTGGGCACGGTGGCCTTCGCCATATCGGGGGCGATGGAGGGCGTGCGACACAGGATGGATCTGTTCGGCGTGACGATGCTGGGCCTGGTGACGGCCATCGGCGGCGGTGTGCTGCGGGATCTGATGATCGGCCAGATCCCGCCGCGGGTGTTTCTCAATTCCCGCTGCGCTGTGCTGGCGATTCTGGTGGCGCTGGCGGTGTTCATCATCCTGAAGCTGACCCAGGAGCGCAAGCCCAGGGCCTTCGCCCAGCTGCGGGAAAAGCTGTACTTCCTCTCGGACACGCTGGGACTGGCGGCATTCACGGTGCTGGGCATCGAATCGGCGGGCGCGGACAGGAACACGGGCCTTCTGCTGTTCGTGGGCATGATCACCGGCGTGGGCGGCGGCGTGCTGCGCGACGTTCTGGCCGGCAGCGTGCCCAGCATCTTCCGCAAGCACATCTACGCCGTGGCCTCCCTGGCCGGCGCGCTGGCGGACGTACTGCTGATGCGCATCCTGCCCGCCGAGATCGCCATGCTCTCCGGCTTCGGCGTGGTGGCACTCATCCGCATCGCCGCCGCGCACTACAAGTGGAACCTGCCCCACATCGATCTGGAGGAATGAGACTCCGCGCACGGCTTCCGCAGTCTGACTGGCTGAGCAAAGGGGTTCTCAGATCATGGAAAGGCCCGCTCCACGATGTTGAAGCGGGCTTTCAGCTTGTCAGAAAAGTATTTTTGACAAGCTGGTGGACGGGGGAGTATCTCCCCCGCCACTGCCACCCCTACCAGTCTTTGCTTGAATTGCAAACAATTCCGGTCGCAAAAACTGCAAAGAAGCGATTTTTTCTTCCAGAAATGAGATTTCTTCCAGAAAAATCAGCCCCGTGGTCGCCGTACATGCCGCCGACCACGATTTGAATGCGAAAGGGCAGCGGCCCTCTCGCGCTCTCCTTGGGGTTTTTCGACAGTTTGAAAAGCCCGCTTCACGATGTTGAAGCGGGCTTTTTCCGTGGTCAGGGCTGCGGAGCTCTCCACAGCTGGTTTGTTCATGCATATGGCAAGCGCTTTCGATCAATACACTGCGCCCAGCTTGTATAATCCCTTCTGCTTATACAGCACGCGCGTGCTCGTGGGCGATATTGCAGGATCCATGGATTCGAGCGTGCCATCGAAGCTGTCGATCAGCAGCAGATCCTCCACCGTCATCGTTTCTCTGCTGGTCACGCTCGTCTTATAGCCGACCAATGCAAGGAAATGGCGGGAATCTGCGTGGGCGACGGCTTCTACCATCAGAATCTGAGGCTTGCCGTTGTTCAACAGATCATAGGCCATATTCAGAAGATCGAGGCTATCCCTGAATTCCTTCATGTGCACGCTGATCTTGCCGTCCGTCTTTCCTCTTGCACCCGCAGCAAGGTCGGGTTCGGTGACGCCGTTCAGCAGGCAGTAGACGTAGTAGTACGAGAAATTCAGGCACTTTCCGGGATAAATATTTGTGCCCGTCTCATTCGGCGCCTGACAGACGCTGTGATAGGTCTTTTCCGAGAACTGCACCACATCTGTCGGGGTGTTTACGACATAGTATTCAACGCCGTTGAACGTGATCTTCTTGAGATTGGCCCTCCACTGCGCGTACAGCTCAATCACCGCGCCGTTCTCCACGTCCACGCCGCTGATAAGCTGCATATTGGAATACCTGCTGCCAGTACCGTCCGGTTCGGTCGTCCAGCCTGTGAACTGATAGCCTTCAAGGCTGTACCGGTTCGCCAGCAGCTTCTCATTCTTTCCGCTGGTCATCGTCTGGCTGTAAGGGGCGTCGTTGCCCGCTTCTCCGCCGTAAAACACGAAGGTGAAGGTGTTCGCCATCCATTTTGCGTAAAGGGTAATCTTGCTGCCCTTCATTGCTCCGATGTCGGACACCGGCTTCGTCAGCTTCCTGTCGGAATACCAGCCGACGAACGTATATCCCGCACGCGTCGGATCTGCCAACTGAAGCTCGTCTTCCACGGTATAGCTTGTGGGGTTGCCCGGTGCATTCACGCCGCCGTTCAGAACGTAGGCAATTGAATACCTGTTGGCCTCCCACTGCGCGTACAGCGCAATCACCGTGCCGTTTTCCACGTCAATGCCGCTGATTCGCTGCATATTGGAATACCTGCTGCCCGAGCCGTCCGCTTCGGTCGCCCAGCCCTTGAACTGGTAGCCGACAAGGCTGTACCGGTTCGCCAGCAGCTTTCCACTCTTTCCGCTGGTCATCGTCTGGCTGTAAGGGGCGTCGTTGCCCGCTTTGCCGCCGTAAAACACGAAGCTATAGGTATTCGCCTTCCATTTTGCGTAAAGGGTGATCTTGCTGCCCTTTATCGCTTCAATGTCGGACGCCGGCTTCGTCAGCTTTCTGTCGGAATACCAGCCGACGAACGTATATCCCGCACGCGTCGGATCTGCCAACTGAAGCTCGTCTTCCACGGTATAGCTTGTGGGATTGCCCGGTGCATTCACGCCGCCGTTCAGAACGTAGACGATTGAATAGCTGTTGATCTTCCACTGCGCGTACAGCGTGACCGTTCCGTCAGGCTCGGCACAAAGGTTCTTCACGCTCTGCTTGTTGGTATAGAGCACTTCGCTCCCATCCGGCTCCAAGCTCCATCCGGCAAAGGTATAGCCGCGCAGGCTGTACTTGTTCGACGTCAGTCGAAGGCTCTTGTCGTAGACGGCCTTCTGGCTGTATGCCGGTGTATTGTCTGCGCCGTTTCCGTCGAATGCAATCACATAATTATTGACCTTCCACTTGGCGTAGACAGTCAGGTTCTTTGTACTGCCCGCGTCAATGCCCGTAATCCACTTTGTCAATTTGCGATCCGAATACCAGCCCGCAAACGTGTAGCCTTCTTTTGTTGCGTCCGCAAACTGGATTGCTTCGTTGCTTGCGTACGTTCCGGGATTGGCTTCACTGTTCACGCCGCCGTTGAGCACATAGGTAATGCTGTAAGTGGGCGCGCTTTCTGCCGCGGTCTCATCTTCATCCGGCGACGCCTCCGGACTTTGAGAAGGCTCTGGTTCCGAGGTTGCCGCTTCCGGCTCCTGATGGACTTCGTCTGTTGCGGCAGGCGTTTCCACGCATTCCACTTCTGCGTCCCCGGCAGCGCTGCCGTCCGCTTCCGCTGCGGCGGGCGTCTCCACGCATTCCACCCCTGCGTCCTCGGCAGCGCAAATGCCCGCAGCCGATGCGCACAAGAGCGCAAGCGTCAGCATCAGGATGAAGAAGCGCATTCCCCTTTTGCCCATACTGTTTTCTCCCTCTGTTGTCGCAAATCACATATGCCTTTGACGTTCGCCTGTCCAACGGCTTCACCGGGGACTGCCACAGCGCGATCAAGACACGCAAACGGGCTTCCTTTGGCTGTCAGAATTTCTCCCGCTTCCACAGGTGAATTCTGTTGCCCCTTCCCCAACAGCCCTGCAGCCGCATACTCCGGCTTCCATCGTCCGTTGGCTCACCACGGACAAAGCCCGCTTCCTCAATGTTGAAACGGGCTTTGTCAGTGATCTGAGGATTCCCCCAGCGAAGCCGGGGAACCCTCCTTATTTCCGTCAGAATACCTTCTTGATTCCGCTGAGCCGCACATAGCCGCTCTTGCCGGTCATGCTCTTGACCTGCGCCCAGCTGCCGTTGGTCTTGTACACCAGCATGTACACGCCTTCCTTGATCGTGCTGCTCTTGCGCAGGGAATTGCCGGACTTCTTGTACAGCGTGATGGAGCTCTTCGTCACATACACCTGATCCGCGCGCACCGCGCCGTAGCTGGACAGAAAGCCCTGATACACATAGCCCGTCTCGCCGTCGGTGGTGCACACCTTGCAGTAGGCGCCTTCCTTCTTGTTCAGATAGAGCACCTTCGTACCCTTGTTCAGCGTGGTGATGATCTCACCGGAGGAACTCTCGCGCATGCGAGCCTTGTCCACATTGACCTTCAGAATCTTGGCAGTCTTGGTCGCGGCAAGGGCACTCAGCGGAGCAAGCGTCAAAACCAGAACCAGGGCAAGACACAGGATGGATCTCCAAAGATTCCGCTTCATACCAACGCACCTCCCAAAATGTGTATATTATTCTATCACAATCCCGCGTTCAAGGCAAGCAAATTGCGACGTTTATGTGATGATTTTTGGAACCAATCAGTTGGTGAAGTACACCAGCTCCTCCTCCGGAGGCTCGGCGGGCGCGATGCTCTCCTCGATGAGGATGATCGCGTCGCGTCCGTGCAGCGGGCTGAAGCCCGCCTCGGCCTTGGCGGTGAGATAGATCCAGTCGTTGGTGTCGGGCTCCTTCGCGCCGTATTTGCACAGGAAGCCGATGCCGCCGATGTCGTCCACGCAGCAGGTCATGGCGTGGCGGCCGAACACGAAGCACTTCTTGGGCATGTCCTGCATGCGGAAGGCGCGGCCCTTGGCATGGATGCGCTTGCCGTCGTAGCGCTCGGGATGCTCCATCGCGTCCAGATAGAAGATGCCGAACTCGGTGTCGCCGATCTCGACGGGATCGGCATTTACATTGTAGGGCAGATCCTCGTCGGCCACGCCGTCGTCCATGCTGCCGTCGGTGTTCTCGAAGAAGATGCGGGCGGTGTTGTTCATCGCCAGCGTGGCCCTGCGCCACTTGCTCTTGGGCATGTCCTGGTTGCAGCGGTTGAAGATGATCAGATCGCCCTCCTGGATGCCGTCGGCCATGAACTTGCGCATGTTGGTGAGGTAGAGCTCGTAGGTGTTGGCGTCGATCAGGGTGATGATCTGCGCCAGCTCCCAGTTCTGCGGCTTCTTGGCCTTGTACAGCGTCTCCATCATCCAGGTGGCGTTGTACTCGATCAGCACGCGCTCCGGGCGGTACTGCTTGTCCAGCTTCACCAGCACGTCGCCGCTCAGCTCACTGGAGGACTCCATCGTGACCATCACGGTGTTGGTGCGCCTGAGCAGCTCGGGATCGTACTCCTCCTCGCCCTCCTCGCACACCAGCAGCAGCGTGCGCTCGCCCTCGGAAAAGCCCTCGTCGGCCAGCATCTCCTGCATGAACTTCGTCTTGCCGCTCTCCAGAAAGCCGGTTACGATGTATACTGCCGCTTCCATATTCCGCTCCTTACAGGCCGAACAGCTCTTTGAGCGCGGCCTCGTTGATCTTCGTGCCGATCACGCACAGGCGACCGGTGTAATCGGCGCTGCCGTAGCGCACGTCGGACTCGCCGGGCACGTAATCGAAGTGCAGCCACTTGCCGTCGGTGAGGGGCAGGATCCCCTTCGCGCGCAGGATGGAGCCGAAGCGCTTCTCGTCGTCCAGCTCGTCCAGCGCGGCGCGGATCGCGGCCTCCTCGAACTTGCGCGGGGTCTCCACGCCGATGTTCTGGAACACCTCGTCCGCGTGGTGGTGGCCGTGGTGGTCGTGGTGGCAGCCGCAGGTGCAGCCTTCGCCGTGGTCATGATCATGGTGATGCTCGTGCTCATGATCGTGGCCGCAGCACTCATGATCGTGGTCATGATGGTGCTCGTGGTCGCAGCACTCGTGGTCGTGATCATGGTGGTGCTCGTGATCGTGGTCGCAACACCCGTCATCATCGTCGTGGTCGTGATGGTGATGGTGCTCGTGATCGTGGTCGCACTCGTCGTGATCGTCGTGGTCGTGATGGTGATGGTGCTCGTGATCGTGGTCGCAGCACCCGTCATCATCGTCGTGATCGTGATGGTGATGGTGCTCATGATCGTGGCCGCAGCACTCGTCGTGGTCGTGATCGTGATGGTGCTCATGCTCGTGGGCATGGCGCACCACCTCGTCGGTGCTCAGCAGGCTCTCGGCGCTCTCGATCACGTCCAGCATCTGCGCACCGGTGAGCTCATCCCAGGGGGTGGTGATGATGCGGGCGTGGGCGTTGTACTCCCGCAAGAGGTTGACGCACTTCTCGATGCGCTCCTCGGTGGTGTTCTGGGTGCGGCTGAGGATGATGGTCTCGGCGTTCTCGATCTGATCGATGAAGAACTCGCCGAAGTTCTTGGCGTACATGCGGCACTTGCCGACATCGGCAACTGTGGCGCTGCCCTCGAGGGTGATTTCGTGGCTGTCCATCATGTCCACCACCACGCGGCGGATATCGGAGAGCTTGCCCACGCCGGAGGGCTCGATGATGATGCGGTCGGGATGATAGGTGTCGATCAGCTCGTCCAGCGCGCGGCTGAAGTCGCCCACCAGCGTGCAGCAGATGCAGCCGGAGTTCAGCTCGGTGATCTGGATGCCGGAATCGCGCATGAAGCCGCTGTCCACGCCGACCTCGCCGTATTCGTTCTCCAGCAGAACCACCTTTTCGCTGCCGAACGCGCCGCCCAGCAGCTTCTTGATCAGCGTGGTCTTGCCCGCGCCGAGGAAACCGGAAATGATATTGATCTTCGTCATGATTTACTCACCTGTCCTGTATCTGTAATCCTTTGATTTTTTGCATACATTTCTATCATAGCCACTGAAATTGCATTTGTCACGCGCACACAGGAGATTTCATCAAATAATAACATTCACTTCTCCCGTGCGCGCTTCCACCTGCGGATGATGTGGAGCAGCAGCAGCGCTGCGGCGACGCCCAGCAGCGCCCCGCCGGTGTCGATCAGCATGTCCCGCCCCTCGCAGCTGCGGCCCTCGGAGAACATCTGGTGCAGCTCGTTGCCTGCGGCAAGCGCCGTGCAGACGATCACGGACAGCACCGCGCCCACCGTTCTGTCCCGGAAGCTCTCCGTCATCGCCAGGCAGAGCAGAAAGCCCTCCAGCGCAAAGATGCAGAAGTGCGCCAGCTTGCGCACCACATAGGTCAATTGATCTGCCGGGATGCGGTTGAAGGGGAAGATGTTGCGCACAAAATCGACAAACCAGCCGCTCAATGCGCTGGAATCCGCCGCGTTCTGTCCCGAAAAAAAGAACAGCACCGCGATCCAGCCGACCGCCAGCGCCCAGAACAGGATCAGCCGCAGCGCCTTGGATTTTTTCTGCATATCGGACTCCTTTCGGATCGATTTCCTATCATTATATCCCTTTGACGCAAAAAGCAAGCGTTCGGCTCCATTGCTTACCAAAATATAACAGGTGCTGTCTCAAAACACTCTCCTCGTTTCGAGACAGCACCACAATTGCCGTGCGGCGGGGTGAGAGCACCCCGCCCTACGGTGCGGAGCGAAGCCGGGCAGTATTTTCAGAACCAAACGTAAGAAATCCAGTTCATTCTTGCCAAACTGGATTTCGGGGAAAGGCAAACATATCGCAAGGAAAGAAGCACAGTGCCCCTATCCCTTGAATCTATGGGGATAGGGGCACGTTCGACTCAAACGGCGATAGCCTACCGGCCGCGGCGCCTCGCCGCCGGCGGGGTGAGGGCACCCCGCCCTACAAATGATTTGGAGACCGTTTCAATGCGTTCTACGGAGATCAGAGCTGCGCCCGCACAGCCTCGATCTGCTGCTTCACCGTCTCCGGGGCGGGGCCGCCGGGGATGCTGCGCTGGCGCACGCAGGTGAGCAGGTCGATGGCGGCGTACACGTCCTCGTCGAACACCGGCGAGAACGCGCGGTACTCCGCAAGCGGCAGCGCGTCCAGCGTGGTTCCCAGCTCGATGCAGCGGTTCACCAGCTGGCCGGTGACGCAGTAGGCGTCGCGGAAGGGCACGCCCTTCCTGGTCATGTAATCGGCCACGTCGGTGGCGTTGATGAAGCCGCCCAGCGCCGCCTTCTTCATGTTGTCCGGGTGGAAGGTGGCCGTGCGCAGCATGGGTGCGAGCACCTCCAGCGAGAGCTGGGCGGTGTCCAGCGCGTCGAACACGGCCTCCTTGTCCTCCTGCATGTCCTTGTTGTAGGCCAGCGGCAGCGCCTTCATGGCGGTGAGCAGGGTCATCAGGTCGCCGTAGACGCGTCCGGTCTTGCCGCGCACCAGCTCGGTGATGTCCGGGTTCTTCTTCTGCGGCATGATGGACGAGCCGGTGGAGAAGGAATCCGACAGCGTGACGAACTTGAACTCCCAGCTGCACCACAGGCAGATCTCCTCGCTGAAGCGGGACAGGTGCATCATCAGAATGGACAGATCGCTCATCAGCTCCAGCGCGAAGTCGCGGTCGGACACGCCGTCCATGGAGTTCATGCAAATGCCGCCAAAGCCCAGCTGGTCGCGCACAGGGCCGCAATGAGATCCTTCGCCAGCGCGATTGTTTTGTCGATCTCGTCGGCGAGGTACATGCGCAGATCCAGCGCCACCTGATCGTTGCGGCTGCGGGCGGTGTGCAATCTCTTGCCCGCGTCGCCGATGCGCCTGGTCAGCTCGCCCTCCACGAAGGTGTGGATGTCCTCGCTGGTCATGTCGATCGCAAGCGTTCCAGCCTCAATCTCGGAAAGGATGTCTTGCAAACCCGAAACGATCTTCTCCGCGTCCTCCGCCGGGATGATGCCCTGCTTGCCCAGCATCCTCGCGTGGGCCATGGAGCCGGTGATGTCCTGCTTATACATTCTGGAATCGAAGCCGATGGAGGCGTTGAGCTCGTTCAGCTTCTCGTCCACCTGACCCTGCAATCTGCCTGCCCAAAGTTTCATAGGGAGTTCCTCCTCTGAAATCACATCGAACTATATCTTACCAAAAACGGAGGGCGACCGCAAGGGCCGCCCCCGTCCAATCATTTGAATTACAGAAGTCCGTTCTTCGCCTTCATCTTGGCATGCACCTGCGTCGGCAGGCCGAACAGGGTGATGAAGCCGTCCGCCCAGGTCTGATCGTACACTTCCTCCGCATCGAAGGTAGCGATCTCCGGATCATACAGGCTGTAGGGGCTGGTCATGCCCGCGCCGATGATGTTGCCCTTGTAGAGCTTGAGCTTCACGGTGCCGGTGACGGTCTCCTGAGTCTTGGTGCAGAAGGCGCTCATGGCCTCGCGCAGCGGGGAGAACCACTGGCCGTTGTACACCAGATCCGCAAACTCCAGCGCCATGCGCTGCTTGTAGTGCTGGGTGTACTTGTCCAGGCAAAGCTGCTCCAGCATCTCGTGGGCGTGGTAGAGGATGGTTCCGCCGGGAGTCTCGTACACGCCGCGGCACTTCATGCCCACCAGGCGGTTCTCCACGATGTCGATGATGCCCACGCCGTGCTTGCCGCCCAGCTCGTTGAGCTTCCAGACCAGATCCACGGCGCTCATCTTCTCGCCGTTGACTGCCACCGGAACGCCCTTCTCAAAGCTGATGGAGACGTACTCGGCCTGCTCGGGGGCCTCCTCGGGGGTCACGCCCATCTCCATGTTGCCGGCGTACTTCGGCTCGTTGGCGGGATCCTCCAGCTCCAGACCCTCATGGGACAGATGCCACATGTTCTTGTCCTTGGAATAGTTGGTCTCGCGGCTGATCTTCAGCGGGATGTTGTGCGCCTCGGCGTAGTCGATCTCCTCCTCGCGGCCCTTGATGTCCCAGATTCTCCAGGGAGCGATGATGGGCATGTCGGGAGCGAAGGCCTTCACCGCCAGCTCGAAGCGAACCTGATCGTTGCCCTTGCCGGTGCAGCCGTGGGCGATGGCGTCCGCGCCCTCCGCCTTGGCGATCTCCACCAGGCGCTTGGCGATGATCGGGCGTGCCATGGAGGTGCCCAGCAGGTAGGTGTTTTCATACTTCGCGCCCATCTGCACGCAGGGGATGATCACGTCCTCGACGAATTCCTTGTTCAGATCCTCCACGTAGAGCTTGGAGGCGCCGGTCTTGAGCGCCTTCTCCTCCAGGCCGTCCAGCTCGCCCACCTGACCCACGTTGCCGGAGACCGCGATGACCTCGCAGCCCTCGTAGTTCTCCTTCAGCCAGGGGATGATGATGGAGGTGTCCAGTCCGCCGGAATATGCCAACACAATTTTCTTGTAATTCTTCTTTTCCATGATCCTTGACTCCTGTTTCGCAGCCGCAGCGCGGTCGTTTTTGTTTTCTGGAGTATATTATACACGCTTTTTCTGGAAAATCAAGGGTCAATATGCATATTTATGTGTAATTGCGGTTAAATAGTTGCATAACAATTGAATATTGCGCATTATTATACATTTCGTATGCGAATATGCGCTCAGTCCCTGCGATTTTTGAAAAAGTTCTCCATCAGGCCGCGACAGTCCGCCTCCCGCACGCCGCCGTCGCAGATGCAGAAGTGATTGAAGGCGGGGTCCTCCGGGATGCGGTAGACGCTGCCCGCGCAGCCATAGGCGGGGTCGGATGCGCCGTAGATCAGGTGGGAGATGCGGGCCTGCGAAATCGCCCCGGCGCACATGGGGCAGGGCTCCAGGGTGACGTACATCGTGCAGCCGCTCAGCTTCCAGCAGCCCAGCGCCTGTGCGGCGCGGCGGATGGCCACGACCTCCGCGTGGGCGGTGGGATCGCCGGTCTGCTCCCGCAGGTTGTGGCCACGGGCGATGATCTGATCGCTGCGCACGATCACGCAGCCCACGGGGATCTCCCCCTCCCGGGCGGCAAGCTCCGCCTCATGAAGGGCCTCGGCCATCCACGCTTCATCGCCCATGCAGTTCACCTCCATTCAATGCTTCCGTACTATTATAATGGAGCGAGGGTGCGCCCGTCAACCGGGGTCGATGGAAATGATCCTGCGTCGGGGTTCCGCGAAGCAACGCTGCGCAAGCATCTGCGCTGCGTCAATAGAAGTTCGTCAGGCGCACGCTCTCCACGTCGGCGATGTGCTCCAGGCCCTCGCCGAAGCGATAGATGGCCTGATAGAAGTCATCGGTGATGCCGAACTCGATGGAGGCCTGAGCATCGATGATGGCGGCCTTGATCTCGTGCAGGTCGTCATGCTCGCACAACACCTCCAGCAGCGGCTGCCTGTCCTCCATGAACCCCGCCAGCTCCACCAGCACGGTCTCGGCCCGCTGTACCTCCTGCGCGTCCATGGCCTCGATGGCCTCGGTGCGCAGGTGGCGGGCGTGGTTCACCACGCGGTGGACGCTGATGCGGGACAGGGTGCACAGGATCATGGACACCAGCAGCGTGGTCAGGGTGATCAGGATCGTCCGGCGCATCTCACCACGTCACCTCCTGCGCGGGCATAGCCTGGAAGGAGATCAGGGTGTCGTCCCGCATTTGCAGGGTGAGCCTGCCCTGGGTGTCCAGCGCAGCAAGATACACATTCTCTGCGCTCAACGCACGCCCGGACAGCAGGCCAGTCAGCCAGGCCGCGCTCTTTCCGGTGGTGCGCAGGTTCTTCTCCTGCAATCGGCCGTCCATGATGAGGATCATCGGCAGGCCCTCGTAGCCCGGATTCAGCTGCAATTCGGCGGTGTTGGGCGGGCGCTTCTGCGCGTCGGCGAAGGCGGAGATGGTTCCGTTGGCCTCCACCACCGCCGTGCCCACCTCCGTGGGATCCAGAAAGCCCGCCCCACGCAGTCCCTCCAGCAGATCGGACAGGCTCAGGCACAGCCGGTTCAGCTCCCTGCGGTCGATCACGCCCCGGGAGATCACCAGCGTGGGCTTGCCGGAGATCACCGCGCGCAGCTTGTCCGACTTCATGCAGGCGATGGTCAGCACGCCGTGCACCACGATCACCGCCATCACCGGCAGCACGCCGTAGAGCAGCGGCGTGGACACGCTGCCGATGGGCCCGGAGATGATGTCGGCCAGCAGGATCGTCAGCGCGAACTCGAAGGGCTGGAACTCGCCCAGCTGGCGCTTGCCCAGCAGCCGCATGGTGAGAATCAGGATTCCATAGAGAAATATGGCCCGGAAAAACATCGTGAACATCTGGCAAGACCTCCTGCGGCAGATTCTTTCCTCTATCCTGCCCCGAAGCCGCGCAAGCATTCCGCGAATTTTTCCAAACGGTCGCGCCGCCGCCTTGCGCGCGTTTCCGGACACATGTTATACTGAAGAAATCCCACCTTCGACTGCATAGAGAGGAGATAAAGCATAAGATGCACAACACCCAGAAAATCAAGAAGCGAAACCTTCTCATGATTACCATTGCGGGCCTCATCAACGCCTTTGGCGTGACGGTGTTTCTGGCCCCGGTGAAGCTCTACGACAGCGGAATTTCCGGCACGAGCATGCTGCTGTCCCAGGTCACACCGGACTACCTTTCGCTGTCGCTGTTTCTGGTGCTGCTGAACATCCCGCTGTTTCTGTACGGGCTGAAGCGCCAGGGGAAAATCTTTACGATCTATTCCATCTATGCGGTGCTGGTGTACTCCATCGGCGCATGGCTGATCACGGACGTGCTGCCCATCGACGTGGCCATGGCGTCTCCGCTGGCGGGCACGGATCTGCTGCTGTGCGCGCTGTTCGGCGGACTGATCTCCGGCGTGGGCAGCGGCCTGGTGATCCGCTACGGCGGAGCCATCGACGGCGTGGAGGTCATGGCGGTGATCTTCGCCAAGCGCATCGGATTGTCGGTGGGCAGCTTCGTGATGGGCTACAACGTGCTTCTGTACATCGTGTGCGGCATTGTGATTGAGAGCTGGATCCTGCCGCTGTACTCCATCGTGACCTACGCCGCCGCACTGAAGGCGGTGGACTACATGGTGGAGGGCTTCGACCGCTGCAAGGCGGCGATGATCGTCACCGTGCGGCCCCGGGAGATCTGCGCCGCGCTGACGGAGACCTTCTCCACCGGCATCACCCGCATCGAGGCCCGGGGCGGCTACTCCGGGCAGGATCGCGACGTGCTCTACTTCGTGGTGAACCGCTTCCAGATCACCCGGCTGCGGGACATCGTGCACGAGCTGGATCCCACGGCCTACATCACCATCTCCGAGGTGGCGGACATCTTCCGCGGGGACGGCTGATGCGCGCGGTTCAAAATAATGTTGAGATTCAATATTCGCGGTGGTGTTTCTCCACATTCTATGATATAATTTTAAGCATATAATTTCTATTTATTAAGGAAGGTTTCCCGAAATGAAGCGAGGTCAGAAGCCCCACTCCAATCCCCACAGAAAGCTGTGGCTGCGCAACAGCGGCAGTCTCGGCAAGGCCCTGGGGCCAATCATCCTTTTCGGTCTGGGAATGCTGCTGGCGAGCTGGCTGCTTGGCCTGAGCGGATTGTCCAGCATCCATGGAGATGCGTCGGCCCAGGCGGATGTTTCCCTGCGCATCAGCGAGATCCAGAGTGCCAACGCAAGCACGCTCCTCGCCGCCGACGGCTCCGCGCCCGATTGGATTGAGATCGAGAACTGCGGCGATGCGCCCGTATCCCTCAGCGGCGTGACGCTGGCGATCGACGCGAAGGTCAACAAGGTGCTCAGCTTCCCGAACGTGAGCCTGGGCGCGGGCGAATACCTGCTGGTCTACGCGGATGGCAAAGCCTCCCCGCAGACGGACGGTGTGCTGCACGCCCCCTTCAATCTGCCCGCCTCCGGCGGATGCACCCTCTTCCTGCTGGCCACCGACGGCAGCATTCTCGATTGCGTCGAGCCGCCGGAGCTGGAGGCGGACTGCTCCTACGGCCGCATCGGCGGCGCATGGGAGGTCTGCCTGATCGCCACGCCCGGCGCTGAAAACCGCGCCTTCACGTCCAACACGGCCATCGAGGTGGAGCTGTGCGAGGGCACGGTGGAAATCAGCGAGGTCATGAGCGCCAACAGCATCTACTTCCTCGACGAAAACGGCGAGTGCTGCGACTACATCGAGCTGCACAACCTCACGGACGACCCCGTCAATCTGGAGGGCTACCATCTCTCCGACAATGCCGCGCGGCTGACCAAATGGAAGCTGCCCGACGTGACCCTGCCCGCCGGCGGCTATCTGGCCATTCACTGCTCCGGCTACGACCGGACGGACGATCCGGAGCATCTGCATACCAGCTTCAGGCTGTCCCGGGATGGCGAGCGCCTGTTCCTCTCCGATCCCAGCGGTGCGGCGATCTCCTCGGTGAACGTCCCCCTGCTGGAAAAGGGCCAGGCCTACTCCCTCAAGAGCGGCAGCTGGACGAGCGAGCTGCCGCCCACGCCAAATCTGGAAAACCGCGCGTCCTCCTCATCCCGGGCGCAGCTCAACAGCATCGACGGCGTCAGCCTGCGCATCAACGAGGTGATGGCCTCGCCCACGGACGGCAGCGCCGATTGGATCGAAATTTTCAACACGGGCAGCCAGAGCCTGGATCTGGGCAGCTACGGCCTGTCCAACGACATGAACCATCCCCGCAAGTGGCAGTTCCCCGCCGGAACCACCCTCGGCCCGCAGGAATACATGATCGTGTTCTGCGACAGCAGCGCTCTGCCCCAGCAGAGCAGCTATCTGTGCGTGCCCTTCTCTCTGTCCGCCTGCGGCGGCTACACGCTCTGCCTGTCCACCCCCGGCGGCCGGATCTTTGACACCGTCTACGTGCCCCAGCAGATCGGCGACGTAAGCTATGGCCGCAGCGACAGCGGACAGACAGGCTATCTGCCCTCGGTCACGCCGCTCTCCGCCAACGGCAGCGCATATTACGAGGGCCGCGCAGAGGTCGCGGAGTACTCCGTGTCCGGCGGTCTGTTCACCACCGGCCAGAGCTTCAGCGTCAGCCTGAGCGCCGGAAGCGGAGATCGCATCTACTACACGCTGGACTGCTCCGACCCCACCGAGTCCTCCACGCTCTACACCGGCACGCCGATTCCCGTGTCCTCCACCACCATCCTGCGCACCCGCGTGTACAGGGACGGCTGCCTGCCCTCCCTGATGGACACCCAGAGCTATCTGTTCGACGTGCAGGGTGCAGGCGAAATGCCTTACGTGATCTCTCTGGTCAGCGATCCCACGGGACTGTTCAGCCATAAGACCGGCATCATGGTCAAGGGGCCCAATGCCACGGACAAGTTCCCCTACGGAGCCTACGGCAAGGGCGCCAACTTCTGGATGGACTGGGAGCGCGAATCCCATATCGAATTCTACACCGGGACGGGCAAGCAGGCGATCTCCCAGGAGTGCGGAATCAAGATTCACGGCCGCAATTCCCGTGCCTACGAGATCAAGAGCTTCAAGCTGATCGCCCGGGGGCGCTACGGGGACAAGCTGTTCCGCTACCCCCTCTTCTCCGACCGCGACGACGAGGCCTACAACACGCTGCTGCTGCGCTACACCGGCCAGGACTACAAGAGCGCCTTCATGCGCGACCCGGTGCTGACCTCCCTGGCGGCGAACACTTCCGTGCTCTATCAGGCGGCCGAGGAGTGCATCGTCTATCTCAACGGCGAGTATTACAGCGCCATGTACATCCGCGAGCACATGAACACCGACGCCATCTGCCGTCAGATGGGCTGGGAGGGCCGCGAGGACGGCATCGATCTGGTCTCCGGCAGCGCCATCGTGCGCCAGGGCTCCAATGATACCTTCGCCGCACTGGAGGCGTATCTCAGGTCCCACGACGTGACCACGCAGGAGGCCTATGAATACATCGATTCCGTCGTGGACATCGACAACTTCATCGAGTACATCTCCATGCAGCTGGTGATCGGCACCTACGACACCGTCAACGTCAAGCGCTACCGCGACCCCGAGGGCGACGGCAAGTGGCGCTGGATCCTCTACGACGTGGACCGCAGCATGCGTGAGAATTTGAACAGCTTCAAGATTCTGGCAAGCGGTGAGTATGGCAGGCTGTTCAAATCGTGCATGCGCAATCCCACGATCCGTGAGCGCTTCCTGACCTACTTCAACCGGGCGCTGGCCACCTATATGTCGCCCCAGAGCCTGTCCGACATGATCCAGAATCAGTATCAACGCCTGCAGCCGGTGCTGCCCCAGTATCTGGACATGATCGGCGTCACGCGCAGCGAGTACGACGCCAGTGTGGAGAACTTCACCAACCGCGCCGTCAGGCGCCCCTCCGAGATCATCCGGCACTGCACCTCCTATCTGAATCTGAGCAAGGAGGAGACCAACCGCTACTTCGCCGACGCAATCGAGGCCATCGACGCATACAATTCGCAGAGCTGACGCGACAAAAGCCTGTTCCCGTGTTGGGAACAGGCTTTTGTATTCTGGCTATGCGGCGCTTCCTGCGATGGAGCGCCGGTTTTTCATGTCCGCCTCACGCGCGCGCGAGCCAGTGCACGATGTTCTGCCAGAGGCGGCTGTAATGCTTCCAGCTGCACAGCTCTGGCGAGGCCCAGTGGGGCGCGCAATCGCAGGTGTAGGCCATGGTGCGGCCCGCGCCGCAGTCCCATGCAGCGATGATGGGGTCGTCCTCCCGGCGCGCGATGAGGGTTGCGCCGGGCTTGAGCACGGTGCGGTTGTAGCCCAGCATGTAGGGCATGGCCTCGTCGATGCCGTCCATCACCGGGTGTTCCGGCAGCACGGTCTCCGGTGAGAAGCCCTCGGGGCACTCCACGCGGTCATCGCAGCTGAGCAGCTCCACCGGCAGGATCTCCTCGATGGCGGTGCGCTTGTAGCAGCCCTTGGCCTCGATGCCCATGTAGGTCAGGTATCCGCCGATCATGCAGAAGCCGCCGCCGGCCCGCACATAGTCGCGAATCAGGTGCAGCTTGTTCACGGTGCGCTCGCTGGCGAAGAAGGTCTTGGTGGAGATCAGCATGGTGTTCGCACCCACGTCGCTGAGCATCACCACGTCGTACTTCTGAAGCTCCTCCAGCGTCTGCGGGAAATCGAATTCCACGCGATGGCAGGGGATGTGGGTGAACGCGATGCCGCCCTCCCGCAGCCGGTCGCCCACGTAATTTGCGCATTCCTCATAGCGATAAGTGGTAAAGGAGTCCACGCCCTTGGTTTCCGTGGTCTGAATCATCCAGGATTCGCCGACAAAGAGTACCGAAAGCTGTTTGCTCATGTATCTTCCTCCCGAAAGGTAAAACTTGCTGTCTCCAGTTTACCACAGCTTCCTCAGAAAATCAATTCATTGGCCGGACATCGCCTCCCCTCCGTCCGCATCGCTCCGATTTCCACGGCTGCGCGCGTCGACGATGCGCGCGCAGATGCAGCTGAGGTCGTCGATGCGACCCCGGCCCCGGCGCAGCGCCGCCTCGCGCACCAGCCGCTCCGCCAGCACCTCCGGCGCGCAGCCCGCGCTCAGACGCGCCAGGCGGTCGATCATCAGGCCGTCGCCGGCCTCCATCACGCCGTCCGAGCCCATCACGATCACGTCCCCCGGGCGCAATCGCACCCGCGTCACCGCAGGCTGCACCCGCTCCAGGATTCCCAGCGGCAACCTTCCGCTCTCCACATGCAATAGCTCGTTCCCCCGCAGGATCAGCGAACGGCTGGCCGCCAGCTTGGAAAACTCCGCCACGCCGGTGTTCAGATCCACCGCGCACAGGTCCACCGTGGCGAACATGTCCTCGCCGCTGCGCATCAGCATCTGCTGGTTCACCGTCTCCAGCGCCAGCGGAAACGAAATGCCCGCGTACAGAAAGCGCCACAGCAGCCGCAGCGTCTCCGCGCTCTCCTGCGCCGCCGCCTCGCCGCTGCCCATGCCGTCGGAGAGCATTAGAACCATCTTGCTCCGGCCCAGAGGGCGCAGCAGGTGGCTGTCGCCGTTGACCTGTCCCGCCACGCCGGACTGGCAGCGCACGCCCGTCTCCACCGCGTATCTTGGCCGCTGCATGAACAGCAGCGCGTCCCCCTGAATCTCCGGCGCAAATCCGCCGCCGAACGCCCGCCCCAGGGCGCGGCTGGCGCGCTGCACCTCCTCCCGGCTCCAGCCGCCGCCCTCCCGGGTCAGGCGCACCTCCGCGCCGTCCAGACCAATGGCCGCGGCCTCGCAGTCCGCAAGTCCCGCGCTGTCCAGCGCCGCACTGAGCTGCTCCAGCCGCCGCCCCCGGAAGGACACCGGCGCCGCCTGACGATCCGCCAGGTCGTAGAGGATCTCCCGCGCCTGCGCAAGCTGTGCCGACAGCAGTTGATCTGTGGCACAGCGCTTGATCTCCGCTCTCCGCTTCTCCGCAAAGTCCCGCAGCAGCAGCCCCAGCCGGTCGGGGATCATACGCCCCCGACGACAGACGCGCAGCACGTCCGGCGGAATCTCCCCGTCGGAAAACAGCACTCGCATCCCCGGCGGCGCGTCCACCCGGTCCAGCGCCTCGGTGATCAATTGGCAGAGGAAGCGCACCGCCCGGTTGTCCTCGCCGTTCCAGCAGTCCCCATAGCCCGGACAGCCCCCGCAGAGCCGCTGACGCATCTCGCAGATCAGCTCCTGCTCGCCGGGAACGTCCGTGGGCGCGGCGCAGCCCTCCGCCATGTCGCCGAAGGCGTCGCCCAGCGCCCGCAGCTGAATGCGCGCCTGGGCAGTGACCTCCCGGGCGATGCGATCCGGCTCCCGTGCCTCTTCGCGGGGCGGCGCGGTAAAGCGCTGCACGCACTGCAGGGCAACATCCGGGAGCAGCAGGTAGATCAGCGCCGCAATGAGCGCCCACTGGGGCTCCGGCGTGCCCGAACCCGCCGCCAGGCGGAACACCAGCAGCGCAAGCACCAGCGCCAGTCCTCGCTGCCAGCGCGCGCTGAACTCCCGCCAGCAGGCCACCAGCGCGCCCAGGGCAAGTCCCCCCATTTTCAATAGCGGCGCGCCGCCCGCAGCCAGCGCGACTCCGCCCAGCACGCCCGCCGCCGCGCCCAGACCCGGCGCAAGCAAAATTCCCAGCGCAGCGGCGACCTCCGCAGCGGCGGGGATCGTCTGCTGGAGTCCCACGATGCACGCGCAGGCCAGCAGGATCAGCCCCACCCGCTCCTGGAGCATCAGCCGCCTTCGGTTCGCCCGCAGCCGCAGCGCGGGCAGCAGAAAGGGCGCAGCCGTGGCCGCCAGCGCCGCACAGGCCAGCGCCCGCAGGGAATTCAGCGCATCGCCCCCGGCCCATACCAGCGACGGCAGCAGCACCCCCAGCCCCGCCACCAGCGACACCCGCGTCTCCTCCGCGCCCCGCTTCAGCGCGGGAGCCAGCCCGCAGATCAGCTCGCCCGCCAGCACCGCCGCGCAGCAGATGGCCGGCATCAGCGCCGCATCTGCAAGCGGCAGCCGCAGCGCGCCCAGCAGGCAGCCCGCCGCCAGCGCCGCCGCGCTCTCCCCCGCCGCAAGACCCGCCGCCATCAGCGCCGCCGCAAGCGGCGCGGCGCGCATCAGCAGCTCCGCGCGCATCATGAGGAACATCGCCCCCGTCAGCGCCGCCGGACGCAGCGCGCGCCTGCCCAGAGCCCGCAGGCGCTGCATCGCTCCCAGGCCCCTCTCCCATTGAAGCACACGCAGCATTTCTCCATCCCCCCTGGCTTTGAAGTGGAAATTATCTATGTGCGGCAAAGCTGTGCGAGAACGCATATTCTGCGAAAATCTGGCAACAATGATTGCATCATGCGGAGAACCGCAGGATAAAAAGGAGGAAGACTATGAATATGTTGGATCGCACTTCTCTGGTTCTGACCATCATCGGCGCCATCAACTGGCTGCTGGTGGGCCTGTTTCAGTTCGACCTGGTGGCCTACATCTGCGGTGGCCAGGGCGCGGTGATCAGCCGCATCATCTACACCATCGTGGGCATCGCCGGCCTGTGGTGCATCTCGCTACTGTTCCGGGAGCGCGACAACCGCGAGGGCTCGGAGGCGACTGCCCGCAGCTGAATTGTGGACGGGGGAATGCAGCGCTTGCATTCCCCCTCTCTTTGCAGTCCCCTCCGCCACAGTTTCTTGCCAATTATGACCAAAAAAAGAGTTACAGTTCGTTCATAATTTCCAGTATGTTTGTTCATTGACTTTCCCTGATCTTGGGTCTATAATACAAGCGTTCCAAGGGAAAAGGGCGGCTTTCCCCGAACGGATGAATCCGTCCTCCGAGGAACGGCAAACATAATACGACAATTCTGTTTTCAAAGGAGAAGTGACAAATATGAAGCGCAATGGAAATCGCAGTAATAAACGGCGCGCGCTGCTTTGGATCTGCAGCATGGCGCTGGCATGCGCGCTGGTCATCGGCGGCATGAGCATCGGCGGTCTGGACAATCGCATTGCAAACGCGATGGCGGAGCCCGCACAGATCACGGCAGCGGAGCCCGCGTCCGATCCCAGCCCGGCGGTCTACGTAGCCCAGAAGAACGCAAACAGCGTGGTTGGCGTGATCACCAACAAGCAGAGCTGGAACCGCTCCACCGGCGAGGTTGAGGAAACCATGTACTCCCAGGGCAGCGGCGTGGTGATTCAGGAGGGCGGCTACGTTCTGACCAACTACCACGTGGTTGAGGGCGGCGACAGCTTCCAGGTGCTGCTGCCCGACGGTGAAAAGGCAGAGGCCACGCTGGCCGGCTCGGATTCCTCTCTGGATCTGGCCGTGCTCCAGGTGACCGGCGACGCGGCGAAGCAGCTGGTTCCCGCAAGCATCGGCTCCTCCAGCGACCTGATCGTGGGCAGCACCGTGGTTGCCATCGGCAACCCCGGCGGCGAGGTTCTGGCGAACACCGTGACCCAGGGCATCGTCTCCGCACTGGAGCGCAGCTCCGTCAACGGCAAGAACACCACCCGCAACGTGGACTACATCCAGCATGACGCGGCCATCAACAGCGGCAACAGCGGCGGCGGCCTGTTCAACTACAAGGGCGAGCTGGTGGGCATCAACACCCTGAAGTACTCCGGCAGCGTCTACTCCACCGTCAGCTTCGAGGGCCTGGGCTTCGCGATCCCGATTGACACCGCCTACCCCATCGCCCAGCAGCTGATCGAGAACGGCAGCGTGGTTCGTCCCCAGATGGGCATTACCGTGGCCGACTACTCCGGCCCCGACGAGCCGATGAGCAACTACGCCCCGGCCAGCGTGTGCATCATGGGCGTGAACGCGGGCAGTCCGGCTGAGGATGCGGGCCTGAAGCAGTACGACTTCATCTACGCCATCAACGGTGAGCGCGTGACCAGCTTCCGCGAGCTGACCAGCGTGCTGGACAAGTTCAGCGCCGGCGATACCGTAACCGTCACCGTGGTGCGCTACAACAACGTCTACCCGATGACCAACAACAATAACGGCAACAACTATTATTACGGCAACAACCCCTTCGGCAACTTCTTCGGTAACTTCGGCGGCTATGGCTACGGCTATGGCAACGGCAACAACTCCAACTCCAGCCAGAGCGGTTCCGGCATCTCTGACCTGGTGGTTGGCGGCGGCTACGACTTCGTCACCGTGGACGTGACCCTCGAGCTCCCGCAGGAGACCAACGACTGATCCCTTTGAAACGTTCCGGCCCGCATTCCAATCGGAATGCGGGCCATGCTTTTCGCAATTGCAAACCTATATATATTGAATCCCCGATCGTCATTGCGGACGGTCGGGGATCGCTGTGTATGTTTCCCTTATTCATACCGGCTGGCAAGCGCCGGATCCAGCGGGAAGATGGGCATCAATTGCAGCTTGAACTGGTTGATGCGGTGCAGGTGATCGATGCGCTGCTTCGTCGCTTCGTCCTCGCACACGCCGCTGCGGATGTAGCGGTCCAGGGTGGCGTAGGTAAAGCCCAGGTTGTCCTCGTCGGTCTTGCCGCAGAGGCCGTCGATGGGCGGCTTTTCCACGAACTTCTCCGGCAGGCCCAGCGCGCGTCCCACAGCCTTGACCTCCTGCACCGTCAGCTGGGACAGCGGGCTGAAGTCACCCACGGAGTCGCCGTAGCGGGTGGAGTAGCCCACCCAGTCCTCGGAGAGGTTGCAGGTGTTGGCCACGCGGCCGTTGACGCTCTGGGACACGGCGTACACCGTGGACATGCGCAGCCGCGGCGGCAGGTTCTGCACGGTCTGGGGGGTGATCGAATCACCCAGCGCAGTTTTCAACTGGCCCATCAGGCCCTCGTAGGCGGCGTGAATGTTGATCTCCACCGCGCGGATGCCCAGGTGCGCAACCAGATCCCGGGAGACCTGGATGTCGAACTGCTCGCCGTTGGGCATCAGCACGCCCACCACGCGATCCCTGCCCAGCGCCTCGGCGCACAGCGCGGCCACCACCGAGCTGTCCTTGCCGCCGGAGATACCCAGCACGGCGTTGCAGCCCTTGCCGTTCTCCTCAAACCAGTTCCGGATCCATTCCACGATCTGTTCCCTGACCTTACAGGCATTGAATTCCATAACGATCCCTCCATTGCGTCGCATTGATATTCGTTGTTTTACTCGGATTTCCGGGTGAAGATCACAAAGGGGTCGCCCTCGGGCCAGACCTGTACGCTCTGGCGGTAGGTCTGCCCGGTGAGGGACGATGCGATCTCCAGATACCAGTTCACGCGGCTGTACATGTACTGGTACAATTCGTTCAGCGTGATGCTGCCGTCGTAATCCGTATCCGCGCCCATGGTTCCCCGATCATTGCGGTCGATGTCCCAGCCCGCGCCGTCGCACAGCGCCCGGGCAAACGCCGTGGCCATGGTTCCCGCGCCCGCCTCGGCGTTGAAGGCGATGCGGTAGCTGTCCTGATCCAGACCCGCGCTGGCAAGCACCTTGTACTTGCTGCCCCGGATTGCCGCGCCGGAGAACGCGCCGGTGACGCCCTTCGCGAAATCCTCGTACTCCGAGGCCGCGCCGATGGCTCCGCCGCTGCCGCAGCTGTCGATGAGCACCACCACGGTGCCGGGGATGGCGCGCAGCTCCCGCTCCAGATCCCGCGCCGAGATGGACGAGCCGTCCGACAGCTCCAGAAAACTCATGCCGCCCTCGTAGGAGCCGTGGCAGGTGATGTAGAACAGCGATACGTCCTGGGGCGTGGCGTTGCGGAAGGTGGAACGGATCTCGGCGATCAGCTCCGCCTTGCTCAGATCCTCCGCGCGGCGGGCAACGAAGCTTGCGTCCTCAAACTCCGCCGTCTCCAGAAGATCCGCGATGGCCTGCATCGATGCCTTCGAGCCGGTGCGCACGGTGTTTTCCTCGAAGGGGTAGTTCTCCTCGCTCACCAGCAGCGCGCGGTACTTGCGCACCGCCGGACTGACGATCACCTCGATGCTGGCGGAAACCGTGCCGCGCGCGTTCGACACCGTGAGCACGGTCTCGCCGCTCTGCAGGCCCTTGACCACGCCGTCGCGGGAAACGCTGGCGATCAGCGGGTTCTCCATCACGTAGCGCAGGCGCTGGTCGGAGGCGTCCTCCGGGGTGAAGTTTACGAGCACCGCCGCGTCGTCGCCCACGCTGAGCCGGATGGCCTCGCCGGCGATTTCAATCTTCTCCAGCGCCACGAACGCCACCTCCACGCTGCAGCTGGCCTCGGACAGCATGCCGTAGGCAGTGATGCGCGCCGTTCCCGGGCGCAGGCCCACGATGCGTCCGTCCGGCAGCGCCCGGGCGATCTCCGGGCTCTCCGAGACCCACAGAAGCGCCTCGCCCTCGATCTCCCGGGCCAGTAAAAGCTCTCCTCCGGCGGTCAGGCCGTACGCCGACTGGGAAAACTGAAGCGCCGCCAGCTCGTGTTCCTCCGGGCGGTGCAGGTTCAGTGCGTAGTAGCCCGTGCCCCCCGCAGGCGCGCTCACCCGCAGATAGTAGCTGCGCCCTGCCTCCGTCGCCGCGCGCAGCATGCACGCGCCGCCGCTGAGGTTCTCGAATTGGGCGACCAGCGCGCCGCCGTCATCAAAGAGCATGGCGCTCAGGGACAGCTCCGCGCCCTCCGGCACGCAGGTGAGCATCAGCATGCCCGTCTGCTCCGCCTGAAAGCTGTACCAGTGCGCGTCGTAGGCGTGGGCGATCATCTTCTGGCTGGGCTCGTTTTCCCGGGCCGACAGCGGCTGATCGTAGCAGCGACTCAGCGCATCCCGGGCGACCTCGATCATGGCGCTGCCGCTGCCGGAGACGCGCACGGTGTAATTGACCCCCGCCACCAGCCACTGCGTGAGGATTGCGCCGCGTCCCTCGCCCACGGCGATCACCTCGCCGTCCTCCAAAAGCTCCGCCCGTGCTTCCACGCGACCGCCGTCGGCGGAGAGGACGTAGAGCGAATAATTGCTGTTGGCCTGGGGCACGTAATCGAATTCATAGTCCGCGCGGGAGAGCTCTGCAAGGCGCATCGGGTCGCTCCCGGACAGCGCAAGCGCGCCGACCGATGCAGCCGGCGCGATGAGAACCAGTATCAGCAGCAGAAGCGCCGCCCATTTCAGCTTGCGCATGATCCTCCCGCAGAAAGCTTACTCCGCCTTCAGGTATTCCAGTTTGCAGTAGCCCTCGTACTCGGCGGTGCGCGCCTGCACCCAGCCGCCGTCGTCCGCCGCGCCGCAGACGATCAGCCGCCGTCCGTTTTTCAGCTGCGCCACCACCTGCGACTGCGTGGTGGGGGCCTGGCGCAGGTTCAGCGTGGACGAAGCGTCGCCCAGCTGCACCACGGCGTAGTACTCGCCCGCCTCCAGCTCCGGCAGGGGCGCGGGCGTGGGCGTGGGCGTGGGGTCGGGTCGGGCGCGACCCACGCTGTCGGGCAGGGCCGAGAGTTCCTCCAGCTCGGGATAGGCCCAGTCGATCTGCTCCAGCGTCATGCCCGGATAGTAGAAGCGCAGGATCTCGATCCAGTCCATGTCCTCCACGCCGGCCATGCGCTGCGCGCCGCGCTGGCTCATGCCAACGCCATGGCCGAAGCGGCGCAGCTGAATCGTGTAGCCGTCGCCCTCCTCCAGCACGCTCACCAGCTCGTAGTCGCTGCCGTTCAGGCCCAGATCCAGCTCATCCTTGATCTGCCCGTACACGTCCAGCTCCACCTCCACGGGATCGGCAATGTCCATGCGCACGGGAACAAGCTCGAAGGGCGCAAGCAGGCGCAGGCGGCGCAGATAGTCGATGGAAAACAGCGCCTGGTTCGCCGCAGGGCTGTCGGTCGCGTCCATCGGCATACCTAAATCGCCCTCCGCCGCCATGTAAACCATCTCGGAGCGGCTCAACTTAAGGGAAAAGCGCAGCTTCGTGTACATGCGGCTGCCCTCGATCTTCTCCTCCGCCGGTGTGATGGACAGGATCTCCTCGATGCGCACGTCCTCATAGCCCATATCCGCCAGCGCCGCATCCGCAGCGTCCAGCAGCATGGCCTTCAGCTTCGGACTGCCCTCGCACGCTCGGCTGACATGCAGGGAACTGACCATGCTGTTGGGGTTGGCCAGATCGTAGGGATCGTCCCGGCGCGCAAGATAGCCGTAGTCGCCGCTGCCGCTCCACACATCCGAGGGCAGCGCCACGGTGCCGCCATTGCTGGCGGTGTAGTAGCAGGTGGCGAAGCCGCCGTTGTACGTGCCCACCACGCCCTCGGTGTCCTCCACGGCCTGGAGCACGTTGGTGTAGTCGGCATTGAGGCCCTTGTACACCTGATCAGCGGTGGTATCCACCAGGTCATAGTCCCGGTCTCCGGCGCTCCACTTGCGCTGCATGGCGTAGGTGCGCGCGGCCACCGCCTGGGCCTTCAGGGCCTCCAGCGGCCAGGAATCGCTCATCTCGTAGGCCACCACGCCGCAGAGATAGTCCTCCATGCGGATGGTCAGCACCGGTCGCAGCCCGCCGCCCTCATTGCGCGTGACCGTAAGATCGCCCGCGTAGAGGTTGTTCCGCTCGGATTCGGCGATGTACATGCCGTTTTCGTCATTGCCGCCGGCCTGACGGGTGAGGGTCAGGGAGGAGCCCATGTCCAGCGTGAGTCCCCCCACGCAGAGGTAGATCGCGTCGCCGCCGTCGGAGAGCACGATCTCCGTGTCCCGGTCGAAGCGGAAGCCCGCGTCGTGCTCCACGGTGTACACGCCCGCAAGGGTGAGCGTCAGGTTCTCCGGGTCGGAGAGGGACTTCAGGTACACGCGCAGCATGCCGTCGTCCTCGATGGCGCTCTCTTCGATGCCGTCGCCGCCGAAGCCGAACAGGTTCAGCGCGTGGGCAGGCGCGCTCCAGGCCAGCAGCGCGCAGAGAATCATCGCCAGCACGGCCCGCAAAGTATACTTGTTCATATCAAACCTCCTGTGTCCGTCGAATGGTTTCATCATCAGTATCGGCCGGATTTTTCCATTCAAACGGGCAGCGGAAAATTTCGTGGATGCAGGCTAGGTCAGCAGATCCACAACCAGCTTCACCACCAGCAGCGCCAGCACGCCCAGCATCACATAGCGGATGAACTTCGCGCCCCGCGTGAGCGCCAGCTTCGAGCCGATCCACGCCCCCGCCACGCTGAAGCACATCGCGGGCACCGCCAGAGCATAGATCACCTGGCCCGCGCAGATGCGGGTGATCAGCGAGGTCGCGTTGCTGGCGAGGTTGACCGGCTTGGCCGTCGCCGAGGCCGTGACCATGTCCATGCCGATGAGGGACGAGAACAGCAGAATCAGAAACGTGCCCGTGCCGGGACCGAAGAAGCCGTCGTACAGGCCCATCAGCGCGCCGCTGAGCAGGCACAACATCAGCCGCTTGCGGGTGACGGGCTTGGGCCGGGTCTGCACATCCTTCTTCAGGGCCACCAGCACCGCCACCACCGGGATGGCAATGATCATGAAGATGTGCATGAATTCGTTGCCCAGGCGGTTGGACAGCCAGGTGCCGAACCAGGCGCAGGGCAGCGTGCCTGCAATGGCGAAGGCCGCGGGCAGCCACAGGATCTTTTTGCTCTTGAAGAAGCGGAACGTGGCCGCCATGGAGGCGAAGCACGCGGAGAACTTGTTGCAGCCGGAGGCCAGACCGTAGGGCAGGCCCGCCAAGGTGTAGGCCGGCAGGGAGATCAGTCCGCCCCCGCCGCCGATGGAATCCACCAGCGCCGCCAGAAACACCAGCGGCAGCACGATCAGATAGGTTTCGACAGTCAGCTCCAAGTTTCTCACTCCTCCACTTATATACCCATTTTCTATTATACCATGATTGTCGCTCCCGCGCACGCGTAAACAGCCCGATATCTGACTGTTGAGAATGAACTGTGTCTCATATTGTCGCCCAGCACACGCGTGAGCGACCCGGCCAAGCCTACGGCTTGCCTAATCATAATTATACCATGAACACAGTCACAGGAATTGAACGAAATCCGACCTTTTGGAAGCGATTTTGTTGAAAATCGGACAAAGCGGCAACAATGCGCGCACATCGCCCGTCTGAGAAAGCAAAGGCACTTGCACCGTGGGAGAAACTCCGCTATAATCGGGGATGGATAGAGTTCAAAAAAGAGGGGAGGTTGCCCATGAGCGCGAACGCATACGAGATTCTGGCGCTGGCCATGAGATACGTATTCGCGTTTCTGATGCTGCTGATCGTACTGCGCGCCTGGCGCATCACCTCCGTCGACAGCCGCCGCGCCCGCAAGCTGCGCAGGCTGTCCCCCCAGACCGGCATCATCGGCGAGATGCTGGTGATGGACGGCGGCGAGCGCGCCAAGCCGGGCATGCGCTATCCGGTGACGCTGGAGGGCAGCATCGGCTC
>SFNY01000025.1 GCA_004554085.1 Clostridiales bacterium | reverse complement strand
GTGTCGATCCGCTTCTCCTCGCGGTACTCCAGCGGCTCGATCAGCGGCGCGCCGCAGACCGAGCTTCCGTAGAGGTAGAGCGCGGTCTGGAAGGAATCCGGATCGTCCCGGGCGTTCTCCCGCAAGGACGCATATTTATGCAAATATGTCGCAAATTCCGTGCGCTCCGCAGCGCCCAGCACAAGCTTCTGCCGCAGCGAGGCCGTGCCGCTGCCGATATTGCTTCCCCCGGAGCCCATGCGCAGTCCCCTCGCCGCGCGCCGCCAGCCCTCCGCAGCGCCCTCGCCGCCGCCCGCGCAGCGCGCGCGCTCCTCCCGACGGGCCCTTTGCCACAGCCCATGCTCATCCAGCGAGAGCAGCGCTTCCAGCCCAGCACGATTGTCGCACACGTAGGGATCCTCCCGCATCGCGTCCGCCAGTTCGCTCAGGTCATTTATCCAGCCGAAGCGCCGCTTCAGCTCCTGAAAGCGCCCGTCCGTGCGGAAAACACAGAACTCCGGCAGGCGATCCGCCAGCAGGAAGTCCGCCTGAAGATCGCAGGCAAGGTGCACCGACGGCGGGTCGTCATCCTTTACAATATAGATGTGGCCCAGCAGGCAGTGGGCCAGCGCGTGCAGCAGCAGGCTGTTCACCGCGCTCTCGTCCTCCAGAAAGCGCGAGCGCAGCCACGCAGGCTTGCAGAAGAGCCTCGCGCCGTCCGTGGCCGCAGTCGCAAGGTCTTCATCCCCACAGGGCCGCAGCCGTTCCAGCACCGTCGCAAGATAGGGGTGTGCGCGGCAGATTCGATCCCGGGCGACGGAGAGAATCTCCCCCACCAGCTCCCTCTGCATGCCCGCACCCCCTTCATGCCGTCTATTGGAAATCCTTCAGATATTCGTTCACCGATCGGCTCATCTCCCGGGAGAAGTCCGAATTGTACTTGCGCTCGCAGAAGGAACGCATCCAGTCCTCGTAGCTGCGCAGGCCGCAGCGCTCCGCATACATCTCGCGGTACTCCCCATCCGCCATCTCCCGGTAGACGTTCTCATGGACGATGTGCCGCATCTCCACCCGCTTCGGCTTCTCCCGCTCCAGCTGCTGCGCCGTCGGGTATCCGAACACCACCATGGCCGCGGGAAATACGTACTTGGGGAGGTGGAGAAACCTCCGCTGCGTCTCGCAGTTCTCCATCACGTCGCCGATGTAGCAAGAGCCGATGCCCAGGCTCCAGGCGGCGGTGACGGCGTTCTGGGCGGCGATGTTCGCGTCGCTGACCGCCAGCAGCAGATCTCCGGCTCCGGGCAACCTCGGCTCACACCCCGCCGTGCGGAAGGCCTCGTACCACCTGCGGCAGTCCGCGCAGAACACCAGCACCAGCTTCGCCTTTGCGATGAAGGGCTGATCGTCGCAGTTCTTCGCAAGCTCCGCCTTGAGCGCTTCGTCCGTCACGTCGATGATCGTGTAGAGCTGCTGGTTGCCCGCCGTGGGAGCCATGATCGCGGCGGTCAGGATCGCCTGCCTGTCCTCCGGGGAAATCTCCCGGTCGGTGAAGGCCCGCACGGATTTGCGCGCGTACAATTGTCTGAGCACCTCGTTCATGGTAATCTACCTCCCGAATGCTTTGCCACCATTATAGCACGAAGCGCGGGACATTTCCACAGAAAACCGCGCCCCACAGCCGTTTCAGGCCGCAGGGCGCGGTAAAGGTTTCTATATCAGCGGTTGCCGCTTCCGGGGGCCTCGCTGTCGCAGTAGATGCAGCGGTAGATCTGCTTCTCCCGGTTCGCCAGGCGGAACACGTGCTTCAGCTCCTGCTCCGTGGTGGTGATGCAGCGGGGGTTCTTGCAGCGAATGATGTCGGTCACGCGCTCGGGTAGGGTCAGGTGCTCGCGCTTGACCAGCTTGCCGTCGCGGATGATGTTGACTGTGATGCCGGGATCGATGTAGCCCAGCACATCGAAGTTGATGTCGATGACCTGGCCGATCTTAATGATGTCCTTCTTGCCCTTCTTCTCGCTCTCGGCATTCTTGATCATGGCCACGGTGCAGTCCAGCTCGCCCAGGTGCAGGATGTTGTAGATGTCCATGCCGCGGCCCGCAGTGATGTGGTCGAGCACGATGCCGTCGCGAATCTGTCCGATAATCATACTGCCACCTCCAGGAGCTTCAGGATCAGCGCCATGCGCATGTACTTGCCGTTGAGGGCCTGCTTGAAGTAGCAGGCGCGGGGATCGTCGTCCACCGCCACGGAGATCTCATTGACGCGGGGCAGCGGATGCAGGATGTTCAGGTCGGCCTTGGCCGTGCGCAGCTTCTCCGGGGTCAGGATGTAGGTGTCCTTCAGGCGGATGTAGTCGGCCTCGTTGAAGAAGCGCTCGCGCTGCACGCGGGTCATGTACAGGATGTCCAGCTCGGGCATGGCCTTCTCCAGGCTGCGAACCTCCTCGTAGGGGATGTTGTTGGGCTCAAGCACGTCGGAGATGATGTAGCGCGGCACGCGCAGCTCCTCGGGGGAGATCATCACGAACTTCACGCCCGCATAGCGGGACATGGCGCTGATGAGGGAGTGCACGGTGCGTCCGAACTTCAGATCGCCGCACACGCCGATGGTCAGGTTCTCGAAGCGGCCCTTCTCGCGGTAGATGGTCAGCAGGTCAGCCAGCGTCTGGGTGGGATGGTTGTGACCGCCGTCGCCCGCGTTGATCACCGGGATGCTTGCCTTCATGGAGGCTACCAGCGGCGCACCCTCCTTGGGATGGCGCATGGCGATGACGTCCGCGTAGCAGGAGACCACGCTCACGGTATCGGACACGGATTCGCCCTTGGATGCGGAGGAGGACTGGGCCTCGGAGAAGCCCAGCACGTTGCCGCCCAGCTCGTACATGGCCGCCTCAAAGCTCAGGCGGGTGCGGGTGGAGGGCTCGAAGAACAGCGTGGCCAGCTTCTTGCCATGGCATGCCTCGGCGTACTTCTTCGGGTTTGCGATGATGTCTATCGCGCAGTCGATGAGCTGCTGAATCTCTTCGGTGGACAGCTCCATGATGTCGATCAGATGTCTCATGCCTTGCCTCCCGTGATCCAGCTCTCGTCGCTGGGATTGTTGCGGAACGCGATCAGCCGCGCCACGTCCTCCTTGCGGATGTAGCCCTCCTCGGCGGCGATTTCGGCGATGGTGTCGAAGTCGGTCAAGCTGTGGTTGACCACGTTGGCGGCGGCCATGCGCTCCAAACCCTTGCGCATGCCGTAGGTGAAGATGGACACCACGCCCAGCACCTCGGCGCCGGCCTCGCGCAGAATCTCCACAACCTCCAGCACGCTGCCGCCGGTGGAGATCAGATCCTCCACGACGACGACCTTCTGGCCGGGCAGCAGCTTGCCCTCGATCTGATTCTTGCGGCCGTGATCCTTCGCACCGGAACGCACGTAGCCCATGGGCAGGTTCATCAGATGGCCCACGATGGCCGCGTGGGCGATGCCCGCCGTGGAGGTGCCCATTAGCACCTCGACCTCGGGATAGAATTCACGCACCAGGGAGGCCAGGCCGTTCTCCACGTCGCCGCGCACCTGCACGTCCGACAGGGTCAGGCGGTTGTCGCAGTACACGGGGCTCTTGATGCCGCTGGCCCAGGTGAAGGGCTCCTCGGGGCGGAAGAACACCGCCTTGATCTTCAACAAATCCTTTGCAATCTGCGTCTTCATCGCATCTTTCCCCTTTCTTCAGTCCACAAATTCGGCAACGCAGCGGCGATAGGCCGCAACCGGGTCCTCCGCAGCGGTGATCGGGCGACCCACCACGATGTAGTCGCTGCCCAGCTCCTTGGCCTTCTCCGGGGTGGTCACGCGCTTCTGATCGCCCACGTCGCCGTCCGCAAAGCGCACGCCGGGGGTCACAGTGAGGAACTTCTCGCCGCAGCGGCCATGCACCTTGCCCGCCTCCAGCGGGGAGCACACCACGCCGTCCAGCCCTGCGTCCTTGGCGTTCTCCGCGTAGTGCAGGATGACCTCGTCGATGGGCTTCTCGATCCACAGATCGCGCTCCATGCTCTCCTGATCGGTGGAGGTCAGCTGGGTCACGCCGATGAGCAGCGGGCGGGTGCCGTCCGCGCGGGTCAGGCCCTCCAGCGCGGCGCGCATCATGTTCACGGTGCCTGCGCAGTGCAGGTTGCAGATGTCCACGTCCAGGCGGGACAGCACCGCCATGGCCTTCTTCACGGTGTTGGGGATGTCATGCAGCTTCAGGTCGAGGAAGATTTTGTGTCCCCGCGCCTTGATTTCCCGCACGATGGCCGGGCCCTCGGCGTAGTAGAGCTCCATGCCGATCTTCACAAAGGGCTTTTCCTCGGTAAAACGATCCAGGAAGGACAGGGTCTGTTCGCGGCTTGCAAAGTCGCAGGCAATGATCACGTCGCGTCCCATCAGTGTGCACCTCCGATAATGTCCGTAAGTTTTTCAATGCGATATTTTTCCATGGTTGCGGGGAGCTGTTCCACGATGTCCCGGCAGGCGAAGGGCTCGATCAGGTTGGCCGCGCCCACCTGCACCGCCGTCGCACCGGCCAGCATCATTTCGATCACGTCCTCGGCGCAGCTCACGCCGCCGAGGCCCACGATGGGGATCTTCACCGCCTCGTACACCTGGTAGACCATGCGCACCGCCAGCGGGAAGATCGCGCTGCCGGACATGCCGCCGGTCTTGTTCGCCAGCAGCGGCCTGCGCCTGCGCAGATCGATGCGCATGCCCATCAGCGTGTTGATGAGGCTCAGCGCGTCCGCACCAGCCTCCTCGCAGGCCCGGGCGATGGCGGCGATGTCGGTCACGTTGGGCGAGAGCTTCATGATCACCGGCTTGGTGGTCACTTCCTTCACCGCCCGGGTGACCTCCGCGGCCATTTTGGGGTCGGTGCCGACCTCCAGCCAGCCCACCTGTTCGCAGGCGTCCAGCTTTTGGCAGACCTCCACGTACTCGTCGATGGAGAAGCCGGACACGTTGGCCATCACCGGCTTGTGGAAGAACTCCTTCATCTCGGGAAGCTCGTGCTCAATCACATGATCCACGCCGGGGTTCTGAAGTCCCACCGCGTTGAGCATGCCGCCCGCGCACTCCGCGATGCGGGGCGTGGGATTGCCGAAGCGCGGCTCCCGGGTGGTTCCCTTGAAGGAGAAGGTTCCCAGGCAGTTGATATCGTACAGTTCGGCGAACTCGCGGCCGAAGCCGAAGGTGCCGCTGGCGGGAATCACAGGGTTGGAAAGCTCGATCCCGCAGAGGTTCACGCGGGTGTCTACCATACGATCTCCTCCTTTGTCAGCACCGGGCCGTCCTTGCAGATGCGCTTGTTGCCATACTTCGTTTCACAGGTGCAGCCCATGCACGCGCCGAAGCCGCAGCCCATGCGCTCCTCGAAGCTGTACTCGCCGGAGGTCGATGCGCGATTGTACACGGCCTTCAGCATCGGCTCCGGGCCGCAGGCGTAGGTGTAGTTATAGTCGAGGCCCTCCATCGCGTCGGTCACGAAGCCCTTCACGCCGACGCTGCCGTCTGCGGTGGCAATGATGGTCTCGATCCCCAGTTCGCGGAACCTGTCCGCATAGAAGATTTCCTCCGCCTTGTTGAAGCCCAGAATCACCGTTGGGTGCTTGCCCTGAGATATGAGCCTGCGCGCGAGCAGATACATGGGCGGTATGCCCGCGCCGCCGCCGATGAGCAGCGGGCGGTCGCCGCTCTTGTCCAGATCGTAGCCGTTGCCAAGACCCGTGAGCACGTCGATGCGCTTGCCGCACTCGTACTGCGCCATGGCCTCCGTGCCGCGACCCACGGTCTTGTAGACGAGGGTCAGCTTCCCGTCCTCCGCGTCGCAGACCGAGATCGGGCGGCGCAGGTAGAAGGAATCCAGCTTCAGCTGCACGAAGCGGCCCGGGGTGCAATCCTCGGTGGATGCACCATGCAGCACCATCTCGTACACGCCCGGCGCGAGGTTTTGGTTCGATACAATTTCAAATACGTCCTGACGCATTGTTTCACTCCTGATCGATGGTGGAGATGGCGAAGGTGGTCTCCTCCAGCACATCCAGCAGCACCCGCACGGTGTCCAGCGCCGTGAACACGCTCACGTTGTTCTCCACGCTCAGGCGGCGGATCATGAAGCCGTCCTTCGCCTGATTCATGGAGCCGGGGTTCCGGGTGTTGATGACGTAGGCGATGTGGCCCTGGCGCAGGGCGTTGGGGATGTCGTCGCTGCCCTCGCTGATCTTCTTCAGCACGCGGGTGCGGATGCCGTGCTCGCGCAGGTACTTCGCGGTGCCCTCGGTGGCCTCGATGTTGAAGCCCAGGTTGTAGAAGCGCTGGATCAGCGGGAAGGCCTCCTCCTGATCCTTGTTGGCGACGGTGGCCAGCACGGTTCCGTAGTTCTGCAGGTTCATGCCGGAGGCCTGCAGCGCCTTGTACAGCGCACGGTAGAGCTTGCCATCGTAGCCGATGGCCTCGCCGGTGGACTTCATCTCCGGGCTGAGGTAGGTGTCCAGACCGCGAATCTTCGCGAAGGAGAACACCGGAACCTTGACGTACCAGCGCTTCTTCTCCGTGGGATAGAGGTCGAAGATGCCCTGCTCCTTCAGGCTCTTGCCCAGGATGACGTTGGTGGCGATGTCCGCCAGCGAGTAGCCCGTGGCCTTGGAGAGGAAGGGCACGGTGCGGCTGGAGCGCGGGTTGACCTCGATGATGTAGACGTTGTCCTGCTTATCCACGATGAACTGGATGTTGTACAGGCCCACGATGCCCAAGCCCAGACCCAGACGCTTGGAGTAGTCCAGGATGGTGCCCTTCACCTTGTCCGAGATGGAGAAGGCGGGATAGACGCTGATGGAGTCTCCGGAGTGCACGCCGGTGCGCTCGACCAGCTCCATGATGCCGGGGACGAACACGTCGCGACCGTCGCAGATCGCGTCCACCTCGACCTCCTTGCCCAGGATGTAGTGATCCACCAGCACCGGCTTGTCCGCGTCGATCTCCACGGCAGTCTTGAGGTAGTGGCGCAGCTGCTCCTCGTTGGTGACGATCTGCATAGCGCGGCCGCCCAGCACGAAGCTCGGGCGCACCAGCACCGGATAGCCGATCTCCGCAGCGGTGGCGACGCCGTCCTCGATGTTGGTCACGGCGCGGCCCGCGGACTGGGGAATGTTGAGCTGCTGCAGGATCTTCTCAAACGCGTCGCGGTTCTCGGCGCGGTCGATGGCGTCCACGTCGGTGCCGATGATGTTCACGCCACGGCGGTGCAGCGGCTCGGCCAGGTTGATGGCGGTCTGTCCGCCCAGGGAGGCGATCACGTCGTCCGCGCCCTCGTAGACCAGGATGTTCATCACGTCCTCGGTGGTCAGCGGCTCGAAGTAGAGCTTGTCGGCGGTGGTGTAGTCGGTGGACACGGTCTCCGGGTTGTTGTTGATGATGATGGCCTCGTAGCCCGCCTTGCGGATGGTCATCACGGCGTGCACGGTGGAGTAGTCGAACTCCACGCCCTGACCGATGCGGATCGGGCCCGCACCCAGCACCACGGTCTTTTTGCGATCGGTGACGATGGACTGGTTCTCTCCCTCGTAGCTGGAGTAGAAGTACGGGATGTACGCATTTGTGTGGCAGGTGTCCACCATGCGGTAGAAGGGCATCACGCCGTTCGCGCGGCGCTGGTTCCAGATTTCCGTCTCGTCCACGTTCCACAGCCGGGCGATGAACTTGTCGGAGAAGCCCAGCTTCTTGGCCCCGCGCAGCACGTCAAGGTCGCCCACGTTGGCCTTCAGCACCGGCTCGTAGTCGGTGATGCGCTTCACGGCCTCCAGGAAGTAGGGGGTAATGGCGGTGATTTCGTAGATCCTGTCCACGCTCACGCCCCGGCGCAGCAGCTCCGCGACGGCGTAGAAGCTGTCGTCACGGAATACGGAGACGTACTCCTCCAGCGCCTCGGTGGTCATGGAGTCGAACTTCGCCATGTGCAGGTGGCACACGCCGATCTCCAGCGAGCGCACCGCCTTCAGCAGGCACTCCTCCAGACTGCTGCCGATGGCCATGACCTCGCCGGTGGCCTTCATCTGGGTACCCAGCTTGTTGTTGGCGGAGGTGAACTTGTCGAAGGGGAAGCGCGGGAGCTTGGCCACGACGTAGTCCAGGCTGGGCTCGAAGGCGGCGTTGGTGTTGGCGATCTGGATGTCCTCCAGGCGCATGCCCACGGCGATCTTCGCGGTCACGCGGGCGATGGGATAGCCGCTGGCCTTGCTGGCGAGGGCAGAGGAACGGGACACGCGGGGGTTGACCTCGATGAGGTAGTATTCGGAGGAATTGGGGTTCAGCGCGAACTGCACGTTGCAGCCGCCCTCGATCTTCAGCGCGCGGATGATCTTGATGGCGCTGTCGTTGAGCATCTTCAGGTCGTGATCGTTCAGGGTCATGATGGGCGCGACCACGATGGAGTCGCCGGTGTGCACGCCCACGGGATCCACGTTCTCCATGCCGCAGATGGTGATGGCGTGATCCTCGCCGTCGCGCATGACCTCGAACTCGATCTCCTTGTAGCCCTTGACGCTCTTCTCGATCAGCACCTGATGCACCGGGGATAGGCGGAAGGCGTTGATGGCGGTTTCCACCAGCTCCGCTTCATTGTAGGCAAAGCCGCCGCCGGTGCCGCCCAGGGTGAACGCGGGGCGCAGCACCACCGGATAGCCGATCTCCTTCGCTGCCTCCACGGCCTCCTCCACGGAGTAGGTGATCTTCGAGGGAATGACCGGCTCGCCGATCTCCTGGCACAGCTCCTTGAACAGCTCGCGATCCTCGGCGCGCTCGATGCTGGCGCTGCTGGTGCCCAGAAGCTCCACCTGGCACTCCTTCAAAACACCCTTCTGCTCCAGCTGCATGGCCAGATTCAGACCCGTCTGACCGCCGATGCCGGGGATGATCGCGTCCGGGCGCTCGTAGCGCAGGATGCGGGCCACGTACTCCAGGGTCAGCGGCTCCATGTACACCTTGTCCGCGATGACGGTGTCGGTCATGATCGTGGCGGGGTTGGAGTTCACCAGCACCACCTCGTAGCCCTCTTCCTTCAGCGCCAGACAGGCCTGGGTGCCGGCGTAGTCGAACTCCGCGGCCTGACCGATGACGATGGGGCCGGAACCGATGATCATGATCTTCTTCAAATCCGTTCTCTTTGCCATGTTGATTCCCTCCGTTGAAAATCTCTTGCAAATATTTTATCCGAATATTGGGTTGAATCTACTGTTTCCATGCCACGCTGCCGTCAGAAACGGTCAGCAGGCACCGTCCCTGGGCCTGCGCGCCGTTGAAGGGCGTGCTCCTTCCCATGGAGAGAAACTCCGCAGGGTCGACGGCGTAGCGCGCGTCCAGATCAAACAGGGTGAAGTCCCGATCGAGCTCCCCGCCGCCAAGCTGAAAGCGCTGTTTGGGGATGACGCTCATCCTTTCGATGAGCTTCTCCAGTGTAATGATCCCCTTCTGCACCAGCCCGTCATACAGCAGCGCAAAGGCCGTCTCGATGCCCACCACGCCCATCGCGCTCTTCTCCAGACCCCTGCCCTTCTCCTCGGCGGAGTGGGGCGCGTGGTCGGTGGCGATCATGTCGATGGTGCCGTCGCACAGGCCCTCCAGCAGCGCCTCGCGATCCGTGCGGTCGCGCAGCGGCGGGTTCATCTTGAAGCGCCCGTCCTCCTGCATGCAGGAATCGTCCAGCAACAGGTAGTGTGGGCCGGTCTCGCAGCTCACGTCCACGCCGGAGGCCTTCGCGTCCCGGATCAGCTGCACGCTCTCTTTCGTGGAGATGTGGCAGACGTGGTAGCCGCAGCCGGTCTCCGCCGCCAGCTTCAGGTCGCGCTCGATGGGCCTCCACTCGGATTCGGAGCAGATGCCCCGATGTCCGTGGGCCCGGGCATACGCGCCGTCGTGGATGTAGCCGCCGCGCAGCAGGCTGTTGTCCTCGCAGTGGGCCGCGATCAGCTTGCCCAGCACCTTCGCGCGCCGCATGGCCTCGCGCATCATGCCCGGATCCTGCACGCCGCGACCATCGTCGCTGAAGGCGCACACCAGCGGCGCGAGGCCCTCCAGGTCGGCAAGCGCCTCGCCCTTCTCGCCCACGCTGATCGCGCCGTAGGGCAGCACGCGGATGACTGCATCCCGGGCGATGGCGTCCAGCTGCGGCTGAAGGTTGACCGGGCTGTCCGGCACCGGATTCAGATTCGGCATGGTGCACACCGCGGTGCAGCCGCCCCGGGCCGCCGCCCGGCTGCCGGTCGCGATCGTCTCCTTGTACGAAAAACCCGGCTCCCGGAAGTGCACATGCACGTCCGCGAAACCGGGAAACACGTACTTTGAATCGAGAAACACTTCGCCGTCTCGGGAGCCCTGTGCGTCTGCGAAGCTGAAATCCCGGACGGCGATGCGTCCGTTCTCAAACACGCGGGCCTTTTTGACGATGCACTTCAAGCTCCATCCCCCCTTGCGTATCCTGCCATAAAAAACGCTCCTGCCGGCGGCAAGAGCAGACTGCATGCGACAATGGAACGCAGTGCGTCCATGTCCATCTATGCGCGTCTTGCCGGCTTCACGGAACCGTCTTAAAGAACGTTTTGTGTATTTTATCACAGCCCCCTCGCCGCTGTCAACGCACATTCCAATTAAGTTTTCTGGAAGCCCTCGTTCAGCCGCAGCGGGGGACGGTACAAGCACAGATTTCCGGATTATTTCAGAAATGTGTCAAATTTCAGGAACAAATGTGAACAACCATAGGTCTAAGCATGCAGAAAACAAACATGAAAGGAATGAAAACAAATGAAACGGATTCTGACCTGTCTGCTGACCCTTGTAATGCTCCTCTCCAGCGCGGCCTATGCCGCCTCCCTCGATCAGCTGCACGTGGTGGGCTGCGAGGAATTCATCACCCTGCGCGAGGAGCCCTCCACCGGCGCAAAGGCCATTGTACAGATCCCGCTGGGCGCGCTGGTGACCTGCTACGAATACACGGAAAACGGCTTTGCCCGGGTGTACTACGGCGGATGCTTCGGCTTCGTGCAGGCCCAGTACATCTCCGAGGTTAACCCGGAGACCGGCGGCGAATGGCGCATCCCCATGTACGTGGCCAACTGCAACGAATTCATCTCCCTGCGCGAGGACGCGTCCACGTCCTCCAACTGCATGCAGCGCATGCCCCTGGGCGCGCAGGTGGAGTGCTACCTGCGCACTGTCGATGGCCCGCAGCCCATGGAGAACGTGGGCTATCCGGGAGCAGAGGGCGTGCTGCGCGGCTATGCGCTGTCGCGCTACCTGTGCTTCCTGCCGCCCGAGACGGACAGCTACGCGCTTCTCTCCGCCACGCTGCGGATGAACGGCGAAGACGGCGTTCTCACGCAGCAGACCGTCACCGACCCGGCGCTGCTGAAGGAGCTGGAGGGCATGATCCGCCGTGCCACGCCCACGATACCGACCAAGTGCCCCATGGCCTCACAGCTGGAGCTGGAGCTGGCCAACGGAGATCAGCTGCGCTTCGCCTATCCCATCGACGGCTGCACCACATTGATCGCGGAAAACCAGAGCGTGTACACGCTGACCAGCGCCGACGGTGAACACCTCTGGCAGCTCTTCGATGTGATGGGCTGCCTCCGGGCCAATCTCATGGTCTAGTCCCGAAAGCGCTGGCTCTCCCTTCATCCCACAGAGCACAACGCCCGGACGGATGCAAAATCCGTCCGGGCATTTTCATTTGCGTTTCCGGCGCAAAAACCGCATCCAAAGAACAGCTCCCGGATGCGGCTTATGAATCCATGTATTTCTGCTTCAGGCGCGCGCCTGCGCAGTCCTCACTCGGCCTCGTCGCCCAGCTCGGCGCGGCGGCGGCGGATGGACTTGCAGGCCTCGGTCAGCTCGTCCTCCACGGACGCAAGCAGCTGATACGCGTCGTGGTTGGCCTTCAGGCGCAGCTCGCTGGCCTCCACGCGGGCGTCGTTCTTGATGATGCGCGCCTCCTCGCGGGCCTGACGCACGATCTCGCTCTCGTCCACCATGTGGTTGGCGCGCTCCTGTGCGTCGGCCAGGATGGCGTGGGCCTCGTTCTCCGCGTCGGCCATGATCTGCTCGGCGTCGTTCTTGGCCTTCTCTAGCGCGGCGTTCGCGCGCATCTCTGCGGAGCTGACCCGGTTCATCGCAGCGGTTTCCGCGTTGCCGAGGATGCGTTCGCGCTCGGAGAACATCTGCATGCCGTACTGCACCGCGTCGGGCAGGTTGCGCTCCATATCGTCAATGATCATCAGGCACTTATCCGCATCGATGATTTTCTTGTTGGTCAGCGGAACATTGGCCCCCGAGCGAATGGCAGCGCGAATGTGCTTAAGCAATTCGAGGAAGTATTTCATATCGTCGATTTCATCGACATTCTGCTGCTCCTGCGGTTCCGCACGAACTTCCTGATCCTCATCTTCGTAGAATTTCTCCTGATCGTGATCCATTCTAGCCCTTCCTTTCCGCACACGGTGCAACGCCGTATGCAGCGTAGATTTTCCCGATAATCTCCTCCGGAACCATGGAATCGATGGGCGCGCCGTGGGAGGCGCAGTCCCGCACTATGGTCGAGGAAATCATGCTGTATTCCGGGAGACAGCTGATAAAAACCGTTTCAATGCTTCCAATCCGCCGGTTGGCCTCGGCCATCTGCATCTCAAACAGCAGATCCGAGGAATTGCGCAGCCCGCGAACGATCACGTCCGCGCCCTCTCTGTGCGCCAGATCCACCAGCAAACCGGTGTCCGCGACGACGCGAACATTGCGAAACTCCCGCGTGATCTCTTCGAGCATCTGCATCCGCACCTCCGGCGGAAACGCATACTGCTTGGCGCGCTGGGACAGCACGGCGACCACGAGCTCGTCGAACATGGCGGACGCGCGACGGATGACGTCCAGATGCCCCAGGGTTGGCGGCGAGAAGCTGCCGGCATAGACCGCAATCATCCCTCTACCTCCCGGACACTGCTTCGACGCACAAAATCGATGGAAGTTTCACCATAGTGGCGCGTATCGTAAATTTCGAAGCCCTCCGGGATGCGGATCACCGCGTCCTGACGGCGCTCGGCAACGATAACAGCGCCCTCGCTGAGCGCACCCGCCTTCCAGATCCGCTCCATCGCATCCGAATAGGCGTCCAGCATGCGGTAGGGCGGGTCCAGAAAGACCAGATCGAAGCGCCTTCCATTCAGATTGGAAATCGCGCTGCGATAGTCGGTCTTGAGGATCAGTGCGCGCTCGGCCAGCGCATCCTTGAGCACATTTCCGGCGTTGCGGCGGATCACCTCGATCGCCGCACGGGAGGAATCCACGATCACCGCGCGCGCAGCGCCGCGGCTGAGCGCCTCCAGCGCCAGGGCTCCGGTGCCGCCGAAGAGATCCAGCACCTCGGCGTCCTCCACCCGTCCGTTCAGTATGTTGAACAGGGAACCCCTGATCTTGTCCGAGGTTGGCCGCGTCTGATCCCCGGAGGGTGCAAACAGCGTCCGTCCCCGCGCTTCGCCCGATATAATGCGCATATCTTCACCTATGGTATTTGTCGTAATTATATCACAATTGATCTATATTTGCAAACGGTATTTTCAAAATTCATTCAAATTTCGGGCGTTTCAGACCGTTTTTCACAATAATTTACGAAAATTCCCACCCGCAGCGCCCGCTTCGACCGTGCATCTCGACCGGATTCCGCCTCAATCGCGCCCGGAAACGCCCTCGCGCACCGTGCGCACCCGGGGCGAGAAGCCCAGCATGATCTCGTAGGGGATGGTTCCGGCCAGCTGCGCCAGCTCGTCGGGGGTGATGCGCTCGTCCCCCTGCGCGCCCATGAGCACCACCTCGCTGTCGGCATTGGCCTCGGGGATGTCGGTCACGTCGGCCATGAGCATGTCCATGCACACGTTGCCCACGATGGGCGCGCGCTTCCCGCACACCAGCACGTCGGCTTTATTGCTCAGGATGCGCGGATAGCCGTCGCCGTAGCCGATGGGTACGGTGATGATGCGGCTGTCGCGCCGGGCGGTGAAGGTGCGTCCGTATCCAACAGTATCTCCTTCATGTATGCATTCCATGCGGATCGGCTTCGCGCACAGGGTCTGGGCATACTGGAGCTTTCCCTGAAGCTCCGGCACCAGCGTGCCGTATAGGCCGATGCCCGCGCGCACCATGTCGTACTGGTACTCGCTCCTGAGCATCGCGGAGGTCGCCGCCGCGTGGGCGATGGGCGCAAAGCCCATGGAGCGCACGATGGCCAGCGCCTGCGCAAAGCGCGCGTTCTGCCGCTTCGTAAACTCCGGGTCGCACTCCGCCACGCAGAAGTGGGTGAAGATTCCCTCCATCTCCACGTCCGGGCAGCAGCGCTTCCAGTGGTGCAGGAGCTGCGCCAGCTCCCCCTCCCCCAGCACGCCGATGCGGGACATGCCGGTATCGATCTTCAGATGCGCCTTTGCACGCCTGCCCAAGCGCGCGGCCTCGGCCTGGAGCACGTTCAGCGCCTCGACACTGTACACCGCCTGGGAGACGTCCAGCGCCACGGCCTCCCGCAGAGATTCCACCCCCGCGCCGCCCAAAATCAGGATGGGCGCGGCGACTCCCGCATTGCGCAGCTCCGCCGCCTCCTCCACGATGGCCACCGCGAAGGCGTCCGCACCCGCGCGCTGCATCAGCCTTGCCGCAGCGACGCTGCCGTGTCCGTAGGCGTTGGCCTTCACCACGCACATCAGCTTCACCCTCGCGGGAACCTGTGCGCGGATCACCGCGGCGTTGTTCAGAAGCGCCGCATCCGAAATCTTCATAACGCTCGTTCGCATTGTTCAATCCAGCTTTCCTTTGGTATTGCCCCTCCGAAGGGCCCATTTCCCCATGATTCCTCTATTATATCCGCGTTTGGAAGAAATTGCAACCGAAAGCGCGGTTGCGGGGCGCACCGGCGAAGAAAAGCCCCGCCTTCGCTTCTTGCCAAAGCCTGCGCGGATGTGTATACTAAAGGAGACGAAATCAGGAGGTCTTTGGATGCGCTTTTTCAAGAATTATTTTTATGGAAGGCCCGGCCAGCGGGACTTCACCGAGCAGGATCTTCCCGCCAATCGCTTTCAACTGTTTCGCGAGGTGCTGAAGGTGCGCCGTGGCAACATGGTGGGGCTGAACTTCCTCTACCTGCTGTGCTGGATTCCCGCCGCGCTGTGGAGCTTTCTGAACCTGGTGCAGTTGACCGCCATCGCGGAGGGTACGAGCGCAATCACGCCGGGCAACCTGCTGTACTCCTATCTGCTGGTGCTGTTTCCGCTGATCGCCATCACCGGCCCCTTCACCATGGGCGTCAGCCGCGTGATGCGCAATTGGGCCCGCGACGAGCACGCCTACGCCTTCGGCGACTTCATCGCGGGCGTGAAGGAGAACTGGAAGCAGGGGCTGCTGTACAGCCTCGTCTGCGGCGCGGTGCCGCTGCTGCTGTTCATCTGCGTCAGTTTCTACTCCGGCATGCTTGCAGCCTCGCCGCTGTTCTACCTGCCGCTGGTGGTGACGCTGATCGTCGCGCTGCTGTGGAACCTGAGCGCCCAGCTGATGCCGGCACTGATCGTGAGCTACCGACTGCGCTTCACAGGCGTGGTGCGCAATGCGGTGCTGATGACGTTGGCGGCGCTTCCGAAGGCCATCGGCGTGAAGCTTGCCACGCTGGCAATCCCGGCGGTTCTCCTGCTGCTGATGCAACTGGCCCCGGCGGCACTGCGCTGGGCGGTTCCGGCGGCGCTGGTGCTGTACGCGGTGTTCTATCTCAGCTTCAACCGGCTGATTCTCGCCAGTTACAGCAACGCCTGCTGCGAGAAGTACCTGAATGCGAAGATCGAGGGCGCGGGCGTGAACATCGGCCTGCGCGATGAGAACGGAGATGAAGCATGAATTCTGCAAACCATCCCTTTGAGCTGCTGGCCCCGGCGGGAGATGCCGAGCGTTTGCGCACCGCGCTGCGCTTCGGTGCGGACGCGGTGTACGTGGGCGGGCCGATGCTCCAGCTGCGCGCCGGGAGCGTGGGCTTCGACATGCAATCCCTGGCGGACGCCGTGCGCACGGTGCACGCCGCCGAGAAGCGCATCTACGTCACGGTCAACGCCTTTGCGGGCAACGCCGACGTGGACGCCGCCGCCGATTACGGCCGCGCGCTGCACAGACTCGGCGTGGACGCGGCGATTGTGTCCGACCTGGGCCTGATCCGCACCCTGCGGCTGGCCGCGCCGGAGCTGGAAATTCACGTAAGCACCCAGGCGAACTGCCTGAACTACGCCGCCGCCTGCGCCTACTACGACATGGGCGCGACCCGCGTGGTGCTGGGCCGGGAGATGTCCCTTGCGGAGATCCAGGAACTTCGAAAGCGCACCCCGGCGGAGCTGGAGCTGGAGGCCTTCGTGCACGGCGCGATGTGCATGTCCTACTCCGGGCGGTGCATGATCAGCGCCTACCTCGCCTCCCGCAGCGCCAACAAGGGGGCCTGCGCCCAGTCCTGCCGCTGGACGTATCACCTGATGGAGGAGAAGCGCCCCGGCGAATACTTCCCCGTGGAGGAGGACGAGCATGGCACGACCATCCTCTCCTCCTTCGACATGAACTGCCTGGACTTTCTGGATCAGATCATGGACGCGGGCGTGACCTCCTTCAAGCTGGAGGGACGGATGAAGTCGCCCTACTACGTGGCCACCGTAACCAACGCCTACCGCAAGCGCATCGACGGCATTCTGGACGGCAGCGCGGACGAAGCGCAGGTGGCCCTTTTGCAGCGGGAGCTGAACGCCGCCAGCCACCGTCCCTACGCCGGCGGCTTCTACTTCGGCGAGATGAAGCGCCACGAAAGCGACGACGGCAGCTACCTTCAGGACTGCAACTTTGTCGGCGTGGTGCGCGGCGTGCAGGATGGCCGCATCGCCGTGGAAGTGCGCAACCGCATCTTTGAGGGCGACCGGATCGAAATCCTCTCGCCCGACAGCCTGAACGAGAGCTTCATCGCCCGGGACATCCTGGACAACGCGGGCGCAGCGGTGAACGCCGCGGCGCGCCCCAGCGAGATCTACACCATGACCTGCGACGCGCCGGTCTCCGAAGGCGATCTGCTGCGCGTCCGCATCGCAAAGGAGGGAGAGAAATGACCCGCAGTATCTGCATCCTCTTGCTTGCGCTGCTTTTGCTGTCCGGCGCGGCGCTTGCCGCCACGCTGAGGGTGCCCGACGTGCTCACGCTGACCTACCCCGACAACTGGGAGGACTACGGCCCGGACGACCGGGACGACGTGAAGGACGAATACTACAACCTGGGCTTCATCTGCGGCCCCGGCGACAGCGATCTCAACGTCAGCATCGATCTCTACTACTTCCCGGAATTCGCCGACCTGCGCCTCTTCGAGCTGGACGATCAGGCCGCGCAGGACTACGCCGGGATGCTGATGGAGGACTACGAGAACGCCTCCCTGCTGGAGATCCGGCGCGTGGGCGAACACGAGATTCCCTTCGTGATCCTGCAAACCGAAGACGCCTACGGCCCCTGCTACATCGCCGAGACCCTCACCAACGGCTGGGATCTCTGCCTCTCCGCCTACGCCTATACCGATTCAGACTATGAAACGGCCCGCTTGCTGAGCCGCGCGGAGCTGGAGGTCTTTCTGGGCGTCGTGGACAGCATCGTGCCCATCGTGAATTGAGGTGGCGGCGATGAAGAGACGGCTTGCGTTTCTGCTGGCACTGGCCTGCATGTTCTGCGCGACCCCGGCGATGGCTGCGGAGGGCGCAATGCGCACCACAGTGCTGATCTACATGAGCGGCTCCGATCTGGAGAGCGTGGACGGCAGCGCCACCGCCGACATACAGGAGATGCTGCGCGCGAACGTCCCGGCGGACGGCCCCCTGACCGTTCTGGTGCAGACCGGCGGCGCAAAGAAGTGGCAGCTGGACGGTCATCCCGACGGCAAAAACTGCCTGTACCGCATCTCCGGCGAAGGCTGCCAGCTGCTGGAGGCCACGCGCAAGCGCAGCATGGGCGAACCGGACAGCCTTTCCGCCTTTCTGGAGTATGGCCGCAAGAATTATCCCGCTGACCGCTACATTCTGGTGCTCTGGGGCCACGGCGACGGCCCCACCGGCGGCGTGTGCTTTGATGAGCTGTTTGACGACGATTCCCTGATGCTGGATGAAATCGCTGCCGCGCTGGAGGATGCGTCGCAGACCGAGCAGAACATCGAGGCCCTGATCTTCGATGCGTGCATGATGAACTGCGCCGATCTGCTCTTCTCCCTGGGCGGATGCGCGGACTACATCGTCGCCAGTCAGGAGAGCACGCTGGGCAGCGGCGGGCGCTACGACCTGTGGCTGTCCGCGCTGGCCCAGAGCCCGGAGATGGACGCGCTGGAAATCTGCACCCGCTTCGCCGGGGACTACGTTTCCACCGGCAGCCACGGCCTGTTTTCCCGGACAACCACGTCGAGCGTGCTGGACTGCGGCGCATCCGATGCGCTGCAAGCGGCTGTGGAAGCATTCTACGCGGAGCTGAACCGGCGCTTCGATGACAGCGCCGGCGAAATCTGCGCGGTGGCAGCCGATCTCGTCTCCTTCGGCGAGCTGGACGGCGCTCCGCCATCTGGAATGATGGACGCATTGCAGCTCTGCGACGCGCTGGAAGCTTTTGCTCCCGGGGAATGCGCCGCGCTGCGCAGCGCCGTGAACCAGGCCGTGCGCTTCCACGCGGACTCCGGCGCGCTGGAGGGCGTGACCTGCGGACTTTCGCTGTTCCTTCCCTGCGCCGAACAGGACTGGTTCGATGAACTCTACGACTGGTATCTGCCCCAAATGGGTGACAGCGACTATGCCCGTCTGATCGTGCGCATGGCCGATGCGCGGCAGGAAAGTACGGGCGCATCCATTCTCGGCTTTCTCAGGGATGCACTCTCCGACGACGAATCCAACTCCCCCGCCGTAGACGCCCAGCACATCTGGCAGGGACTGGAACCAAACTCCAATCCCGCTGCAAATCCTGAGATCGCCCAGAACAACGCACGCTCCGACTCCCCCTCCGTGGACTTGCAGCACATCTGGCAGGGGCTGGAACCCACCGCTTGAATTCATGTCCTTCCAAAACAGACACCGGGACGGCCCGCGTCATTGCAGGCCGTCCCTTTTGTCCGTTCACGCACGCGGCGCGTCCGGACGCTCTATACCCTCGCTTGTTTCACTCAGCGGTTGCCGCTCATGGCGCGCTCCTGGGCCTCGATCATCTTCTTGACCATGTTGCCGCCGATGTGGCCCGCGTCCTTGGAGGACAAATCGCCGTTGTAGCCCTGCTTCAGGTTGATGCCCAGCTCGTTGGCCACTTCCTGCTTCATGTTGGCCATGGCCTGACGCGCCTCGGGAACGTTGATCTGATTGTTGTTGTTGCGCATAATGATCTCCTTCTCACGCCGCTTGGGCGATTTGCTTTGGAGCCGCGCCGCCGCAGACATCTCATCCGATGCATGGGGCACCGCGCTCCGGGAAAGACTGCTGCATGTGCGAACTTACTGGTTCGCGTGCTGGCGCTGATAGTCCTCGACCATCTTGCGAACCATCTGACCGCCGACGGTGCCCGCGTCCTTGGAGGACAGGTTGCCGTTGTAACCCTTGGTCAGGTTCACGCCGTACTCGCGCGCAATTTCATACTTCATGTTTTCCATTGCGGCCTTGCTTTCGCCGTTCTTCATGCTTTTCACCTCCTCGCTTGAGACTGACTGTAGTTTGACCCGCGCCAGAGCTTTTACACTGGAAATTGTGCACTGGGTAAGAATGGCGCACGCAGAAAAGCACCTTCGGAGACAGATCCCCCGAAGGCGCAATATCGTCGTATTCAATTGATGGCCGCGTCGCGGAACTTCTGCACGTAGGCCTCCTCCGCCATGCGGATCACCGCCTGCGCGTCCGCGCTGTCGCGATCCCGCAGCAGCGACCTCGCCTCGTCGTGCACCAGCTTCAGAAGCTGCGTATCGCCCGCCAGCGTGCCCACGCCGCAGACGATGGAGCCGCTCTGGCGCGTGCCGAACAGGTCGCCCGGGCCGCGCAGCTCCATGTCCTTCTGGGCGATTCTGAAGCCGTCCGTCGTGGAGGCGAGAAACTTCAGCCGCTCGTTGGGCTCCGCCATCAGGAAGCACCAGGCCTCGTCCGAGCCGCGCCCCACGCGCCCGCGCAGCTGATGCAGCTGCGCAAGGCCGAAGCGCTCGGCGTTTTCGACGACCATGACGCTGGCGTTGGGCACGTTCACGCCCACTTCGATCACCGTGGTGGACACCAGCACGTCCGCCTCGCCCTTGCGGAACTTCTCCAGCACCGCGTCCTTGTCCGCCGCCTTCATGCGTCCGTGCACCAGCTCGATGCGCAGATCGGGAAGATCCCGCGTACGCAGGTTCTCGTACACCACTTCCGCCGGCAGCGCGTCCACCGCCTCGGATTCCTCCACCAGCGGACAGACCACGTACACCTGCCGTCCTTTCTGCACCTCGCTGCGCAGAAAGCCGTACATGCCCTGCCGCCTGTCCTCGGGCACGATGCGGGTCTTGACTCCCTTGCGCCCCGGCGGCAGCTCGTCGATGATGGAGATGTCCAGATCGCCGTAGAGGATCAGCGACAGCGTGCGCGGAATCGGCGTGGCCGACATCACCAGCACGTTGGGCGCTGCGCCCTTGCGGCTCAGCTCGGTGCGCTGGCGCACGCCGAAGCGGTGCTGCTCGTCGGTGACGGTGAGGCCCAGATTTTTGTATTCCACGCCCTCGGTGATCAGCGCGTGGGTGCCAATGACCACGTCCCATTCGCCGCTGGCGATGGCCTCGTGGGCGATGCGGTGCTGCTTCTGGGTGAGACTCCCCACCAGCAGCCCCGCCTTCATGCCCAGCGGCTCCAGCATCGCCTTTGCGCCCTCGTAGTGCTGGCGGGCCAGCACCTCGGTGGGGGCCATCAGCGCCGCCTGATATCCGCCGCGCACGGCAAGATAGATCGCGCCGAAGGCCACGGCGGTCTTGCCGCTGCCCACGTCGCCCTGCACCATGCGCGCCATGGCGTTGGGTGTACGCATGTCATTCGCAATCTCCTGAAGCACGCGCCGCTGCGCCCCGGTGGGCGGAAAGGGCATCTTGCTCCAGTATTCCGCAAGATCGGCATCGCTGGATGCGATCTGCACCCCGGGTTCGCCGCTGTGGCGGCACAGCGAGATGGCAACCTGATACAGCAGCAGCTCCTCGAAGGCGATGCGCCGCCGCGCCGTCTCCAACGCCTCGCGGCTGTCCGGGAAGTGGGCGTTGCGCATGGCGAAGTTGCGCTCGCACAGGCCGTAGCGCCTGCGGATGGACTCGGGCAGCTCGTCGGGCCACTGGCCCTCGCACACCTTCAGCGCCGCCTCCACGCTCTGTCGAACGGCCTTGGGCGGAACGCCGCTGATGCTGCGGTACACCGGGATCAGGCCCGTCTCCTGCTCGATGGTGGGGCTGCTGAGCTGAAGTGATCCGCCCCGTGCCTCGCAGCGCCCGTAGAGCATCAGCTCCCGATCCCGGGTCAGCTGATCCTTCAGCCAGGGCTGGTTGTACCACACCACCGCCATGGTCTCGCTGCCGTCGGTGACGTACACCTTGGTAATCACCAGCTTGCGCGCGCGGCGCTGGCTGACCTCCCCGGCCACCCGCACATGCACGGAATATGCTTCGCCCGGGCGCAGCTCGCACAGCGGCGTGAAGGCGGAGAGGTCGCGGTAATCCCTTGGAAGGAACATCACCAGGTCCCGCACACTGCGGATGCCCGCCGCCTCGAAGGCCTTCAGTCGCGCCGGCCCGATGCCCCGTATCGTCGAAAGGGACACGTCCTCCATATGCTCACCCTCCCCTCATAGACAGACTCTAAAGAATCCGGCGGGCATGCCCGCCGGATTCATCCATGTCTGTTGAACTCACTCAACTGCGATTAAATAGTAATACAGAGGTTGTCCGCCGTACTGAAGCTCCACATCGCAGTTGTCGTACACCTCGGCCAGCGCGTCGCAGAGCTTCTGCGCATCCTCCTCGGAAACGTCGCTGCCGTAATAGATTGTGATCAGGTCGGTGTCCTCATTCACCATCTTTTCGGCGATGTCCAGGCCCACCTGGTGCGCCTGGCTGCCCAGCACGCTGAGCTTGTTGTCGATCATGCCCATGATGTCGCCCTGATGGATCTCCCGTCCCTCGTAGGTGGTGTCGCGCACGGCGTAGGTGATGGACGCGGTGTGCACGTTCTCGGCGGCCTCGGTCATGGCCGCAGTGTTCTCCTCCACGCCCATGTCGGCGGAGAAGGCCAGCATCGCGGAGATTCCCATGGGCACGGACTTGGTGGGCAGAACGATCACGTTCTTCTCCGTCAGCTCCGAGGCCTGCTGGGCCGCGAGGATGATGTTGGTGTTGTTGGGCAGAATGAACACGTTCCTGGCGTGGGTAGCCTCCACCGCCTGCGCCAGATCCTGAATGCTGGGATTCATGGTCTGTCCGCCGTCCACGATCTGATCCACCATCAGCTCCTGGAAGATGCGGTCGATGCCCTCGCCCAGCGCCACAGCCACGATGCCGTAGTCCTTGAGCTTGGCAGCCTCCGCCTCGGCGGCAGCCTGCCTCTTGGTCTCGCGTTCGCGGGCCTCCTCAAACATGTTGTCCACCTTGATGGCGTCCAGCTCGCCCAGCTCCAGCGCATACTGCATGGCCTTGCCGGGGTCGTTGGTGTGCACGTGCACCTTCACCACGGACAGATCGGAGATGACCAGCACGCAGTCGCCGATCTTCTCCAGGCGCTTGCGCAGGCGCACGACCTCGCTCTCCTTCATATCCGGACGCGGGTGGGAGACAATGAACTCCGTGCAGTAGCCGAATGTAATGTCCTCCACGCGCAGGTCGCCGTGATCATCCACGTATTCGCCGGGCATGGACTGTGCCGCACCGCTGCTCTCCTCAATCTCCACCGTCTCGCCGGTGAGGGCGGCGTACATGCCGCGGAAGATGACCATCAGGCCCATGCCGCCGCTGTCCACCACGCCGGCCTGCTTGAGCACCGGCAGCATCTCCGGCGTCTTCTTCAGAATCGCGTCGCCGGAGGTAAGCAGCAGCTTGAACAGCTCCTCCAGGGTCTCGCATTTGCCGCCGCTGCGCTCCAGATCCTCGGCGATCACGCGGATCACGGTGAGGATCGTGCCCTCCTTGGGCTTCATCACGGCCTTGTAGGCGGTGTTCGCGCCCTCGCGAACCGCCTGAATCAGTAGCGTGCAATCCACATCCTCGTGACCGGCCACCCCCCGGGCGATGCCGCGCAGAATCTGGCTGAGGATGACGCCGGAGTTGCCGCGCGCACCCTTCAGCGCGCCGCGCGCGACGGCGTCCGCCACATCTGCGGCGGAGGTGTAGCGCTTGGCGTTCATTTCCTTGATGGCGGCGGTGATGGTCTGGGACATATTGGATCCCGTATCGCCGTCGGGAACCGGGAACACATTCAGGGCATCGACGCTCTCGCGGTTCTGCGTCAGCAACGCAGCTCCCGAGGAGAACATCTCCTTGAGCATCATGCCGTCTATCTTCTTATTCGCCATTTCTTCCTCCAACTATGGGGGCGGCTGTCAGACGCGGATGTCCTCGACGCATACGTTGACGCGCCCGACCGGAATCCCCGTAAGATGCTCCACCTTGTATTTCACGGTCTCGATGATCGAAGCCGCGACCGCACTGATCGAAATGCCGTATTCCACGATGATGAACAGATCGATGTCCACCTTGTCGCCGGATGTGCGGATTTTCACGCCTCGTCCAAGATTTTCCTTGCCCATCAGCTGCACAATGCCGTCCGTTGAGCGCTTGGAGGCCATGCCGACGATGCCGTAGCAGTCCAGCGCGGCGTAGCCGGCCACGCGCACAAGCACATCGTCGTTGACTGTTACGAGGCCAAGATCGGTTGTAAACTTGCAATCCATGTCAAAACCTCCGTTCAGGTATTGCCCGCGCCGACTGCGGCGGGCGATGTTCAGAAGCGGATGATAATTCCACTTACTATCAGTATAACTGCTTTTCTGCGATTATGCAAGCGCATCGGAAAAAAACAGTGGGCTTTGCGGGCCAAATTTCCCGGATTTTGAAAAAAATTCTCTGAATTGCAGAAGTTTTACACGCAGCCCACTTGCGTTTTGCGGGAAAGGGTGCTATAATTCATGTGTTTTGATGTGACATACCCTTGAAGGAGGTGTGATAGAGTATGAGAAAGTTTTGTGAGGTTTGCGGCAAGGGCGTCGTTTACGGCAACAACGTGAGCCACTCCAACCGCAAGACGCGCCGCACTTGGGCTCCGAACACGCAGAAGGTCAAAGTTCTCGTGAATGGCGCTCCCAAGAGCATGACCGTGTGCACGCGTTGCCTGCGCAGCAACAAGGTCGAGCGCGCTCTGTAATCCATCTTTTATAAAAACGTGCGGGTTGTCGGTTTACGACGGCCCGCACGTTTTGTCTCCCTTCAGCTGAACCGCCACACCAGAAAGCCAATGCTGATCAGCAGCACCGCCAGCAGCGAGGTCCACACCCAGCAGGGCACGAACAGCAGGAGCACCAGCGCGCCCACTGCCATCAGCACAATTCCGATCGTCCTGGCCTTTGAACCGTTTCTGACCACGGCCCGGCGGCGCCTTGTGCAATACCCGCCCATCTTCATCGCCTCCCCACTTCCAGAATATGTCCCCGCAGTCCATTCCGTGCCCGCTTTTCTGTTGTTGGATCGGGCAAACTGTGCTATAATTAGAAAAAAGCAGAACCACTTCAATCGAGGATAAGAATATGGAAAAAATCAAGACCACCGTCCGCATTGCAGGCAAGGAATACGCCATTTCAAGCTATGATTCCGAGGCTTATGTTCAGAACGTCGCCGCGTGGGTGGACCGCAAGATGAAGGATCTGGCGCAGGCCACCCGCCTGCCCACGGGCCAGCTTGCGGTGCTCGCTGCCGTGAACGCCACCGACGACATGATGAAGTCCCGCGAGGAGATCCGCCGCCTGAAGCAGGAGCTGGAGTCCGCCCGCGCGGAGATCGAGCGGCTGAAGCGCGATGAGAAGGCCTGAGCTGCTCTCCCCCGCCGGAAGCGCGCCCGCGATGGTCGCCGCCGTGCAATGCGGCGCGGATGCGGTCTATCTGGGTGCGGGGGACTTCAACGCCCGCAGGAGCGCCGAGAACTTCGGCGGCGAGCTGGAGGCCGCCGTCGGCTATTGTCATGCCCGGAACGCGAAGGTCTACGTGACGCTGAACACCATGGTGCGCCAGGACGAGCTGCCGCGCCTGGAGCGCACCATCGGCGAAATCTGCCGGGCGGGCGCGGACGGCGTGATCGTGCAGGACTTCGGCGTGGCGCAATGCGTGCACCAGATGGCCCCGACGCTTCCCCTGCACGCCAGCACCCAGATGGCGGTGCACAACCCCCAGGGCGTGGATTTTCTGGTGGAAAACGGCTTTTCCCGGGTGGTGCTCGCCCGGGAGATGGAATATGAAGAAATCGCGCGCTGCGCCGGTCGGGGTGCGGAGCTGGAGGTGTTCGTCCACGGCGCGCTGTGCGTGTCCTGCTCGGGCCAGTGCCTGCTCTCCAGCATGATCGGCGGCCGCAGCGGCAACCGCGGGCTCTGCGCCCAGCCCTGCCGCATGAAGTACCGCATGGATGACGTCGAGGGCTACCTGCTCTCCACGAAGGATCTGTGCGGCCTGGAGGGCCTGACTGCCCTCGTGCAGGCCGGTGCGGACAGTTTAAAGATCGAGGGCCGGCTCAAGCGACCGGAGTACGTGGCGCTCACCACCTCCGTCTACCGCGCCGCGCTGGACGATCCCAAGTTTGACGTGGACAAAGCCCGCGCGGAGCTTGCGCAGATGTTCAACCGCGGCGGCTTCACCCGGGGCTACGGCTTCGGCGTGGAGGATGCGGAATTGATGTACCGCGCACGCCCGAACCATCTGGGCGTAAGCATCGGCGCTTGCAATCGGAACGGCGAGGTGCTGCTCACGGAGAATGTGGACGGCAAGGACGCGCTGGTGCTGCGCCGCAAGGGCCGGGACGATCTGCCCGTGCGCATGGCGTCCACAGCCGCCGGGCGCACAAGTCTCGCCGAGGCCCGCAAGGGCGATCAACTCTGCCGCCTGGTCTCCCAGGCGCAGATGCGCGATTTGCAGGCGCGCTTCACCGCCGAGCGCAAAAAATTCCCCATCGATATTCGGCTCGAATTGCAGCCGGGCGCGCCCGCGCGCATCTCGATTTCCGACGGCACGCGCAGCATCGCCTGCGAGGGCGAGCTCGTGCAGACCGCCCAGAGCCGCCCCGCCGACCCGGCGCGCATCCGCAGTCAGCTGGAGAAGCTGGGCGACACGCCCTTTGTGCTGCGCAATTGCGACTTGCAGCTCGATCCCATGGCCTACCTGCCCATCTCGGCGCTCAACGCGCTGCGGCGGCAGGCGGTGGAGCTGCTGATTGCGGCGCGGATGGGTGCGCCCCATCCCTGCAAGGCGATGGAGCCCGCGCCCGGATTTCCATGCGATCGGAACCGTCCGGGCGAGCTGATCGCCCAGAGCGGCGATCCTGAGGTGCTGCGCCGGGCCATGTCCACAGGTGCAGACCGTTGCTGCTACGCCCCGGAGGATCTGCGCACGGACGCGCTGAACGCGGCGCTTGAAGATCTGCCCGAAGCTTTCGACCTTGCGCTGCCGCCAGTGGTGGACGAAAAAACGCTGCGCGCTTTGAACGAATGGACGCTTTCCCATTCCGGGCGCATCCGCCGGGTGTACCTCGCCAACGTGGGCCATCTGGGCCTTGACTGGCCCGGAGAGCGCGTCGCGGACGCTTCCCTGAACCTTGCCAATACCTTTTCCCTCCGGCAGATGGCGGACTGGGGAATTTCCCTCTACACGCCGTCGCTGGAGCTGAACCGGAGCCAGATCGAGGAGATAGGCGGACGGCGGCAGCTGATCGTCTACGGCGCGGTTCCACTGATGCAGCTGCGACACTGTCCGCTGCGCGCGACTCAGGGCCTTCCCGGCCCGCACAAGTCCTGCCGCCGCTGCGACGGTGTGGCCGCGGAGCAGAAGATCGGCGCGAAGTCGCTGACCGACCGCACAGGCGCGACCTTCCCCCTCCGGCGCATCGCCTCTGACGGGGGCTGCGTGATCCAGCTGCTGAACAGCGCGAAGCTCATGCTGCTGCGCAAGGCCGCTTCCCTGCCCGCCTGCGAGGGCTGGCGGCTGCTGCTGGACGGCACGGACGATGTGGAGACCGTCGTGCGCCTGCACCGCCTCGCCATGACCGGCGTGGACGTGCGCAGCGACCCCGCCTGGGCGGCATTTTCCAAGCAGAACACCACCACCGGACACTATTTCCGAGGAGCAGAGTGATATGAACGAGAGAAATCTTCGGGTACTGGAGTTCCCCAAGATCCGCGCGCGCATGGCCGCGCTGGCTACCACCGAGATGGGCCGCGCCTGCGCGCTGGAGCTTCAGCCCTCCAGCGACCCCTTTCTGGTGCGCCGCATGCAGCAGCAGACCGAGGAGGCCTCCACGGTGCTGGCCTACAACGGCTCCAACCCCATGGCGGCGTTCACCGACGTGCGGCCCTTTTTGAAGCTGGCCCAGATCGGATCCACACTGTCCGCCAAGGCGATCCTTCAGATTTCCGACGCGATGAAGGCCTCCCGCCTGGTGCGGGGCGCGCTGGTGACCGACCGCGAGGACACGCCGCTGCTGACGGAGCTGGGCTCCCGACTCTACGCCAACCGCCGCCTGGAGGAGGACATCTTCGACGCGATCCTCTCCGAGGACGAGATCAGCGACCACGCAAGCTCCGAGCTTGCCGACATCCGCCGCCACATCCGCGTGCTGAACGACCGCATCCGGGACAAGCTGAACTCCATCGTGCGCAGCCCGTCCACCGTCAAGTACCTGATGGACGCGATCATCACCATGCGCAACGGCAGATACGTGGTGCCGGTGAAGGCAGAGTGCCGCGCGAACGTCCCCGGCATCGTGCACGACCAGTCCGGCACGGGCTCCACGCTGTTCATCGAACCGATGTCCGTGGTAGAGGCCGGAAACGAGCTGAAGCAGTGGGCCGTGAAGGAAAAGAACGAGATCGAGCGCATTCTGGCGGCCTTCTCCGCCCAGATCGGCCCGGACGCGGAGCTGATCGGGGACAGCCTTGAGAACCTGGCGGAGATCGACATGATCTTCGCCCGTGCAGCGCTGGGCCGCAGCATGAACGCCGTGCCGCCCAAGCTCAACGAGGAGGGCCGGGTCAACCTGATCCGCGCGCGGCATCCGCTGATCGACCCGGACAAGGTGGTGCCCTCGAACCTGTGGCTGGGCTCGGATTTCACCACGCTGGTGATCACCGGCCCCAACACCGGCGGCAAGACCGTGACGCTGAAGACCGTGGGCCTGCTGTCCCTGATGGCCCAGGCGGGCATGCAGATTCCCGCCGCCTACGGCTCGGAGCTGGCCATCTTCGACGAAATCTTCGCCGACATCGGCGACGAGCAGAGCATTGAGCAGAGCCTGTCCACCTTCTCCAGCCACATGACGAACATCGTGGACATCCTGGAGCGCGTGACGGAGAATTCGCTGGTGCTGTTTGACGAGCTGGGTGCGGGCACCGACCCCACCGAGGGCGCGGCGCTGGCCATGGCGATCCTGAACCGGCTGCTGGAGCGCAGGGTGCGCACAATGGCGACCACCCACTACAGCGAGCTGAAGGTCTTCGCCCTGTCCACTCCCGGCGTGGAGAACGCCTCGGTGGAATTCAACGTGGAGACCCTGCGGCCCACCTACCGGCTGTCCATCGGCGTGCCGGGCAAGTCCAACGCCTTCGAGATCTCCCGCAAGCTGGGCCTTCCGGAGGAGATCATCGACAGCGCAAAGGAGAAGCTCAGCGGCGACCAGGTGCGCTTCGAGGATGTGATCGCCAACGCCGAATACCACCGCCAGATCGCCGAAAAGGAGCGCAAGCTGGCCGAGGAGGCGCATCTGGAGACCCAGCGACTGCGCGACGAGGCCGAGAAGCTGCGGAGCGACCTCGCTGCCCACCGGGAGCGCGACCTGCGCAAGGCCAAGGACGAGGCGCGGCGCATCCTGCAGCGCGCCCAGCGGGAGTCCGAGCAGCTGATTGCCGACCTCAAGAAGAAGAGCAGCGGCGAGCTGAAGGAGCACGAGCTGCACGCCATGCGCGCAAAGCTCCAGTCCGCCATCGACGAGAACGCCGAGAAGATCGAGGTTCCCGCCGGCGTGGGCGAGGTTCCCAAGGCCGTGCAAATCGGCGACACCGTGGAGCTGGTCAATCTGGGCACGAAGGCCGTGATCCTGACGCTGCCCGATTCCAAGGGCGAGTGCACGGTGCAGGCGGGCGCGCTGAAGCTCAAGGCAAAGCTCAAGGACATGCGCACCGCCCAGCCCGACAAGCCCAAGAAGCAGCCCAAATCCGCGAGCCGCCTGCACGTGTCCGCGCGGCCGGTGGAGACCGAGTGCGACGTGCGCGGCTGCAACCTGGAGGAGGCGCTGATGGCTGTGGATCTGTTCCTGGACGGCGCGGTGCTCAACCGCCTGCGCAGCGTGAGCATCATTCACGGCAAGGGCACGGGCATCCTGCGCGCGGGCATCCACAAGCACCTCAAGACCCACGCCGCCGTGAAGGAATTCCGCCTGGGCCGCTACGGCGAGGGCGAGGACGGCGTGACCATCGTGACGCTGAAGTGACGCGGCTTCTTCCGCCCCATTGTTCAAGGAATATTCACAGGCGGTTCACGCCCGCGTGTTAGACTGAAACGAAACCCGAAAGGAGATGCACACATGCCGATGCTCAAAATACTGCTGGCGGACGACGACCCCAACATCCGCCAGCTGGTGAACCTGTACCTGCAAAAGGAAGGCTTTGAGGTGATGATGGCCGACCGGGGCGACGAGGCGCTGAAGATGTTCAAGGCCTCCCCGCCGAACCTGATCCTGCTGGACATCATGCTGCCCGGCATGGACGGCTGGCAGGTCTGCCGCGAGGTGCGCAAGATCTCCAACATCCCCATCATCATGCTCACCGCCAAGGACGAGACCTTCGACAAGGTGCTGGGCCTGGAGCTGGGCGCGGACGACTACGTGGCCAAGCCCTTCGACATGAAGGAGCTGGTGGCCCGCATCAAGGCGGTGTCGCGCCGCTTTCAGGCCGCCGACGCGCCGGAGAAGGAGCTGGTGTTCCCGGGCCTGACCATCAACATCAACCAGTACACGGTGATGTACATGGGCAAGGAGCTGGAGATGCCCCCGAAGGAGCTGGAGCTACTCTACTTCCTGGCCAGCCATCCCGGCATGGTGTTCACCCGTGAGCAGCTGCTGGAGCAGGTGTGGGGCTACGACTACTTCGGCGACTCCCGCACGGTGGACGTGCACGTCAAGCGCCTGCGGGAGAAGCTGACCGAGGGCGAGAAGCTCGGCTGGCAGATCAAGACCGTGTGGGGCGTGGGCTACAAGTTCGAGGTGAAATGAGTCCCATGAGAGACGGACTGTTCTGGCGGATGTTCAGCGCGATTCTGGCGGTCGTCACGGTGACGGTGGCGCTGTTCACCGCCATGCTGCTGGCCACCCAGCGCACCCAGGCGCAGGAAAACTACGAGACCGAGGTGCGCATGCAGGCCCGCCAGGTGGCGGAGTACATGCAGCAGCTCAATCAGCTGAACCTGATCAAGAGCAACGCCACGATTCAGTGGCTGGTGAATGAGAAGATCGTGGAGATCTACGACCGCTACAACGCCGACATCTGGATCGTTGATCTGAGTTCGGGCCGACTGGAGTTGAAATACATCGACCGCTCCTGGAACACCACGGAGAGCCTGGCCTCCGACGCAGTGATCGAGCAGCTGAACCTGATCCTTGCGGGCAACGAGATCCGCACCTCCGGCCTGTTTCCGGAGCTGGGCGACCACATCGTGACCATCGGCGTGCCCTGGACCTACTCCGACGGCCGTGTGGTGGGCGCGGTGCTTCTTCACATACCCAACGATCGCCTACAGGTGAGCCTGATTTCGGTGCTGCCCCAGGCGGCGCTGCCCATCGCGGCCTCCATGCTGCTGGGCGTGCTGCTGGCGTTCTTCATCGCCCGCAGCCAGACGCTGCCCATCAAGGAGATCGACAGCGCCGTGCGCGAGTTCACCAAGGGCGACCTGTCCCGCCGGGTGGAGCTGCACTGCGGCGGCGAGCTGGAGCAGCTGGGCAACTCCATCAACCGCATGGCCGGCGAGCTGTCCAGCCTGGAGGAATCCCGGCGCAGCTTCGTGGCGAACGTCTCCCACGAGCTTCGTTCGCCCATGACCAGCATCAAGGGCTACGTGCAGGCCATGCTGGACGGCACCATCGGCGACGAGGATCGCCCGCGCTACCTGGGCGTGGTGCTGGACGAGACCAACCGCCTGACGGATTTGGTGCGGGATCTGCTGGATCTGAGCCGGCTGGAGTCCGGCAAGTTCCCCATGGAGATCGCGCCCTTCGACGCAAACGAGATGCTGCGCCGCATCCTGATCCGCTTCGAGCAGCGCATCGACGTAAAGCACATCGACGTGGACATCGAATTCGCCGACGATCCCTGCTATGCGCTGGGCGACGTGAACCGCATCAACCAGGTGGTCAGCAACTTTGTGGACAACGCGGTGAAGTTCATGGACGGCGAGGGCTCCCTGCTGACCCTGCGCACGCTGCGGGAGGATAAGCACATTCGCTTCCGGGTGCAGGACAACGGCCCGGGCATCAGTCCCGCCGACCAGCCGCACATTCTGGAGCGCTTCTACAAGGCGGACAAGGCCCACACCGCCGGCATGGGCACGGGCCTGGGCCTGTCCATCTGCAAGAGCATCCTCCAGCAGCACAACAGCGCCATTGAGATGCGCTCCCGCCCGGGCGAGACGGTCTTTGAGTTCACGCTGCCCGCCGCCGAGCCCGCGCCCCGCATCGCCGGGGATGCGGAGGGCCAGCGCCCGCGCATGCTGGCGGAGTAGGCAGGAAATTTTCACAAAACGGTTTTCTTTTCCGCCGCAATTCTGTATAATGAACCCATACAGAATTGCGGCGGTTCCGCATCAGTCAAAGTGAGGATGAAGAGATGTTCAAGCGTATTCTGGCCCTGATGCTGTGCGCGTGTCTTTTGTGCGGCTGCGCGCTGGCGACCGAAGCGGTTCCCTACGACGTGATCTACACCAGCGCCAACCCGATTCCGGACGTCGCCGATCGCGTGCGCCCGTCGGTGGTGCAGGTGATCGGCAGCTGCGAGACCTGGGACGCCGTCACCCGCGTCTCCTCCACCGTGGAGATGGGCGCTGGCTCCGGCTGCTACTTCCAGGCAGACAGCGACGGTTCGGGCGGTTACATACTCACCAACTACCACGTGGTCGCGGACAGCGAGCTTTACACCATCGAATGGCTCAGCGGCGAGGTGATGGACGCCACGCTGGTGGGCCACGACGACGGCACCGACATCGCTGTGCTGCACTTCTCCAAGCCCGCGCCCGAGGGCGCCGAGCCGATCCCGCTGGGCGATTCCGACGCACTGCGCATCGGCGAGCTGGCCATCTGCATCGGCAACCCCGGCAGCGCGGACGAGGTGCTCTTCGGCACCGTGACCGCAGGCATCATCTCCGGCCTGGAGCGCGAGGACATCAACGCCAACAACTTCGCCCGCAGCATCTCGGTCATCCAAATCGACGCTGCCATCAACTCCGGCAACTCCGGCGGCGCGCTGCTCAACGCAAAGGGCGAGCTGGTGGGCATCCCCACGCTGAAGTTCCGAAACGCCGCCATGGGCTTCGAGGGCCTGGGCTTCTGCATCCCCATCAACACCGTCAAGGCCTTCCTCTCCCAGATCATCGAGACCGGCAGCGTGGTTCGCCCGCGCCTGGGCATCACTGTTGCCGACATCGACGGCCCCGACGAACCCATGCGCAAGTATCCGCCCATCGGCGCGCAGGTGTTCACCGTGGAGCCGGGCGGCCCCTCCGCACGGGCGGGTCTGCAGCAGGGCGACGTGATCACCGAGGTCAACGGCGTGCGCATCAAGGGCTACATGGCGCTTCTGAAGGAGCTGGACAAGTGCAAGGCCGGCGACAGCGTGGAGCTGAAGGTCTACCGCTACTACGACGCGGAGGGCAACCTCACCGGCAGCTACGAGGAGCTTTCCTTCAAGGTTCGCCTGGAGATGCTGGACTGAGCACCCATAATTGAAAGGCATTCGGCTATGAAACAATATCGTCGGATGCCTTTTCCGCAATTGCCATCCACGACATGCAGCAGCCCCGAATCCATTTGCTTGGATTCGGGGCTGCATTTTATGATGCTTATTCGGCGCAGACCTCGCGCAGGATCTCCAGCGCCTTTTGGAAGGTTTCGGTGGGGATGTTCAGCGCGGGCAGCAGGCGAACCTTGTTCTTCGCGGTGAGGCAGAGCACGCCGCGCTCGATGCACTTGAGCACCACCTCGCGGGCGGGCTTCACCGGCTTGATGCCGATCATCAGCCCCATGCCGCTGACGCTCTCCACGCCGGGGGCGTTCTGGAACATCTCGAAGGCCAGCTTGCTCTTTGCGCGCACATCGGCCATCAGATCGTCGTTCAGGCGCTCGAGGATGCTCAGCGCGCCCGCGCAGCACACCGGATTGCCGCCGAAGGTGGAGCCATGGTCGCCGGGACCCAGGGTGTTTTCCACCTTCTCGCCCAGCAGCGTCGCGCCCAGCGGAAGTCCCCCGCCCAGGCCCTTGGCCGTGGATACGATGTCCGGCTGCACACCGTAGTTCATGTAGGAATAGAGCGCGCCGGTGCGTCCGTTGCCAGTCTGCACCTCGTCCACGATCAGCAGGATGTTCTCCTTCTTCGCGTACTCTGCAAGGCCGCGCACGAAGTCCTGCTCCAGCGCCATCACGCCGCCCTCGCCCTGCACGCACTCGATCATCACCGCGGCGGGCTTGCACGTACCCGCCAGCGCCTCGAAGGCCGCCAGATCGTTGGCCGGGGTGTGCACGAAGCCGGGGGTCAGCGGCTGGAAGAGCTGATGGAAGTGATCCTGACCGGTGGCGGCCAGGGTGGAGACGGTGCGACCGTGGAAGCTGTTCACCAGCGTGATGATGGTGGAATACTCCGCGCCCTTGTTCTCGGCGGCCCACTTGCGGGCAGCCTTGATGGCGCACTCGTTGGACTCCGCGCCGGAGTTGGAGAAGAACACCTTCTTCATGCCGGTCTTTTCGCAGAGCAGCTTTGCCAGCTGCGCGTCGGGACTGGTGTAATAGAGATTGGAGGTGTGCTGCACCTTGCCCAGCTGGGCGATGACCGCCTGCTGCCAGATCTCGTCCGCCACGCCGAAGCTGGTCACGCCGATGCCGGAGGTCAGGTCGATGTAGGCCTTGCCGTCCGCATCCGTGACGATGCAGCCCTTGCCGGAGACGATCCTCCTGAGACCATGGTGCCCGCGCCCTCGTCGGTGAGGATCTCCATCAGTATGGAGTGGGGGATGCGGCCGTCCATGATGATTGCGTTCTTCACGCCGCAGTGAATGGCGTCGATGCAGCACTCCACCTTAGGGATCATGCCGCCGGAGATCACGCCCTGATCGCGCAGCTGCTGCGCCTCGTCGATGGTGATCGCCGGTATGAGGCTGGCGGGATCGTTGCGGTCCCGCAGAATGCCGGCGATGTCCGTGAGCATGATCAGGCGCTCGGCGCCCAGCGCCCCGGCGATGTGGGCCGCGGCGGTGTCACCGTTGATGTTGTAGGTGTTACCGTCCCGATCGCAGCCGATGGTGGAGATCACCGGGATGTAGCCCTTCTCCAATAGATCGGTGACGGGCTCGATGTTGACGTGCACCACGTCGCCCACGTAGCCCAGGCGCGCGTCCTTGATCTTCGCCTCAATGAGCCGTCCGTCCATGCCGGAGATGCCCATGGCCTTGCCGCCGTTCATCTGGAGCAGGTTCACCAGAGTCTTATTGATGCTTCCGGCCAGCACCATCTGCACGATGTCCACGGTCTCCCGGTCGGTGACCCGCAGGCCGTCCACAAACTCGGCCTTCTTGCCCAGCTTCTGCATGGTTTCGCTGATCTCCGGGCCGCCGCCGTGCACCAGCACCGTCTTGACGCCGATCAGGGACAGAAGCACGATGTCCTCCATCACCTGATGCTTGAGCATGGCGTTAATCATTGCGTTTCCGCCGTACTTGACCACGACGATCTTGCCGTTGTAGCGGCGGATGTAGGGAAGGGCCTGGGTCAGAATCTGCGCGCGCTCCGCGTTCGAAAAATACTTTTCCATATCTCTGCCCTCAGGTGCGGTAGTCGCCGTTGATCTTCACGTAGTCGTAGGTCAGATCGCAGCCCCAGGCGGTGGCCGCAGCCTCGCCGCTGTTGAGGTGCACCAGAATCTCGATCTCCTTCTCCAGCAGCACGGCCTTGGCCTCCTCCTCGGAGAAGGGCACGCCCGCGCCGTCCTTGCAGACCTCCACCGTTCCCTTGGGGGATTTGAAGGCCACGTCCACGCGCTGCACGTCAACGTCCGCGCCGCTGTAACCGATGGCGCAGAGCACGCGGCCCCAGTTGGCGTCCGCGCCGAACATGGCGGCCTTGAGCAGGCTGGAGCAGATCACGCTCTTTGCGACCGTGCGTGCGGTGGAGAGGTTTTCAGCGCCCTCCACGCGGCACTCCAGCAGCTTGGTCGCGCCCTCGCCATCCCCGGCGATGCAGCGGCACAGCTGCACCGTCACGCTGTTCAGCGCCGTCATGAAGGCGGTAAAGTCCGCGCCCTCACAGGTGATCTCCGCATTGCCGGCCATGCCGTTGGCGAGGATCGTCACCATGTCGTTGGTGGAGGTTTCGCCGTCGATGCTGACCATGTTGAAGGTGCCCGCCACGTCGCCGGACAGCGCCTTTTGCAGCATCTCCGCCGAGATGGCCGCGTCGGTGGTGAGGAACACCAGCATCGTGGCCATGTTGGGGTGGATCATACCGCTGCCCTTGGCGATGCCGCCCAGATGGCAGGTTTTGCCGCCCAGCTCAAACTCCACGGCGATCTCCTTGCGCACGGTGTCGGTGGTCATGATGGCCTCGGCCGCCGCGGCGCTGCCGTCGGGATTCAGGCCGTCGGCCAGTGCGGGCAGTCCCGCCGCGATGGGATCCAGCTTCAGCCTCTGGCCGATCACGCCGGTGGAGGCGACCACAACGTCATTTGCCGGGATGGACAGCTGCCGCGCCACCAATTCGCTCATGGCCTCGGCGATCTCAACGCCGTCGGCATTGCAGGTGTTGGCGTTGCCGCTGTTGCAGATGATTGCCTGCGCCCTGCCGTCGGCGATGTGCGCCTTCGTCACCAGCAGGGGCGCGCCCTTGACCAGATTCGTGGTGTAGACCGCCGCCGCACTGGCGGGAACCTCACTGTAAATCAGCGCCAGATCCCGCTTGCTGTGGTTCTTGCGGATGCCGCAGTGGATGCCATTTGCCTGAAAGCCCTTCGCGGCGCACACGCCGCCGGTGATGATCTTCATAAGTCGCATTCCTCCATATTGTACCAGCCGATTGTTATTTGTTATATCAAGCGTTTGTTATTTGAAGCGTTCACAGAACCAGACCCGCCGTCTCGTCCGCGCCCAGCAGCAGGTTCAGATTCTGAATCGCCGCGCCGGAAGCGCCCTTGCCCAGGTTGTCGTAGCGGGCGGTGAGCAGGATGCGTTCATCGCTGCCGGAGGCGGAAATCTCCATGCCGTCGCTGCCGGACAGTGCCGCAGCGGACAAAAAGCCGCCCTCATCCGGGGATTCCACGTAGCGCACCACGGGGCCAAAATAGGCCTCCCGGTAGATTTCGCGAATCTGCGCGGGCGTTCCCCTGAGCTGGGACGCGAACAGGGGCACGCTGACCTCCATGCCGCTGTAGAAGTCCGCCACGATGGGACAGAAGCAGGGCGGCACATTCAGGCCAGCGACCGCCGCCATCTCGGGCAGGTGCTTGTGACTCTGGCTCAGGCAGTACTGCCGGGGCGCGTCCAGCAGGGGGCTCCTCCCCTCCCCCTCGTACTCGGCGATCATCTTCTTGCCGCCGCCGGAGTAGCCGGTGAGGGAAAAGCAGCTGAGCTGCGCATCCGTGTCCAGCAGTCCCGCATGCACCAGCGGCGCGACCAGTGCGATGAAGCCGCTGGCGTGGCAGCCGGGGTTGGCAATGCGCTTCGAGCTGCGAATCCTCTCCCGCAGGCCACCCACCTCCGGGAAGCCGTAGACCCAGCCGGGGGCCGTGCGGTGTGCCGTGGAGGTGTCGATCACGGCGGTATGGTCGTTCTCGATCATCGCCGCCGCCTCCACCGCCGCCGCGTCGGGCAGGCACAGAAAGGCCACATCCGCGCAATTCAGCGCCTCACGCCGCGCACCTTCGTCCTTGCGCATCTCCTCCGGCAGAGCGATCAGCTCCACGTCCCGGCGCGCCATCAGCCGCTCCCGAATCCGCAGTCCCGTGGTTCCCGCGCTGCCGTCAATGAATATTTTTATCATGGAACATTCACCTTCATGCATTTTATATGCACATTATTTGCATAAAATTGCCCGATAATCGGGAAAACTTGTAATTATTATACGGTCCGATGCGGGGCAATGTCAAGTAAATATACGAATAATTATGCGTGTGCTTAGCTGTGCGTTCGCACAAAATCCGGGCCGATTTTTATGCAAAACTCTGCGTCCATGCGCCGCACACAACAGTTCCGCTTGACATTTTGGGGAAAAGGTGTACAATAAGATCAGCGCGCAGCGAAAGCATAAGTCCGGCTTTCGCTGCGCGTGATTTTATTTTGGGAGGTATCACCATGGAAAAGAATTGTCCGTGCTGCGACAGGCACTGTCCGGTGGAGAAGCTGAGCTGCGGCGAGGGCCGGCGGCACTTTGGCATGGAGGACGCGCGGCGCGAAGGCGCGCCGGAGGAGCGCATGATCATGCTGCTGCGCAGGTGCGGCCACTTCCTGCACCACAGCATGGGCCCGGGTGCGAACGCTGCGCCGCTGACGGAGGCGCTGAGCGCGGAGGAGCGCGCGACCCTGGAGAAGCTGCTGGAGAAGTGCCTGAAGCACTGGGAGACCCTGCCCCAGCCGGAACATCCGGCGCACGGGGAGGGCCGTCATCCCCATCATCGTTGACGCGGCGCGCAAAAATTCCAACCGGAATCGGTTGGAATTTCTGCATTCTGGAAGCGCATCCCGACGGGTATTGAAGCCGCCGGGCGCGCCTTTTTTGCTCAGACTGTCGATCAGTCGTCCCGCAGGGCGGCGTAGCCCTCCTCGCCGGTGCGGACGCGGATGACGTTCTCCACGTCGTAGACGAAGATCTTGCCGTCGCCGATGTGGCCGGTATAGAGCACCTTCTTGGCGGTCTCGATGAGGCTGACCTCCACGGCCACGCCGCGGTAGTACTCGGGCTTGCCCTTCTGCGTGCCGAAGCCCATGACGTGGGAGACGGTCATGCCGGTGATGCCGATGCCGTTCATGGCGTTCTTCAGGGCCTCAAGGCGGGCCTCCTTGCAGACGATCTCCACCTTGGTGAACTTAGGACTCTCGTCGCTGAAGGTAGGCATCTTCTTGACCGGAACGGCCTCGGCAGCGGGCACATCGCCGGTGACGACGCTGACCTCACCCTCGTCCACGGAGGTGGTGTCGGGCAGCATGGCGAATCCTGCGTAGGCGCTCGGCAGGCCGTGCTCTGAGATATCCAGACCGGCGATTTCATCCTCGGCGGAGGCACGCAGGCCGATGGTGTGCTTGAGAATCAGAAACACGATGGTGATGACGATGGCGACGTAGAAGGCGACCGTCGCAACGCCCAGCACCTGGGTGCCGAAGAACTTGAAGCCGCCGCCGTAGAACACGCCCTTGTCGGTGGAGACGCCGGTGGCGAACAGGCCGGTCATGATGGTGCCCAGCGCACCGCACACGCCGTGGACGGAGATCGCGCCCACCGGGTCGTCGATCTTGACCACCTTGTCGAAGAACTCAATGGAGAGCACGACCATGAAGCCGCAGACGATGCCGATGATGGCCGCGCCGACGGGGCTGACCGCGTCGCAGCCGGCGGTGATGCCCACCAGGCCTGCCAGGGCGGCGTTGTAGGTCATGGACACGTCAGGCTTCTTGTAACGAATCCAGGTGAAGATCAGCGTCACGCAGCAGGCGACCGCCGCGGCGATGTTGGTGTTGAAGAACACCAGGCTGGCGCTCTCAACCAGGCCGTCGCTGTCCATGCCGACGGTGGAGGTGCCGTTGAAGCCGAACCAGCAGAACCAGAGGATGAACACGCCCAGCGCGGCGATGCTCAGGTTGTGGCCCAGGATGGCCTTCGGCTTGCCATTCTTGTCGTACTTGCCGATGCGGGGCCCGAGGATCTTCGCGCCGATCAGCGCGCACACGCCGCCGACCATGTGAACCGCCGTGGAACCGGCGAAATCGTGGAAGCCCAGCTCAGCCAGCCAGCCGCCGCCCCAGATCCAGTGGCCGGAGATCGGGTAGATGAACAGCGAGATTGCAGCGGAGTAGATGCAGTACGCGCTGAACTTGGTGCGCTCAGCCATCGCGCCGGAGACGATGGTGGCGGCGGTGGCGCAGAACACGGTCTGGAAGATCGCGTAAGCCCACAGCGGAACGCCCGCGGGCAGCACGTGGCTGTAATCCTTCATGATCATGGGATCGATCCAGCCAAACAGGGCCGTGCCGGAGCCGAACATGATGCCGAAGCCCACCAGCCAGAACATCGGCGTGCCGATGCAGAAGTCCATCAGGTTTTTCATCAGGATGTTTCCGGTATTCTTCGCCCGGGTGAAGCCGGC
>SFNY01000132.1 GCA_004554085.1 Clostridiales bacterium | reverse complement strand
CGGGCATAGCTGGTCTCGGCGCAGCCGGCGCAGGAGCCGGAGAACTCCAGCATGGGCTGCTTGAACTGGCTGCCCTTGACGGTGTTGTCCTGCATATCCTTCTTCTCGGAGACCTCGGCCACGCAGTAGTCGAACACATCCTGCTGGGGCAGCTCGCCCTCCTGGGCGACCATGCTCAGGGCGTTCACCGGGCAGGCGCCCACGCAGACGCCGCAGCCCATGCAGTCCAGCGGGCTGATGGCCATGGTGAACTGATAGGTGCCCTTGCCCTTGCCGGCCTTGACGTCCACGATCTTGGCCGCCTCGGGCGCCTTGGCCGCCTCGTCAGCGGTGAGGGCGAAGGGACGGATGGTGGCGTGGGGGCAGACATAGGCGCACTGGTTGCACTGGATGCACTTGGCGCTGTCCCAGGTGGGGACGGACACGGCCACGCCGCGCTTCTCGTAGGCGGCGGCGCCCAGCTCGAACTGGCCGTCCACATGATCCACAAAGGCGGAAACGGGCAGGCTGTCGCCGTCCATCTTGCCCACGGGCTCCAGAATGTCCTTGACCATCTTCACCAGCTCGGGCTTGCCCTTGAGCTCCTTGGCGGGCTTGGTGTCCACGGCGTTGGCCCAGTCAGCGGGTACGTCGATCTTCTTGTAGGCGGTGGCGCCCAGATCGATGGCCTTGTAGTTCATGTCCACAACGTCCTGACCCTTCTTCAGGTAAGAGGCCTTGGCCTTCTCCTTCATGTAGGTGATGGCATCCTCCTCCGGCATGACCTTGGCCAGGGAGAAGAACGCGGACTGGAGGATGGTGTTGTTGCGCTTGCCCATGCCGATCTCGATGGCCAGGTCAATGGCATCGATGGTGTACAGCTGGATGTTGTTCCGGGCGATGTAGCGCTTGGACGCGGCGTCCATGTGGTGGTTCAGCTCGTCGAAGTCCCACTGGCAGTTGATCATGTACACGCCGCCGGGCTTCACGTCCTGCACCATCTTGAAGCCCTTGGTCACATAGCTGGGATTGTGGCAGGCCACGAAGTCAGCCTTGTTGATGTAGTACGGGCTGCGGATGGGCTTGTCGCCGAAGCGCAGGTGGCTGATGGTCACGCCGCCGGTCTTCTTGGAGTCGTACTGGAAGTACGCCTGCACATACTTGTCGGTGTGATCGCCGATGATCTTGATGGAGTTCTTGTTGGCGCCCACGGTGCCGTCACCGCCCAGACCCCAGAACTTGCACTCGATGGTGCCGGGGGCGGCGGTGTTGGGACAGTTCTCGTCCTCCGGCAGGGACAGGTTGGTCACATCGTCCACGATGCCGATGGTGAACTGGCGCTTCATCTCGTCGCGCTTCAGCTCGCTGTATACGGCGAACACGGAGGCGGGAGGCGTGTCCTTGCTGCCCAGACCGTAGCGGCCGCCGATGACCTGCACGTCGTTCTTGCCGGCGTTGGCCAGAGCGGTGACAACGTCCTGATACAGAGGCTCGCCCTGGGAGCCGGGCTCCTTGGTGCGATCCAGCACGGCGATCTTCTTGGCGGTGGCGGGAATGGCCTCGATGAGCTTCTCGGCGGCGAAGGGGCGGAACAGACGCACCTTGACCAGACCGACCTTCTCGCCGTGGGCGTTCAGGTAGTCGATGACCTCCTCGGCCACGTCGCAGATGGAACCCATGGCGACGATGACGCGATCGGCGTCGGGCGCACCGTAGTAGTTGAACAGCTTATAATCGGTGCCCAGCTTGGCGTTGATCTTGTCCATGTACTTCTCCACCACGGCGGGCAGAGCGGTGTAGTACTTGTTGCAGGCCTCGCGGTGCTGGAAGAAGATGTCGCCGTTCTCGTGGCTGCCGCGCATGTGGGGATGCTCGGGGTTCAGGGCGTGGCGGCGGAACTCGGCCACGGCGTCCATGTCGCACATGTCCTTGAGATCCTCATAGTCCCACACGGCGATCTTCTGGATCTCGTGGGAGGTGCGGAAGCCGTCGAAGAAGTTGATAAAGGGAACCTTGCCCTCCAGCGCGGCCAGATGTGCCACGGGGGACAGATCCATGACCTCCTGCACGTTGCCCTCGCACAGCATGGCGAAGCCGGTCTGACGGCAGGCCATTACGTCGGAGTGGTCGCCGAAGATGTTCAGCGCCTGGGTGGACACGGTACGGGCGGAGACGTGGAACACACAGGGCAGCTGCTCTGCCGCGATCTTGTACATGTTGGGGATCATCAGCAGCAGACCCTGGGACGCGGTGTAGGTGGTGGT
>SFNY01000024.1 GCA_004554085.1 Clostridiales bacterium | reverse complement strand
CCGATCCAATGGACTGTGCGCTGGAGGCCTCCCGGCGCATCCACGCGCATGTGGAGTACCGCCGGGGCGCAACCGATGATCGCACCAGCGCTGCCGAGGCGCTGCGGCTGGGCGCGGGCGTGTGCCAGGACTTCGCCCACATGCTGCTTGCCATTCTGCGCGCCCGGAACATCCCCGCGCGCTACGTGGCGGGACTCATTCCCGGCGAGGGCGAGACCCACGCCTGGGTGGAGCTTCATGACGGCGCGGGCTTCGTCGGCGTCGATCCCACCCAGCTGCGCCCCACGGACGACGGCTACCTGCGCGTCAACGTGGGCCGCGACAGTCGGGACTGCGCCATCAATCGCGGCATGTTCACCGGCATGGCCCAGCAGACCATGGAGGTCTGCGCGCGCATGGTCGAAATCTGAATTCCGAATTCTATCATCAGACTGGAGGGACAGCCTTGATACAGCAGCTGGTTTCCGTGAACCTGCCGGTGGACGAGGAGATGCGCGTGCAAAAGATGCGCATCATGCCCGCACACCCGGCGCAGAACCTGAAGCGCATCAGCATCGTGACCGGCACCCACGGCGACGAACTGGAGGGACAGTACGTCTGCTACGAGCTCCAGCGCCGCCTGCGCGAACGTCCGGAGCTGCTCAACGGCATCGTGGACATCTACCCGGCCCTGAACCCGCTGGGCGTGGACTCCATCACCCGCGGCGTTCCGGGCTTCGATCTGGACATGAACCGCATCTTCCCCGGCAGCGAGGACGGCGCAATGGCCGAATTCGCCGCCGCGCGCATCGTGCAGGACATCCAGGGCAGCGAATTGTGCATCGACGTGCACGCCAGCAACATCTTCCTGCGGGAGGTTCCCCAGGTGCGCGTCTCGGAGCAGACGGCATCCAATCTTCTACCCTACGCCGTGCAGCTCAACTGCGATTTCATCTGGGTGCACGCCAGCGCCACCGTGCTGGAGAGCACCCTCGCCCACACCCTGAACATGCTGGGCGTGCACACGCTGGTGGTGGAGATGGGCGTTGGCATGCGCATCACCCGCGCCTACGGCGACCAGCTGCTGGACGGCATCTTCCACCTGCTGCACAGCGAGGGCATCTGGCTGGGCGAGTCGCCTGAGGTGCGCAAGCCCATCGTCTCCACCGACGGCAAGGTAGGCTTCGTCAACGCCGAGACTCTGGGCATGTTCGTGCCCCGGGTGACCCACTGGCAGGACGTGCGCCGGGATCAGGTCATCGGCGACCTCATCAACCCCCTCACCGGCGAGGGCGTGGAGGTCAAGTCCCCCTGCGACGGCGTGCTGTTTACCCTGCGGGAATATCCGCTGGTGTACGAGGGCTCGCTGATCGCCCGAGTGCTGTCCAGAGAGGAGGCCCAGACATGAAGCGCGAAATTCTGTTCCGCCTGCAATCCCTCTACCGCGACGACCTGCGCGTCACGGGCTTCCGCTTCGGCGAGGGCGAGAAGGCCGCCTGCATCGTGGGCGCGCTGCGCGGCAACGAGGTGCAGCAGATGTACGTTGCCTCCCAGCTGGTACGCAGGCTCTCCCGGCTGGAGGAGCAGGGCAGGCTGGCCCCCGGGAAAGAGATTCTCGTGGTGCCCTCCGTCAACCACTTCTCCATGAACATCGGCAAGCGCTTCTGGTCGCTGGACAACACCGACGTCAACCGCATGTTCCCCGGCTACATCCAGGGCGAGACCACCCAGCGCATCGCCGCAAAGCTCTTCGAGCAGATCAGTTCCTATCAGCTCGGCATCCAGTTCGCCTCCTTCTACATGCCCGGCAACTTCCTGCCCCACGTGAAGATGATGGATCTGGGCCTGCAGAGCCCCGCGCTGGGCTGCAGCTTCGGCCTGCCCTACGTGCTGGTGCGCAACCCCCGGCCCTACGACACCACCACGCTCAACTACAACTGGCAGGTGTGGGAGACGAAGGCCTTCTCCGTCTACACCACCGCCACCGATTCCATCGACGAGCAGTCCGCCCGGGAGAGCATCGAGGCCGTGCTGCGCTTCCTGGGCACGCAGGGTCTGCTGCTGGACATGCACTTTGATGAGAGCGAACCCTGCCGCATCGTGCCGGAGAGCAGCCTGGTGTCCGTGCACACCCACGCCGCCGGCATCTACCGCCGCTTCTATCACCCCGGCGACCGGGTGCGCGCCGGTCAGGCCCTGTGCGAGATTCTCCACCCCCTTGAGGGCACCGTGATCGACCGCGTGTGCTCCCCGGTCAGCGGCCGCGTGTTCTTCGCCCACAAGTCCCCGCTGGTGTACGAGCGCGGCGTGATCTACAAGATCATCGTGGATGAATAAGCTGCATATTTCCCGAATAAACATTCCGAAAATCCTCCGGTTGCGGAAAAAAATAACAGAAATATCCGCTCCGAGGGATTGTATTCTCATCATATTCTGCTATAATTACCCCATTGCGCATACTTATGCGCAAGCCTACTGTCAAACCCCAGGAGAGCGCGAGAGGGCCGAAGCCCTTTCGCACTTCAATCGTACCCGGCGGCGTGTACGCCGGGGGCGGGCGATTTTTGCGGCGGAAAACCCTTTTCCAGAGCAAAAATCGATTCCTTGCAGTCTCCGCGCCCGGAAATCTTTGGATTTCAGCGGAGACTGGTGGGGGTGGCAGTGGCGGGGGAGTTTGCTCCCCCGTCCACCAGCTTGTCAAAGCATTTTAACAAGCTGAATTCCGCTGCACAAAAGGAGGGTTGAGCCGGAACAGCAGCATTCTCTTGTTGGAGCCCATACGCGGGCTCGGCCAATTTTACAGTGCGGAGAGCTTCTCTCCGTAGGTAGCGCGGGAGGCAACTCCCACCCGTACTTGTGTAAAACAGCATGAGAGTAGTAAAAGGAGCAAGTTCATAACCATTTTTTGAATCACAGAACCCATAACTATATAGACTCAAAGATCCGTTCATTGAATCTGTCGAAGGGCGGGCACAGCGTGCCCAATCAGCAAACGAGACAATCACGGTGCCTGTAACAAGTACAATTACATTTTTTCAGGAGTGAGAAACAATGAAAAAACTGATTGTATGGTTGCTTGTACTCTGCATGTCCCTCAGCCTGACCTCTGCTTTTGCAACTGAGGCCGGCAATTACACCGACGAAATGAAGTTTGACGACAGCTGCGACCTCAGCCCCGACGACGGCGCGGACAGCGTCGAGCGCCTGGGCGACCACCAGGGCAGCCCCTACTTCAGCAATCTGGATTTTTATAACATGGAATCCGGAGAAACGCTGACCATCCTCCCCCACTTCAAGACCATCCAGCAGTCCAGCGAGTGGAGCTGCGGCGTGACCAGCGCCCTGATGACCCTGGAGTGGTAGGCCTGCGCGGCGATTATACCGAGGAAACCCTCGCACAGCTGCGTCCCAACGGCCTCACCCCCGGCGCAACCAGCCTCTCCCAGCTGATTGCCATCTTTGACGGCGTGGGCGGCTTCGACTGCTACTCCGCCATCGACGCCGGCGAGGACGTGTACGACATCTTCACCTTCGACTTCATTCAGGAAACCCTGGCCGCGGGCAATCCCATCCTGATCGGCTGGAACGACTGGGGCGGACACTGGCAGGTCATCATCGGCTACGACACCATGGGCACCGAGACCACCCAGGACGACGTGATCATCGTGGCGGATCCCTACGACACCACCGACCACAATCAGGACGGCTACGGCGTGTACTCCGCCGAGCGCTTCCTGTACAACTTCACCTTCTACAATTTCTTCGATGAGGAATCCGGCGAACTGAACGACATGTGCTTCCTCGTCGCCATCCCCACGGCCGAATAAACTGTCCTCCGGCTCGGCAGAACTTCGTGCAGGGGAGGTTCAAAACAGACCAACGCCGCCGTATCAACGCGATACAGCGGCGCTTTTATTGCGTTGAAAAACTCTGTTTTTCAACGCGGTGGGGCCGGTTGCCTGAAATTCTGCGGAATTTCCGGGCGGCAACCGGAGCGGGAATGCATTTTTCTCCACTATGCTTCCGAAAAATGCCGGAAGTGACGTACACGCCGTCACTTCCGATTTTACAGGCTGTCCTGCGATGCTTTCTCAACAGCCCGACTCCGCTGTATTCAAACGAAACGACAGCGAATTGTTCAGCTTCACAGCTCGATGTCGCCCATCCGCGCGGCATGGAACAAAAACTGCTGCAAGAGGCCCGCGTTCGGCCCCAGCAGCTCCCGGGAGCGCAGCATCAGCTTCTTCCGGCTGCACCCACACACGCCGAACCAGCTCTTCAGCAGCTTCTCCACCCACACGTCCACCGGGAAGGCCGAGGTCTGTCCGCAGCCGAACAGCAGCACGCAGTCCGCCACCTTGTCGCCCACGCCGGGAAGGGAGATCAGCAGCCGGTGGGCCTCGAAGTAGTCCATCTCCCTGAGCTGCCACAGCGGGAAGCCCTCCAGCACCGCCTGTGCCGTGCCGATGAGATAGGGTGCGCGATAGCCCACGCCCAGGCCGCGTAATAGACTCTCCTCGCAGCTTGCCAGCTTCTCAGGCGATGGAAAGCCGCGCAGCACGTGCCCGTCCAGCGCAAATTCCTCCCCCAGCGCGCCGCACAGCGCCTCTACCAGGCTGCGGATGCGTCGCACATTGTTGTTTGCGGACAGAATGAAGGCAAGCAGCGCCTCCCAGGGGTCCTGATTGAGCACCCGCAGCCCCGGATACAGCGCGATGGCGCGCTCCGCCGCAGGGATGTGGGCAAACTCCCGGGCCAGCGCGCCGTAGTCCCGATCCAGATCGAGAAAAAGCCGCAATTGTGCCGCGTCCATCGCGCCCCGGGCGTATATGCCGCCGTCCTCCTGCCATAGCAGCACGGGCTGTCCGTTTACCACGCCCGCAAAGCCGCCCTCCAGCGCATCAAAGTGAAAGCACTGGGCGCTGTCCATCAGGCACAGTCGCAGATCAATCTGCTCGCCGCCAAGCCATGTCTTTTCCATCGTTCACCATCCGTATTTCTCAGATCAAGTATTCCGCCAGAATCGACAAAAGCGCCGGAGATTCCTCTCCGACGCTTCAGCGACCAAATTATTCGGCAGCAGCTTCCGTCTTGGGATAGATGCTGACCTGCTTGCGGGTCTTGTCCTTGCGCTCGAACTTGACGATGCCGTCAATCTTTGCGTAGAGGGTATCATCATCACCGATGCCAACATTGTGGCCGGGATGGATTTTCGTTCCGCGCTGGCGAACGAGAATGTTTCCCGCCAGTACGAACTGACCATCGCTGCGCTTGGTGCCCAGGCGCTGCGCATGGCTGTCGCGGCCGTTGCGGGAGGAACCCATTCCCTTCTTATGAGCGAAGAGCTGCAGATTCATCTTGAACATTTGCTTTACCTCCGTTCCTTGAAGATAATCCGAAGATTTCGAGGGTATCCCCTCTGGATTGCCTGAAGCCCCTCCAGAAGCGTCACCAGCAGAAGCTGTGCCTGCCGGATCTGATCCTCGCTGGCTTCGGGCGTCAAAATTGCTTCAATGAACGCTCCATCATCGTCCTGGTCGAACATCACCGGCGCCTTCAGAACGTTTTTCAGTCCGTTGAGCGTGGTCTGGGTCAGCGCTGAAATCGCCGCGCAGACGATGTCCGCGCCAGATTCAGCATAACCCGAATGTCCGTTGGCCCTGTATCCGAGCAGAGCGCCGTCGGACCGCTTCAAAAAAGTAACGGTCGTTCCCGAGGATTTCATCAGCCGTTGATGGCGGTGATTTCAACCTTGGTGTAGGGCTGACGATGGCCCTGCTTTTTGCGCTCGTTCTTCTTGGCCTTGTACTTATAGACGACGATCTTCTTGGACTTGACCTGCGCCAGAACCTTGCCCTCGACCTTTGCACCCTCGACCACGGGAGTGCCGATCTTGGTCTCGCCATCGTTGCCGACGAGCAGAACCTCATCGAAAGTAACCGCTTCGTCTGCCTGCGCGTTGATCTTCTCTACGAAAATAACGTCGCCCTGCTGAACACGGTACTGCTTGCCACCGGTCTGAATGACTGCGTACACGCGTTGCACCTCCTATACTAAAATCTCGCCGAAGTTTGGCAGCATTTGCATGCGTTTCAAGCCGACTTCGAGCGGCTTACCGAGTTATTATACATGTTTTCCCCCGTCCTGTCAATCCAATTGCGGCGACAATCCAGGGGAAACATGAAAAAATAACACGATTTTCAGCTCCACATGCAGAGAAGCCACAGGCCCATGCAGGCCAGTCCGGGCAGCAGCGCAAAGGGTGCGGCGACGCCCAGCACCACCGCCAGCGCCGCGCAGAACCGCCTCCGGCCCAGCGGAAACCGCCCCCGCGCGCAACCGCGCTGGAGCCATAGGCTCAGTCCCAGGCAAATCAGGCCCAGCACACCCAGGAGCGCAGGCAGATCATGCATCGTCATCTCCGCCCTTGCTCAGCGTTCAAAGTAGCGGGCAATGCCCTCCACCATGCCCTGCACAAGCAGATCCTGATAGGCGGGGTCGTTGAGCTTTTCATCCTCGTCGGGGTTGGACATGTAGCCCATCTCCACCAGGATGCAGGGCACGATGGACCAGTTGTTCATCGTATAGGTGTCGCGCAGGAACACGCCGCGCGCCTTCGCGCCGGTGGCCTCGCTCATGGCCTCCAGCAGCACCTTCGCCGCAGCCTCGCTCTCCTCCTGCTTCTCGCCGGTCGCGCGCACGAACATGCCGATGCCGTTGGCACTCTTGTCCGTCGCACCGTCGCAGTGCAGGCGCAGCACAAGATCCACGCCCAACTCGTTCATCATTTCGGCGCGCTCCAGGTTGGAGATGTCAATATCATTGACTTCACGGGTCATGTACACCTCGCAGCCCTGTGTCTCCAGCGCCGTCCGCAGCTTCAGGGCAACCTCCAGATTGGTGATGTACTCCGCAATGCCGGTGCTTACGCCCGCAGTGCCGGAGGAGACCTTCGACTTCGTCTCCGAGCTGTTTGGCGCGACCGGCTCCTTCTCGCTGTTGGCGTGCTCCTGATGTCCCGGATCGATGCCGATGCGCAGGCCGTAGAGCCGGGGCATCTGGGTCGGTTCGGGCGTGGGTGTGGGTTCAGGAGTGGTTGCAATGGTCGCCGCCGCGTCCGTGGCGCGGATGGCAGTTGCCGTGGGCGCGGGCGTGACGGTAGGCGTCTCCGCGACGCTGGTGACCGAAACCGTGCCCTGGATCGGAACAACCTCCGCCAGCGCACAGCCAAGAAGCATCGAAACTGCCAGCAGGCAGATCAGAATTCTACGCATCATATCATTTTGCCTCCAGAATCTTCAATTGAACGGCAGTTTGACGGAATGCACGCATCAAATGTTCCACATCAAAGAGGGAAATGCTGCCAAAACTTGCGCCAAGCAGGTTCTCCACAGCCTCCCGGTAGGCGTTGAGCAGGTCCACGATGCCGATCACGCAGTCCGGATTGTCCGGGTTTTCCGCGAGGATCCGACAGGCCTCGTCATTGACATCGCAGCTCAGCATCAGCACGATGCGGCCGATCTGCCCCGGATTGCGGGTGAAGAAGCTGCCGTCGGCGATGCCAGCGGAGACGACCTCGTCCAGCAGCGGGCGCAGGCTATCCAGCATGAAGCTGCGGGTCTGCTCCCGGAAGTGCACGTCGCAGTCGATGTAGCTCAGCTTCAGCACCAGCGCCGTGAACTCCGGCGACTCGCGGTTGAACAGGTGCAGCGTTCCCAGCAGCAGATTGAGCTTCTGCACCGGATTGAGCTTCCCGGAGTACAGCTCCGCGCGAATATGCTCCAGCTCAGTCGCCGCGCGCTGGCGGCAAATCTCCTCCAGAAGCGCGATCTTTGATTCAAAGTAGTGATAGAAGCCGCCCTTGGAGATGGACAGCGCGTCCAGGATATCCTGAATGGACGTCTCGTCGTAGCCCTTCTCAAAGAACAGCTTTTCGGCGGTTCTGAGGATGGAATCCCTGCGCAGTTCACCCTTCTTCATGGCCAAGCCGCCTCCTTTGTTCTGTGATTATGACAACATTGTAACAAACCAACCGAAGTCTGTCAATCATCTTTTCCCGACTTTGGACGGTTTTGAATTAACTTTGGTCGAATTATTTCCATGTTTGGTCGGTTTTTGGCCAACGCTGGTCGCATTTTGTGACCTTGCAGGCGCTCCTCCATGCTTCGGAGGTCGGTTTTCGCGGCGGTCGGGCGCACCCTTTTTCACAGATACACCGGATTTCTGCGCTGTTTTCCCCTTTGTGCCTTTTTCAAAACCGACCTCAGTTTTTTTATCGGATTTTTTCTCCCGCAGGTAGGGCGGAACCAGGCAGGTATTGCTCCAGCCGATCAGATCCTCCCGCCCAGCCTTTTTCAGCGCCTCCAGCACCAGCTTGTGGTTAGCGGGATTGAAGTACTGCATCAGCGCGCGCTGCATGGCCTTCTCGCGGGGATCCTTCGGCACGTACACGCGCTGCATGGTGCGCGGATCGATGCCGGTGTGGAACATCGCCGTGGACATGGTGCCCGGCGTGGGATAGAAATCCTGCACCTGCTCGGGCCGCAGGCCGCTCTTTTTCAGATAGCAGGCCAGCAGGATCGCATCGTCCAGCGTGCTGCCGGGGTGGCTGGACATCAGGTAGGGCACCAGATACTGATCCATGTGGGCGTTTTCATTGGCCTGCTTGTAGCGGTGCACGAAGTCCTCGAACACCGAAGGCTCCGGCTTGCCCATGTACTCCAGAACCCGGGGGCTCACGTGCTCCGGCGCGACCTTCAGCTGGCCGGAGATGTGGTGCTTCACCAGCTCGTTCAGGAAGCCGGACTTATTGTCCTTCAGCACGTAGTCGTAGCGGATGCCCGAGCGCACGAACACCTTTTTCACGCCCGGAAGCTGGCGCAGGCTGCGCAGGATGTCGATGTACTCCCGGTGATCCGCCTTCAAATTCTTGCACGGCTCCGGGAACAGGCACTGGCGCTCCCTGCACGCGCCGCGCTTGAGCTGCTTTGCGCAGGCAGGCTCGCGGAAGTTGGCCGTGGGGCCGCCCACGTCGTGAATGTAGCCCTTGAAGCCAGGCTGTTTGGTCAGGAGCCGCCCTTCCGCCAGGATGGACTCCTTGCTGCGGGAGCTCACGATGCGGCCCTGATGGAAGGTCAGCGCGCAGAAGTTGCACGCGCCGAAGCAGCCGCGCACCTGGGCAATGGAGAACTGCACCTCCTGAATCGCCGGAACGCCGCCCAGCTTATCGTACATCGGATGCCAGGCCCGCTTGTAGGGCAGGGCGTAGACTGCGTCCAGCTCGTCGCGGGTCAGCGGCAGATCCGGCTTGTTTTGCAAAAGATACCGCCGCCCATGCTTCTGGGCGAGGGGCTTGCCCCGCACCGGATCCTGCTGGTCGTACTGCTGCTTGAAGGCCTCGGCGTAGGCGCGCTTGTCCTTGGCGACCTCCTCCTGAGAGGCGATCTCCAGGAAGCCCTCCGGTACCTCCTTCGCCATGACGCAGGTGCCGGGAATGCGCATTTCGGCAAAATCCCGACCGGAGTCGATAAATTCCGCCACGCGCAGGATGCTGCGCTCGCCCATGCCGAACATCAAAACATCCGCGCAGCTGTCGACCAGCATGGAATTGCGCACCCGATCGTCCCAGTAGTCGTAGTGGGCGAAGCGCCGCAGCGACGCCTCCACGCCACCGATGGCGATGGGAATGGAGCCGTAGGCCTCGCGAATTCGGTTGGAATAGACCGCAGTCGCCCGGTCGGGCCGACAACCCGCGCGCCCGCCCGGGGAGTAGACGTCCTCGCTGCGGGGCTTTTTGGCGGCGGTATAGTGGTTCACCATGGAGTCAATTACGCCCGCCGTGACCAGAAAGCCCAGCCTGGGCCGTCCGAAGCGCTTGAAATCCTCGCAGGAATGCCAGTCCGGCTGGGGCAGCATGGCCACGTGGTAGCCCGCGTTTTCCAGCACGCGGGAGATGATTGCCAGGCCGAAGGACGGGTGATCCACGTAGGCGTCGCCCGTCACGTACACAAAGTCCGGCTGCTCCCAGCCCAGTTCGCGCATCTCCGCTGCCGTCACCGGCAGAAATCCCTTTGCCATGTCAGTCCTCGCTCTCCGCCGCGGCCAGGTAGTCCTGCACCGCGCGCTGCATCACGTCCACCGCGCCGCGCATCAGCTCCTCCGCCGACGCATTTGCCTTGAAATAGACCAGAGTCGGTGGATTTCCGCCCTGCATGCGCAGGCATTCCGGGTATTTTCTGATCGCCATCAGCACCCGCACCAGATCGACGTCCGCAGCAATGGAGAAGCGCATCATAAGATCGCCGTTGCGCACCGTCACATAGTCGATGCCCAGCTGGCTGCACAGCGCCTTCAGGCTGGCGATTTCGATCAGGTTCATCACGGGGCGGTTCGGGTCGCCGAAGCGGTCGATCAGCTCCTCGATCATGTCGTCCCGATCCTCCTGATTGCGGATCGTGGCGATCTTCTTGTACATCTCCACCCGCAGCAGGTCGCTGGAGACGTACTCCTGGGGCAGATAGGCGTCCATCTTCACGTCCACGCGGGTCTCGATGTCGCCCATGGAGGCATCGCCGCGCATCTCACGCACGGTATCCTCGATCATCTTCACGTACAGGTCGTAGCCCACCGAGGCCATGAATCCGCTCTGCTCGCTGCCCAGCAGGTTGCCCGCGCCGCGAATCTCCAGATCGCGCATGGCCACGCGGAAGCCGGAGCCGAACTCCGTGAACTCCCGGATGGCGTTGAGCCGCTTGTCGGCGGCCTCGGTGAGCACCTTGTTGGGATTGACGGTGAGGTAGGCGTAGGCCAGGCGGTTGCTGCGGCCCACGCGACCGCGCAGCTGGTAGAGCTGGGACAGGCCGAAGCGGTCCGCGTCGCAGACGATCAGCGTGTTCGCCCGGGGCACGTCCAGACCGGCCTCGATGATGGTGCTGCACAGCAGAACGTCGTACTTGCCCTCGTAGAAGTCCAGCATCACGTCCTCCAGGGCGTGCTCCCGCATCTGGCCGTGGCCCACGGCGATGCGCGCCTCGGGCACAAGCCGCTTGAGCCGGGTGTACATCACCTCGATGGTCTGCACCCGGTTGTAGAGCACGTAGACCTGACCGCCGCGGCTGAGCTCCCGCAGGATGGCGTCGCGCAACAGGCCGTCGGAGTACTCCACCACGTAGGTCTGCACCGGATAGCGCTCCTCCGGCGGGGATTGCAGCAGGCTCATGTCCCGGATGCCCACCATGGACATGTGCAGCGTGCGGGGAATCGGCGTGGCAGTGAGGGTCAGCACGTCGATGGACTGCTTGAGCTTCTTGATGGCCTCCTTGTGGGTCACGCCGAAGCGCTGCTCCTCGTCCACCACCAGCAGGCCCAGATCCTTGAACTCCACGTCCTTGGCAAGCAGCCGGTGGGTGCCCACCACCACGTCCACCGAGCCCTCCTTGAGCTCCTTGAGTATCTGCTTCTGCTCCGCCGCAGTCTTGAAGCGGCTGAGCACCTCCACCTTCACCGGGAAGCCCGCAAAGCGATTCAGCATGGTGGCGTAGTGCTGCTGCACCAGAATCGTGGTGGGCGCGAGCATCGCCGCCTGCTTGCCGCTCATCACGGCCTTGAAGATCGCGCGCAGGGCCACCTCGGTCTTGCCGTAGCCCACGTCGCCGCAGAGCAGGCGGTCCATCACCTTGGGCTTCTCCATGTCGCGCTTGATGTCCTCGATGGCGGCCAGCTGATCCGGCGTCTCCTCGTAGGGGAAGTTGTCCTCAAATTCCCGCTGCCAGGGCGTGTCCTTCTCAAAGGCGTAGCCCGGCACGGCCTCGCGCTGTGCGTAGAGCTTGAGCAGATCGCCCGCGATGTCCTTGATGGACTGGCGCACCTTGCTCTTCTGCCGCTGCCACTCGCCGCCGGACAGGCGGTTCAGCTTGGGCGCTTCGCCCTCGGAGCCGATGTACTTCTGCACCCGGTCCAGCTGATCCGTGGGCACGTACAGCTTGTCGGTGCCCTGGTAGCGGATGTGCAGAAAGTCGCGGTAGGTGCCCTCGCTGGCCAGGCGCACCACGCCCATGAACTGGCCCACGCCGTGATTCTCGTGTACGACGTAATCGCCCACCTTCAGATCGGTGAAGGCGGCGATCTTCTCGCCCGAGCGCGCACGGCTGCGGCTCTTCTGGCGGTTCATGCCGTAGACGTCGGACTCGGACACCAGCGCAAATTTGATCTCCGGATAGAGGAAGCCCCGGTTCAGCGCCAGCGGAAGGATCCTGACCTCCCCCTCCGGCAGCGCCTGCGGCGGCTCCGGCAGAAACTCCGCCGCGCAGTCCTGATTCTTCAGCGCCTGCTGCAAGCGCTCGCTGCGGGCCACGCCGCCCGCCAGCAGGGCCACCTGCCAGCCGTCCTTCCGCCACTTCTCCAGGTCCAGCGCCAGTTCCTTGATGTTCGCCTGGTAGCCGGTTGCGTTGCGGCTCTCGATCTGAATCAGCGCCTGGGGCTTGAAGTCCCGTTCCGTGCGCAGAAAGGGGTTCGTGAGCAGCACGCCACGCCCGTCCACCCGGGACAGCAGCTGGTCGTAGCTCAGCAGCAGCTCCGCCTGCACCGGAAGCGCGTCGCCGCGCTCCAGCGCCGCCGTCAGCAGCTCCTTGAACTCCAGAAAGCGGTTCTCGCTGCGTTCGCGCAGGCGCTCCGGCTGGTCGAATACGATCATCGGATCGTCGAAGTATTCAAGGATCGTGCTGCCCGCGTTGAGCAGCACCGGCAGGATGGATTCCGCGCCGTCGAAGCTGCGGCCCGTCTCCAGCGCATCGATGACCTGCAAAAAGCTCCGGTCGCGGCTGGATGCGATGGTCGCGCGCTCCGCGTCCGCGCCGCTCTCCTTCTCATCCTCCGCAGAGGCCTTCAAAAACTCCTCGAAGGGCGCGAGACCAAACTCCGTCTCCAGCTTCCTCTGGCGATTTGCCTGCGCCGGATTTTCGCTGCGCTTCTTCAGCTCGAAGCGCAAGAACTGGGCCGCGCGCCGGGCCTCATCCTGCGTGAGCAGAAATTCCTTGGCCGGATAGATGCGCGCAGACTCCCTGCGGGAGATGGAGCGCTGGGTCATCACATCGAAGCTGCGGATGGAGTCGATCTCGTCGTCGAAGAACTCGATGCGCAGCGCGTTGGGCTCACCGACGGGGTACACATCCAGGATGCCGCCGCGCAGCGCGCACTGGCCCCGGGCCTCGACAAGCTGCACGCGCTCGTAGCCCGCGTCGGTCAGCAGCTGCATCAGGTCATTGGGCTCCATGCGCGCGGACTCGTCCAGCGCCACCACGTGCTCCTTGAAGCGCTGCGGGGGCAGCATGCGGTGCAGCGCCGCGTCCACCGGCACCACCAGCGCCTGCACCGCACCGGTGACGCACGCGCCGATGACGTCGATGCGCCGCATGGCCAGATCCCGGCTAGCCGCGGAGGATTTGACGAAGGATATGTCCCGACCGGGCAGCAGCCGCGCACCGCCCTCCAGCAGCACGTTCAGATCCTCGGTCATGTGCATGGCGAGCATGTCGCTTTCCCGCCCCAATCGCCTCGTTCAGCGTCTGAAAGGACTCCAGGCGCTCCAGGGGTTCAAACAGGCAGTTCAACGTCTCCTTCATACTTCCTCCAGGCAGTTCTTATCCGTTCAGCTTTCCCACCAGCTGGCGGGCAGGCTCCACGCCCTTGTCAATCAATTCCGCAATCACGTCCGCCGCGTTGTTGTACGCGTCAAACATGGTCTGGCGAAGCTCCTTGCTCTGATAGGTCGCCAGCACCCAGTCCTTCATGTCCCAGCCCTCCGCCGGTCGTCCTATGCCCACCCGCACCCGGGGGAAGTTGTCGCGTCCCAGCAGATAGATGATGTTGCGCATGCCGTTGTGGGTGCCCGCGCTGCCCGAGGGACGGAAGCGCAGCTTGCCCTCCGGCAGGTCCACGTCGTCGTAGACCACGATTAGCTGATCCTCCTCCGGCTTGTACCAGTTCACCAGCTGCACCACCGACTCGCCCGACAGGTTCATGAAGGTCTGCGGCTGGCACAGCGCCACGCGATGGCCGCGAATCGTGCCCTCGCCCACCACCGCCTTGCAGCGCAGCTTCAGCATGGGAATATCATATTTCTGCGACAGAATCTCCAGCACATCGAAGCCCACGTTGTGCCGCGTGTGTTCATATTTTCTGCCCGGATTGCCCAGGCCAACGATCACATACATGCCCTTTTTCCTCCAAGCCCAATCCTTCAGTATCGTTTTATTGTAGCAAGACCCCGCTTCGCCTGTCAAGCTCGGCGGCATTAAGATGTACGGCATGCGCAAATCGCACATCTCCCGGGCGCACAGACGCGCCGCAGCGGGCAAATCCGCCCGTCCGCAGCGCGTTGTTTCAATCATTATGCCGTTTTTTGAGCCGCATCCGCTAGGTCGGCGATGCGTTCGCCCATGCAGACGGGGATCTCTTTTTCCTCCGCAGAGAGCGCAAAGGCCTCCTCGGGAATCCTCAGCTTCCCCGGCTCGATCAGCAGGATCACCGTGGAGCCGCCGTAGAGGAACATGCCCTTCTCATCGCCGCGCTCAAAGCGCTCCGGTGCGGGATGGTTGGCAATTCTCCCCACCAGCATCGCGCCCACCTCGATCTGCGCAACCGTGCCCAGATGATCGGTCTCAAGCAGCGCGTACTCCCGGCAGTTGCGCACGAACACCGGCATCTGCTCCAGCGCGATGGGCCGCACCGTGTGCAGCTCCCCGGGAATGAAGGCGCTGCGCAGCGGCCGTCCGCCGTCGGGATAGCAGTAGCGGTGGTAGTGGTTCACGCACAGGCGGAACACCAGGCATGCGCCGCCCTCGAAGTGCGACGCCGCAGGATCGCCGCCCAGCAGGTCATCGATGGTGTACAGGCTCTGCTTGGCGGGGATCACCGTGCCCCTCTGGATGGGATAGACGCTGAGCAGGCCGTCGCAGGGAGCCACCAGCGCGTCCGGAGAAGCATCCATCGGGCGAAGCTCCGGGCGAATCCTGCGGCTGAAGCAATCATTGAAGCAGCGGAAGCCGTCCGAGAAGAAGTCCTCCAGGCGGACGCCATTCCTGCGCACAAAGGGCCGGATCAGCGGCTTTGACAGCGGAGAGTCCAGAAATCGCCCGCAAAGATGCGAGATCGGACGCGCGCACAGCGGACGCAGCAGCGCCCTGCCCACCGGCGTGTGATAGAGGAAGCGCAGCGCGGCTCCGTCCCGGGGTCGGGGCAAGGCCGTTCGGCTATGTAGCAGCTGCTCCATGCTCAGCGCAACCGCAGGCAGTAGCGGAGGATGATCATTGCGATGAACTCCGCCGCGCCGATGGCCACCATGATCAGCACGCCCCGCATGCCCGGCTTGCGCATCTGGAACTTCGCGAGGAAGGCAAAGCCCGTCAGCACCGCCACGCCCAGATAGAGGGGCGTGATGTCCATGGGCGTGATGAACTGAAGCAGCATCACCGTGGGGAAGATCAGCGCCGCAGAGGTCACGGGCAGGCCTGTGAAGTAGCGCCGCGCGCCGCCCTCGGTCTTCTGGCGCTCCTCCTCGGTGACGTTGAAGTAGGCCAGGCGAATCAGCGCGGCCAGCATGTAAAGCAGGAGCACGGCGTAGGCCAGTCCCCGGGCAATCAGCACCATGGTGCGCCCGCCCTCCGCAAACAGCTCCTGCAGCAGCGGCGAGCAGCGCAGCGTCGCCACGCCGATGCAGGCAGGCAGCACGCCGAAGGCCACCACGTCCGCGAGGGAATCCACCTGCACGCCGAACCTGCACTCCCGCTCGCTGCGGTCCTTCTTGGTGCGGGCAACCCTGCCGTCAAAGGCGTCGCACAGGCCGCTGGCCAGCAGCGCGAAGATTCCGATGTAGGGGTGTCCGCCGCCGCTGAGCGACGCGAAGATGCCCACGCCGGAGAAGATCAGGGACATGTAGGTCAGTATCATCGTGTAATTGTAATATCCGATCATCTATGCTTGCTTCCTCACTTTTTGCATCAAGTATTTCACCAGAACCACCGCACCACAGATCAGGATGCAGCTGTAAAACGAGATCGACCGGCTCAGCAGCTCCAGATTGACCGCGCTCTCCTGCGCCATCATCTGGCCGAAGCCGTCCATCAACATCAGATCGGCCACGCCCATCGCGCCCGGTATGGGCACGAAGCTGTAGCCCAGAATCGAAAAGCCCTGCACCGCCCAGGCGTCCAGCATCTGCTCCGCAGCGCCGCCCGCAGCCCGGAACGCGCACATGGTCACGGCGATCAGCAGCATGCGCTGCATCAGGTTCAGCGCAAAGGTGCGCCAGAGCATGCCGCCCTGACCCGATGCCAGCTGTACGTTCCGCCGGTAGTCGTCGATGGCCGTCCGCAGGCGCTCCCGCTTCCTGTCCAGCCTGCGCAGCAGATGCAGCTTCGCAAGTCCCCTCAGAACCGCGTCGCAGGCCCGGTGCAGCAGCTTCTCCTTCTTCAAAAGCAGCAGCAGCAGCAGTACCAGTCCGCACTGTACTGCACTTCCGACCAGGATCATCAGCCTGGCCAGCGGGCTGAACATGCGGTACACCCCCGGCCGGAACAGAAAGCACAGGATGCCGATGACCACGATGGAGAGCGTGTACATGATCAGGTTCAGCAGCAGCGCCACCGTGGACACCGGCCCGGGTATGCCGTCGCGCATCATGAAGAAGGCGCTGGCAGGCTGACCGCCGGTGGCTGAGGGCGTAATGGCGGAGAAGTAGACGTCCGCCGACGCGTAGACGAAGCCGTTCGAGGCGCGCCTTCCGTGGCCAAAGCCCTTGCAAATTTGCAGGAGGGCCATTCCCTCGGACCACACCGAGAGCAGCATGCACACAAAGGCCAGCACCAGCCACGGCATGGACGCGCCCTGCAGGAATTCCAGGAAGCCCGCCAGGGAGAAGTCCTTCGACTGCGAGGAGACCGCCCAGACGGTGCACGCCGCAATCAGCAGAAACAGCAGCGACCACAGCGCCTCCCGCTTCGCGTTCAAACCGCCCGACTGCGTCCGGGCGCGATCCGATCGTTCCATCTGACTCACACCTCCCCTCCTCTTCTCCGCAGCCGCGCGACCTCCAGCCGTTCCAGCAGCCTGCCCGCGCGGAGCTTATCCGACAGCAGAAGCCCCAGCTCGGCCACCAGCACGCCCGCGGGGATGTCCACCAGCACGTGCTGCTTCACCAGCACCGTGCTCGCAAACACCATAAGCGTAAACGCCAGCATCGCCGGCGCATACCAGCGCGGCACGCGCTTCATGCCGATTGCGCCCCGGAAGCAGAGCCAGCTCTCCAGGCAGTGAATCGAGGGAAACAGGTTGCCGGGCAGATCCCCCGCATAGATCAGCCGCATCAGCCAGGCGATGAAGCCGCCACCCTCCACAACAGGACGGTCAATCCGCGTGGGCAGCAGGATGAAGAACAGTCCGCAGATGAACTTGGCGATAAGCTCGCCCATGAACACCCGGTTGCAGCGTGCCCGGCTCTCCCGGGCGATCACAATGAAGCCCACAGCCCATTGCAGGTAGGCCAGAATGTAAATCACGATCCATGCCGGGCGGAAGGGGATGCGCTCGTCCAGCGGCAGCGCCAGATCCCAGTGCTTCGCATGCAGCATCAGAAACTGCGTGCCCTCATAGACAATCAGGTTTATTATGACCAGAAGCACAAGCGGTATGCGCGCATAGGAAGGCACAATCCGCTCGAGCACCTGTTGAATCCCTTTCTTTTGTATATTCCTGCGCAATTCCAACCTCCCCTCCGGCACACGCCGCGCCGATAACACACAACATATAATTTTATGCTAGCATCATCAAACAAACTTTGCAAGCAACTATTGGTTGATATTTTTCATATTTCTATATCTTTTCGCCAAAGTGTTACAAATCGTCATAACATCCGGCGCAGGAAAAGGCCCCGGATGCAGTGCGCATCCGGGGCCAATCCAAAGTTATAATCAGGCGGCGATGTACTTGTCGATGATGCTCTGCACGGTGCCGTCCGCCAGCAGCTCCTCCAGCGCGGCGTTGAAGGAAGCGTACAGCGGGCTTTCCTTGGCGAAGCAGATGGCGTACTCCTCCAGCGCATAGGCGGTGTCCAGCAGCGCCAGACCCTCGTTCGCCTCGGCGAAGCTGACGGCAACCTGATCGTCGACGATCATGCAGTCGATCTTGCCGGACAGCAGCGCCATGACCGCGTCGCCGTACTTGTTGTAGCGCTCCACGCTGTGCTTCAGGCCGTTGGCCTCCACGTCGCTGGTGATGTACAGGTCGCCGGTGGTGCCGATCTGCACGCCGATCTTGAACTCGTTGTCCGGGTTGAACAGGTCGTCCACGGAGGTGATGCTGGTCTCGGCGGGAACCAGAACGGACTGCTTCGCGGTGGTGTAGGGCGTGGAGAAATCCACGTTCTGCTTGCGCTCCTCGGTGACGGTGAAGCCGGACATGCCGAAGTCCACCTTGCCGGAGCACACGGCAGCGATGATGGAATCGAACTGCATGTCCTGAATCTCCAGCTCGCAGCCCAGCTTCTCGGCCACCGCATATGCGATCTCCACGTCGATGCCCACGATCTCGCCGGTCTCGTCGTCGTAGTACTCATAGGGCGGGAAGTCGCAGCTGGAACCCATCGTCAGCTTTTCCGCCAGCGCGCAGCCCATCAGCATCAGCGCGCAAACCAGCAGCATCGCAATCGTCTTTTTCATATGTTTGACCCTCTTTCTTTCCCATTGTTTTTCCCGTTGTCCCCCCTGCGCTCCGCGCCGGATGGATTGGACACAGAATAGCACTTCAGGGCCGTGCTGTCAATGCATATTTATGTAATTTTCCGCATATTCTCGAATTTTTATACCTACGTATAGGAATTCGCCCACAATTTATGCATCATGTACGTATAATTTTACCTGCATTGCATTGCACGCAGGGCGCGGTAGGCTTTATAATAGTTCAAACTGTGTTTTGGGGGTTGAAATGCATGGCGAACACCAAGTCCCTGGCGGGAAAGAGCTTCCTGAAGCTGTTGGACCTGACGCCGCAGGAGATCGGCGCGCTGATCGATCTGGCGGCGGAGCTCAAGCAAAAGAAGAAGGCGCACATCGCCCACGACGCGCTGCGCGGCAAGAACGTTGCGCTGATCTTTGAAAAGACCAGCACCCGCACCCGCTGCAGCTTCGAGGTCGCGGCCTACGATCTGGGCATGGGCGTGACCTATCTCGACCCCTCCGGCTCCCAGATCGGCAAGAAGGAGTCCATCGCCGACACCGCGCGGGTGCTGGGCCGCATGTACGACGGCATCGAGTACCGCGGCTTCGGTCAGGAGATCGTGGAGACGCTGGCGAAGCACGCCGGCGTGCCGGTGTGGAATGGCCTGACCAACGAGTTCCATCCCACCCAGATTCTGGCGGACTTCCTGACCATCCGCGAGCGCTTCGGCCGCCTTCAGGGCGTGAAGCTGGTGTACATGGGCGACGCGCGCTACAACATGGGCAATTCACTGATGGTGGGCTGTGCGAAGATGGGCCTGGAGTTCGTGGCCTGCGCCCCGAAGAAGTACTTCCCCGACGCGGCGCTGATCGAACAGTGCCAGCAGATCGCCGCCCAGACCGGCGCGAAGCTCTCCTTCTGCGAGGATCCGATGGAGGCCGTCAAGGGTGCGAACGTGATCTACACCGACGTGTGGGTCTCCATGGGCGAGCCCGCCGAGGTGTGGGAGGAGCGCATCCGCGAACTGTCCCCCTATCAGGTGGACGCAAAGAAGATGGCTGCAGCCGCGTCGGACTGCGTATTTATGCACTGCCTGCCGGCCTTCCACGACCTGAACACCGGAATCGGCCGGGAAATTTCTGAAAAATTCGGAATCAACGAAATGGAAGTGACGGACGAGGTGTTCGAGTCCCCGGCCTCCATCGTGTTTGACGAGGCGGAGAACCGCATGCACACCATCAAGGCTGTGATGGCGGCGACCCTCGGCGCATTCTGATCATAGCTGCAAAAGAACCGGCAATCTGCCGGTTCTTGGTACGAAAGAGAGGTTATTTATGGCGAAGGCTTATCTGGTGCTGGCCGACGGCAGCGTGTACGAGGGCGTCGGCATCGGCGCGGAGGCGTGCGGCCTGGGCGAGCTGGTGTTCACCACGGGCATGGTGGGCTATCTGGAGACCCTGACCGACCCCAGCTATGCGGGACAGATCGTGATGCAGACCTTCCCGCTGATCGGCAACTACGGCGTGATCGAGGACGACTTCGAGGGCAAGTGCCACGTCCGCGGCTATGTGGTGCGCGAGCTGTGCGACACGCCCTCCAACTTCCGCAGCCAGTATGAACTGGATCGCTTCCTGAAGGAGCGCGGCGTGCCCGGCATCTGCGGCGTGGACACCCGCGCCATCACCCGCAAGATCCGCGAGAGCGGCGTGATGAACGCCATGATCTGCTCCGAAATCCCCACCGATCTGACCCCCATTCAGGCGTACAGCGTCAGCGGCGTGGTGGACGAGGTCACCTGTGACGGCCCCTCCACCCATCCAGCCCAGGGCGAAGAGAAGTACCGCGTGGCGCTCATGGACTACGGCGCAAAGCGCAACATCGTGCGGGAGCTTCAGAAGCGCGGCTGCACGGTGACGGTCTGGCCCGCACGCACCCCCGCTCGGGAGATCCTGAACGGCGGCTTCGACGGCGTGATGCTCTCCAACGGCCCCGGCGACCCCAGCGAGAACAGCTACTGCATCGCCCAGATCGCAAAGATGCTGGGCAAGCTGCCGGTGTTCGGCATCTGCCTGGGCCACCAGCTGACGGCGTTGGCCGCAGGCGGGCGCACGGAAAAGATGAAGTTCGGCCACCGCGGCGCGAACCAGCCGGTGAAGGAGGTTAGCGGCACGCGCACCTACATCACCAGCCAGAACCACGGCTATGCGGTGGTGTCCGAGTCCGTCCGGGAGGGACAGATTCGCTTCGTCAACGCCAACGACAACACCTGCGAGGGCATCGACTACCCCGAGTGGAACGCCTTCACCGTGCAGTTCCACCCGGAGGCCTGCTCCGGGCCCCGCGACACCGCTTTCCTCTTTGACCGCTTCATTTCCATGATGGGAGGTGCCGCCTCATGCCGCTGAACAAGGACATCAAAAAGGTGCTGATGATCGGCTCCGGCCCGATCGTCATCGGCCAGGCTGCTGAGTTTGACTACGCCGGTGCCCAGGCCTGCCGGGTGCTGAAGGCGGCGGGCATCAACGTGGTGCTGGTGAACTCCAACCCCGCCACCATCATGACCGACCGCGCCCTGGCGGACGAGATCTATCTGGAGCCTCTGACGGCCCAGACCGTCAAGCGCATCATCGAGCACGAGAAGCCCGACAGCATGCTGGCGGGTCTGGGCGGACAGACGGGTCTGACCATCGCCATGCAGCTCTCCAAGGAGGGCTTCCTGGAGAAGCACGGCGTGCAGCTGATCGGCACCAACGCCGACGCCATCGACAAGGCGGAGGACCGCCAGCTGTTCAAGGACACCATGACCGAGATCGGCGAGCCCACCATCCCCTCCGAGATCGCCAACGACGTGCCTCGTGCGCTGGAAATCGCCGAACGAATCGGCTATCCGGTGATCGTGCGCCCCGCATTCACGCTGGGCGGCGCGGGCGGCGGCGTTGCGGACAACGCGGAGGAGCTGCGTGAAATCGCCCGCACGGGTCTCGACATGTCCCCCATCACCCAGGTGCTGATCGAGAAGTGCATCGCCGGATGGAAGGAGATCGAGTTCGAGGTCATGCGCGACTCCGTGGGCAACGTCATCGCCGTGTGCTCCATGGAGAACTTCGACCCCGTGGGCATCCACACCGGCGACTCCATCGTGGTCGCGCCCGCGCTCACCCTCTCCGACAAGGAGTATCAGATGCTGCGCAGCGCCTCGCTGAACATCATCACGGCGCTGGGCATCGTGGGCGGCTGCAACTGCCAGTTCGCACTGAACCCGGACAGCTTCGAGTACGCGGTGATCGAGGTCAACCCCCGCGTGTCCCGCTCGTCGGCGCTGGCCAGCAAGGCTACCGGCTACCCCATCGCCAAGGTCACCACCCAGATCGCCCTGGGCTACACCCTGGACGAGATCAAAAACGAGGTCACCGGCAAGACCTGCGCCTGCTTCGAGCCCACGCTGGACTACGTGGTGGTCAAGTTCCCCAAGTGGCCCTTCGAGAAGTTCGCCGGGGCCAGCCGCAGGCTGGGCACCCAGATGAAGGCCACCGGCGAGGTCATGGCCATCGCGCCCTGCTTCGAGATGGCGCTGATGAAGGCCGTGCGCGGCGCGGAGATCAAGCTGGACAGCCTGAACCGCAGCGACGACAGCGGCGTTCCGCTGGAATACCGCCTGCGGGTGGCGGACGATCTGCGCCTGTTCAACATCTTCGAGGCCCTGAAGTCCGGCTGGAGCGTGGAGCGCATCCATGAAATCACGAAGATCGACCGCTGGTTCCTCTCGAAGCTTCAGAATCTCGCCAATTACGAGGCGCGCATCGCAAATGGTCTCAGCGACGGGGACTACCTCCTCGGCAAGAAGCTGGGCTATCCCGACGCGGCCCTCAAGCGCCTCTCCGGCGCGACGGAGCTTCCGCAGATTCGCTCCGCCTTCAAGATGGTGGACACCTGCGGCGCGGAGTTCGACGCGGAGACCCCCTACTTCTACTCCACCTTTGAGGTAGAGTGCGAGTCCCGCTCCTTCCCCCGCTCCGGCAAGCCGGTGATCGTGGTGCTGGGCTCCGGCCCCATCCGCATCGGCCAGGGCATCGAGTTCGACTACTCCTCGGTGCACTGCGTCTGGACGCTGAAGAAGCTGGGCTACGACGTGGCCATCATCAACAACAACCCCGAAACCGTCTCCACCGACTACGACACCGCCGACCGCCTGTACTTCGAGCCCCTCACCGACGAGGACGTGCTGCGCATTCTGGACGTGGAGAAGCCGGTGGGCGTGGTGGTGGCCTTCGGCGGACAGACCGCCATCAAGCTCACCCAGACCCTCGACCGGGCGGGCGTGCAGATTCTGGGCACCTCCGCCGAGGGCATCGACATCGCCGAGGACCGCGAGCGCTTCGACGCGCTGCTGGAGGAGTTCTCCATCCGCCGCCCCAAGGGCACGGGCGTGCACAGCATGCAGGAGGCGCTGGACGCGGCCAACCGTCTGGGCTATCCGGTGCTGCTGCGCCCCAGCTACGTCATCGGCGGCCAGAACATGACCATCGCCCACGAGGACAAGGACGTGCAGCGCTACATGGCGCGCATCCTTGCCGGGGGCATCGACAATCCGGTGCTGGTGGATAAGTACATGCCCGGCGTGGAGCTGGAGGTGGACGTGATCTCCGACGGCGAGGACGTGCTGATCCCCGGCGTGATGGAGCACATCGAGCGCGCGGGCGTGCACTCCGGCGACTCCATCGCCGTCTATCCCCCCTACAACATCAACGACCGCATGCTGGAGACCATCGTGCAGTCCTCCACCCAGCTGGCACTGGCGCTGGGCACCAAGGGCCTGGTGAACATCCAGTACCTGATCTATCAGGGCAAGCTACACGTGATCGAGGTCAACCCCCGCGCGTCCCGCACCATCCCCTACATCAGCAAGGTGACCGGCGTGCCCATGGTGGACATCGCCTCCCGGGTGATGGTGGGCCAGCCCCTGCGGGATCTGGGCTATGGCACGGGTCTCTACCAGACCCCGCCCTACTGCGCGGTGAAGGTTCCGGTGTTCTCCTTTGAGAAGCTGACCGACGCGAACAGCTACTTAAGCCCCGAGATGAAGTCCACCGGCGAGGTGCTGGGCGTGGGCAAGGATCTGGGCGAGGCGCTGTTCAAGGGCCTGGTGAGCGCCGGCATCCGCCTGCCCCACCCCGGCGATGAGATCGGCGTGCTGCTGAGCGTGGACGAATATGACTACTACGAGGTGCTTGGCCTGGCGCGCAAGTTCAGCGACCTGGGCTGCCACCTCTACGCCACCTCCGGCACCGCCGCGGCCATCTCCACGCTGGGCATCCCCGTGACCCCCGTGGACGACCTCGACGAGCGCGATTCCACCCGGGCCCTGCTGGAGAGCGGCGCGATCCACTACATCGTCTACACCGGCGCGCTGCGGGACGACACCATCGGCGATTACATCGAGTTGCACCGCCGGGCGCTGCTGCTGGGCATCGCCTGCCTGACCTCGCTGGACACCGCCAACGCCCTGGCCGACATCATCGCCAGCCGCTACACCCAGTCAAATACCGAGCTGGTGGACATCAACCACCTGCGCGACGGCCATCAGAAGCTGCGCTTTGCCAAGATGCAGAGCACCGGCAACGATTACATCGTCATCGACAACCGGGACGGCGCCATCGCCTACCCGGAGTCGCTCTGCGTAAAGCTCTGCCGCAGCCACTACGGCGTGGGCGCGGACGGCATCGCGCTGATCGAGCGCTCCGACGTGGCGGACGCACGCATGCGTATCTACAACCGGGACGGCTCCGAGGGCCGCATGGCGGGCAACTGCATCCGCTGCGTGGGCAAGTACCTCTACGACAACGGCGTCGTGCCCAGCGAGCGCATGCGGATCGAAACTGCCAGCGGCGTGCGCGATCTGAAGCTCTACACCCGCTCCGGCAAGGTCAGCTCCGTGGCTGTGGACATGGGTACGCCCGACCTGCGCACCGCTTCCCTGCCCTGCACCCTGCCTGTGAAGCGCGCGGTGCGCTATCCCATCCGCATCGCAGGCGCGCTGTACAACATCAACTGCGTCTCCATGGGCAATCCCCACTGCGTGGTCTTCACCGATCAGGTGGACACGCTGGATCTGAAGGCCATCGGCCCGCAGTTTGAGAATGCCGAGATCTTCCCCGAGCGCGTGAACACCGAGTTCGTGCGCGCGGTCAACCGCACCACCCTGCGCATGCGCTGCTACGAGCGCGGCAGCGGCGAGACCATGGCCTGCGGCACCGGCGCCTGCGCAGCGGTGGTGGCCGCCATCGAGAACGGTCTGTGCGACCGGGACACCGACGTCAGCGTGCAGGTGCTGGGCGGCATCCTGGTGGTGCACGCCTCCGACGAAGGCGTGACGCTGCACGGCAGCGCCGAGCTGGTCTACGAGGGTGAGCTGGAGCTGTAATAATATGCATACGGAAGGGGTACATCGAAGCTTCTGCTTCGATGTACCCCCCCCTATTTTCATCGGGCTTATCTCCGGTTGATCTCAAAGCGCTTTTTGATGAAGTAGGAGACCAATCCCGTGCTGACCGCATCCGCATCCAGGTCACTGTATGCGATCGTGATGCCCCGCAGCAAATGATGTCCAGTAGTCTGCCGGGCGAGCGCCTGCATGCGCTCCAGAAAGCGTGGACCCATCCGCGCGATGTCGCCGCCGAGGGCAATGCGGCCCACGCCGGTGATGCTCACCATGGCATAGACGCCCGCAAACAGCTGCTCCGCGATGTCATCGATCACCTCGACGACCACCGGCTCGCCCGCCTCGTAGGCCCTTCCGATCATCTCCATCGTCAGCTTTCCCATGTCGCCGCCCGTCAGCTGTTCCAGCGTTCGGCAGCGCTTGAAGGCCGCAGCCTCCGCGATGCGCTCCAGCACCGCATCTGTGTTCACGTACCGCTCCAGACAGCCCCGGCTCCCGCAGCTGCATGGACGACCGCGGTAATTGATGGAGACGTGGCCCAGCTGTCCGGCATAGTTGTCCCTGCCGGTGTACACATCGCCGTTGACATAGAGGCACGTCTCCACCTGCCGGGAAACATCGACGTAGATCAGGCCCCGGGACTCCGTCTCCGCGCTGCGCATCGCCTCCATATAGGTGAGGCAATGCAGCTCGTTGCCCAGAAACAGTGGCAGCTGCAGCTCCCGCTCCAGCGCTTCCAGCACCTCCAGCCGCAGTTCGCCGCCGGCGCAGAGCATGAACGCCTTGCGGTCAGGCTTGTAGATGCCCGGAATGCAGATGCACACCCCCGCCGCAAGCTGGGGAGAGAAGCACTTCGAGCGCCCATTCAGAACGTCGGCGATCAGGCACGTGCAGGCCTCGTCACTGTGCTCCAGCTCCCCGTCGGCGAAGCGCAGGTCGAAGGCCTCCAGCACCTCCATGCCCAGGTTGTAAAGCTCGAAGCGCACGCCGCTGCAGCGAATTGTAAATGTCGGAATCTGGCGACCCTGCGCGTTGACGCGAAGATTGATGGGCCTGCGACCGCCCTGCATCGTGGGCGCATAGCCCGCTTCCACAAAGATTCCCCTGCGGATCAGTTCCTCCACCAGCGCGGACACCGTGGTCGGGCTCAGGCCCGTCACACGTGCAAGATCGGCGCGCGCCATCTCCCCCGCCGCATACAGCAGGTCGAACAGCTGCTTCAGTTTTTCTTCCTTGATTTGCCGCGCATTGACCGGCCGCCCGGCACAATCCTTGAAATCGGACAGATAATGCATAATTCCAACCAACCCTCACGGTTCCGCGCAGCTGCGGCGCGAAACCCATTTTCTGCCTATGTAGCACTTTCCGCTTCCAATATACCATATTTCTGCAATTATTCCCACAATTCTTCAAAATTCGTATGATTTGTTGCAAAAATAACAGTTGGCTTGCCTTGACAGGCCCCGATTTGCCGCTTCGACAGTGCGGCGCGGCCCGTTCGGAGACATGGAAAAGCTGCCGCCGATTCCCCTGAATCGACGGCAGCCTCCTGTCCGCAGTATTTTTATGCAGCAGCTTTATCCCCTCTTGAACCTGCGCTTGCCCGTGACCTGAACAAGCACCACGCGGGTCATCTCGGTGATATCCCGCAGAATGCACCTCTCCGCGCCGTCCTCCGGCGCGCCGCAGTGGCGCAGCAGCAACTTCATGCCGTGCACCGCCTCCGCGCCCGTCAGGCTCTCCGCCTCGCCGAAGCCGATGGCGCTCTCGTAGTCCGAGGTGTAGCTGTCGCCGTTGGGCACGTAGCCGTGCAGCACGTCGGCCTCCACGCACACCCGGGGATCTTTTCGCAGCAGGTCGTATTTCATGCCCCTGCGCGCGCCGTGGAAGTAGACGGCAATCTTTCCGTCCACCATCTCCCAGCCGAAGGACACGGGCACAACGTAGGGATAGTCCCCGCCGTGCATGCCAATGCGGATGGTGTCCGCCCGTTCAAAGACCTTCGCAATCTCCTGAATATCTGTAATCTCCCGATCCGGATGCCGCATCGCTCATTCCTCCCCGATGGTCGTATAGCTCCATGCGCCGCCTTTCTCCTCCAGGACGTAGCCCAGGCCGGAGTCCGGCTGCCACTGGTACAGATTCTTGTTCTCCTGTGGAAAGAGCTGGCCCATGCGCGCGGCGATCACCCCGCCGTGGCACACCACCAGCGCATCCTGACGCAGTGCGTCAAAGGCAGCGTTCACGCGAAGGTGAAAGCCCCGCTTGGACTCCCCGCCGGGCGTGGAGACCTCCCTGCTTGCGTCCATGATCCACTTCTGATAGTCGGCGTCGCCCTTGAGCTGCTCGTAGCTGTGCATCTCGAAGCGCCCGAAGTTCATCTCCCGAAGCCCCGGCAGCCGCAGCTCCGGCTCCGCATCGAAGAGGATGCGCAGCGTCTCGTCCGCGCGAAGCATGCCGCTGGTGACCCGCAGCAGGCCGTCGATCTTCGGATAGTGCACCCGTTCCCGGCGCAGCATCAATTGCGCACGCCCCGCCTCCGACAGCGCCACGTCCGTCACGCCGCAGTAGAGCCGCGCGTCGTTGGCCGCCGTCCTGCCGTGGCGCAGCAGCACCAGCCTCATTTGATCACCTGGGCGATGCCGCAGAACATGCGGACCACGCGCACCGCCTCGCCCGCCAGATCCGTTCTCCTCCCGCCACAGGCGGTTCTCCGCCTCCATGGGCACCAGCCCGCAGGAGAAGTCCGTGCCGATGAGCACCGCGTCCTTCCATTCGCCGCGATGGGCTTCAAAGTATTCCCGCGCATTCTCGCCACGGCGCACGCAGCCCAGCACGTATCTCTCCAGACCCGCCACTGCGCCGGTGGAGAAGTCGATCTGCGCGTCGTTTTCGGTAAGCTGCACAATTTCCGCAGCGCCGCAGCTCTCCCGGGCGTACTCCTCCATGCCCTGGTATGCGCCGCCAAATACAAAGATCATATTTTCACTCCTTCAGATCATCGAGAGGGCGATCAGCCCGCACAGCTCCGCCACCGTCAGCGAAAAGCCCGCCAGATCGCCGGACACGCCACCCAGCGAGCGCACGCAGCGCCACATGGCGAGGGTATAGCCCGCGACCACCGCAGCGCCCACGATCAGGCCCCGCCATCCGCAGACCAGCGTCAGCACGATCATCGCCACAGCGGCCATGGCCAGCACCGCGTAGATCAGGCTGTCCGGCGCGCTCTGGTTGCCGGAAGCGTACTCGCTGTGGCCCAGCGGCTTCAGCGCCAGCACGCACAGCGCCGAGCCCGCGCGGGACAGCACCGGGATCATCAGCAGCGGAAACAGCTTCGTCACCGACAGGCAGGCCGCGAACTGGAACAGGAACAAGAGGCCGATCATCACCACAGCGAAGGAGCCCACGTGCACGTCCTTCAGGATGCGCAATCGCTCCTCGCGGTTCCGCCAGGACAGCAGCGCGTCGCTGGCATCCATGTAGCCGTCCAGGTGAATGAAGCCCGTAATCAGGAAGGGATAGGCCGCGACCACCGCAGAAGCCAGCGGCAGCGGCAGAATCGCACGCGCCAGGGCTGCGATTCCCAGCCAGATCGCGCCGATCAGCAGGCCCAGCAGCGGCAGACATGCCGTGCTCTGCTTGCGTAGGCTGTCATCCCACTTGCCCGGCGGCAGCGGGATCGAGATGAACATGTGCAGGCACATGTCCATGGCGGTGAGCATGTTCTTCACAGCGGAAGCACCCCCTTGTGGCAGATCACCGTGCCGGAGGAAACCTCCAGCACCGTTTCGCAGCACTTCGCCAGACGGCGGTCCACCAGGGCCAGGCCCCGGCGGTACCTCTCCGTCCAGTCGTCGAAGATCTGCGCGTCGGAATACAGGTAGTCCGAGACGAACACCACGTTCTTCGTGCGCGACACGAACTGCGCAAGCTCCTCCGCCACGCGCTCGGCAGCATCGGGGTCGAAGCCCGCCGGATCGAACATCTCGTTGGCCAGCAGCGCGGTCACGCTGTCCAGCAGGAAGGAGCCGTCTGCGTCGGCATGCTCCAGCGCATGCAGGATGTGCTTGCCGCACTCGATGGTCTCGAAGCCCCAGCCCTCGCGCTCCTTCAGGTGGCGGGCGATGCGCGCATCGTCCTCCGCACCGGTGGAGATCATCGTGGCCAGATAGTACAGTGGCGCGCCCGCAGCCTTCGCCACGCGCTGGGCGTAGTAGGACTTGCCGTTCTTGCAGCCTCCGGAAATCAGCGTGTACATTCCTCTCACCTCTGCAGGTGCGCGTCGCTGCGGATCTCGCTGAGGTAGCCGTCGTCGATGCGCGCCTCGTCGAAGGTCGCCATGTTCTTCAGCACTGACAGCGCGCCGTCGATCACCTCAAAGGCGATGGGACAGCCGCTGCCTTCGCCCAGCCGCATCTCCAGCTGGAACATGGGCTTGACCCCCATCTCGTTCATCGCCAGCAGGTAGCCGCGCTCACAGGAGATGTGGGAGCCGAAGAAGTAGTTGGCGCTCTCCGGGCAGATGCGATAGGCGCACAGCGCCGAAACTGCGGAGATGTAACCGTCGATCACCACCGGCAGGCGATTGGCCGCAGTACCCAGGAACGCGCCGCACATCGCCGCGACGTCAAAGCCGCCGACTTTGCTCAGCACGTCCACCACGTCCGCCGGGTCAGGCTTCCAGCGCGCGATGGCGGAATCGATGATTTCCTTTTTGCGCGCAAAGCCCGCGTCGTTCACGCCGCCGCCGCGGCCTGTGGTCTCCTCAGCGGGCAGGTGCAGCAGGCAGGACAAGATCGCGCTGGAGGTGGTGGTATTGCCGATGCCCATCTCGCCGATGCCCAGGATCTCCACGCCGTCCGCAGCGGCCTGTGCAGCCATCTCGTAGCCGGTGTTCAGCGCCTGAAGCGCCTGTTCACGGGTCATGGCAGGCTCCTTGGCCAGGTTCCGCGTGCCCATGGCGATCTTGCGGTCGATCACGCCCGGCTGCTCGAAGCGCGCGTTCACACCCACGTCCACGACCTTCAATTCGGTGTTGTAGTGCTTCGCCAGCACCGCCACGCCGGTCAGGCCTCGGGTGAAGTTGATGGTCTGCGCCAGCGTCACCGACTGGGGCGCGGAGGTCACGCCCTCCTCCACCACGCCGTTGTCCGCGGCAAAGATCAGGATGCGGCGCTTCTTCGCGTCGTTGTACAGCTTTCCGGTCATGCCGGCAAAGCGCACGGAGATCTCCTCCAGCACGCCCAGGCTCCGGGGCGGCTTCGCCAGCGCGTCCTGACGCGCCCAGGCTTCCTTCATGACCTCTGCGTCCAGCGCGGGAATTTCGATTTCATAGGGATTCATAATCATTTTTCAATTGCTCCTGTTTCTTCCAGTGTTTTCAGGCAGCTCAATGCGTCCACGCTCTCGATGCAGATCTCCGCCTCCGGCGCGTGCTCGTCCAGCAGCTCCAGAATGTGCGGAATGTCCATGCTGCCCGCATTCAGCGGGGCGTGGGCGTCGCGGCTTCCATCGTTGTTGTGCAGGTGCACGTGTGCGATGCGCCCGCCCAGCATGGAGATCCAGTCCTCCACCGGAACCTCCGAGTAGGCGTTGGCGTGGCCCACATCCAGGCAGATGCGCAGCCGGGGATCGTCCACGCCGTCGCACACGTCCCGGATGTGCTCCGGGCGCACATCCAGCACGTTCTCCAGTAGCAGCTCGAAGTCCTCCGGCAGCTCGCGCACGAACTCCCTCCAGAATTCGATGGATTTGGGCACAAACCATTCGGGGAAGTACATCTGCGGCGCGTAGCCGGAGTGCACGACCAGGCGACGGACGCCCAACCGCATGCAGGTCTGTACGGCCTGACGGTAGCGGTGCAGGCTCACCCGGCCGATCAGCGAATCGATGGCGCAGGGCGTGAGTTCGTAGTAGGGCGCATGCAGCGACTTGCGTGCAAACGGGCGCAGCCGCACTTCCTCCGACGCGATCAACTTCTCGTCCTCCATGCGCTCCGCGGTGCAGAAGCCAATAATCTCCAGCCCCATGCCCCGCCCGAGCGCAAGCTCCGGCGCGCGCGCATCCAACTCCGATATGCTAAAGCGGCGCATCTCTGCCTCCATCTGCAAATTATCAAGAGAAATTATACCACACGTGCACGTGAACTTCAAGCAAATCAGTCCTTTACAAAGGGGATGGAACGTGTTATAATACAAGGCGAAAACAGAATATCGGAAATCCACGGGTGAACCCCATCGGGGCGCGAGGGAATGGAGTGCGAATCTCCAACAGGACCGCTGCTGTGAGGTGGAGCGCCGCGCAGATGCCATTGACGACGGTCGAGAAGGCGCGCGGGGCCTGGAAGCCGAGTCAGAAAACCTGCCCATGGATCGCGTATTGCTTTCTTCGGTATCAAAGAAGGATATGTTCCGGTTTCGGCGCACAGCGGCGAGGCAGTTTCAGCGGGATGTATCGGCGAAGAATCTGATAGATCCTGTTTTTCTGTCCGCAGTGCGTTTGCCGCATCAAATCCCCCGATGCGGTCAACCGGCTCCGCGGTCATGCGAAGCCGGCTGTACATGGGCCTGTATAGCCGGCTGTTCTTATGCAGTCGCAAATCTCTCGAAACGAAAGGCAGATTATTATGGAATACACCGGAAAGACGAAAATGTTCAATTATCAGGGCCGCGAGCTGCGGCTGCTGAACCAGAGCTGCCCGGAGTGGACCGCCTATTATGGCTATCCGGGCATCCCGCGCGAAGAAAACGACAACCTGCACGACGCAGGCTGCGGCATCTTCTCCGTGTGCCACCTGATCGACTGGGCCACGGGCGAGAAGATCGATCCCGACGAACTGGCGGCCTTCTCCTGCCGCACCGGCGGACGCGGCGACGACGGCACCGACCGCCCGATGCTGCTCAAGGCCATGCAGGAGGACGGCAGACTGGCCAAATACGGCCTGAGATACGACATGGACGGTCTGCTCAACGATCACGAGGCGCTGTGGAACACCCTGGAGGCCGGCGGCTACGCCCTGACCGACCTGCGCGTGGGCCACATCGTGGCCATCCTGGACCACCGCGTGCAGGACGGCGAGCGCCAGATCCTGATCATCGACTCCAGCCGCGACAGCATGAACCCCGCCGTGCGCCCCGACATCCGCGAGGTGGTTCCCGGCAGCGAAATCTGCGCCGAGTACGTCAACCGCCACGGCGTGCGCACCGGCTACGACGAGCACTACGCCATGTACTGGGTGCCCATCTCCAAGGCCTTCGACTTCAACCTGCTGCACCTGGAGTAAGAATCATACGAAAGAGGCTGTCTCAAAACGATTTGTCGTTTTGAGGCAGCCTCACTTTTACGCGGCGGGGTGAAGGCACCCCGCCCTACATCTGTGCTGTGGCTGTCCCAAAGCATTCTTCCCGTTTTGAGGCAGCCCCTTCTTTTTATAGCTCTGTTCCCGTCTCCGTCAGCACAATGCCCATCTGCATCATCAGGCCCTGATGGATGCAGCGCTCGTCCGCGCAGAAGTGCTGGCTGTGCAGCGCCGGGGCCGGCATGCGGTCGATGGGCGAGCAGCCGATGTGGTAGAACGCGCCGGGCACCTTCTCTGTGAAGAAGGAGAAGTCCTCGCCGCCCATGCTGGGCGCGAGCTTCATCTTCACATGGCCCCTGCCGAAGAGCTCCTGCGCCACATCCAGCACCAGATCGGTCTCGCGCTCGTGGTTGACCAGTACGCTGTAGCCGTCCAGCACCTTCACCTCGGCGGTCGCGCCGAAGGCCATGGCCACGCTCTGGGCGATCTCCCGGATGCGCCGGTGCGCGAAGGTGCGCAGCTTGGGATCCACCGTGCGCAGCGTGCCGCGCATGTGCACGTGGTTGCAGATCACGTTGTTGGCCTTGCCGCCCTCGATGGTGCCGAAGGTCAGCACCATGCTGTTCAGCGGAGAGACGTTGCGGGAGACCAGCGTTTGCAGCGTCGATACGATCTGCGCGGTGCAGACGATGGCGTCCACGCTGTTCTCCGGGTAGGCCGCATGGCCCCCCTTGCCCCACACGTCCAGCTCCAGCTCGTCGCAGGCGGCGTTGAGCGCGCCGTGGCGGGTCTCCACCGTGCCCAGCGGCAGGTACGGCTGCACATGCAGACCGTAGCACGCGTCCACGTGGGGGTTCTCCAGCACGCCCGCCTTCACCATCGGCAGCGCGCCGCCGGTGGTCTCTTCTGCGGGCTGGAACAGCAGCTTCACGCTGCCGTGCAGCCTGTCGCGCATCTCCGAAAACATCTTCGCCACGCCCAGCTGAATCGCCGTGTGCACATCGTGGCCGCAGGCGTGCATCCAGCCCTCGTGGGTGGATCGGAAGGGACAGCCCACCGGCTCCGTCAGCGGCAGCGCGTCGATGTCCGCGCGCAGACCGATGCAGCGGCCCGGCTGCGCGCCCTCGATCAGCCCAACCACCCAGGTCTTTTCGATGGTGTAGGGAATCTTCAGTTCTTCCAGTGTCTCGCAGATCAATTGCTGCGTCTTGAATTCGCGGAAGCCTTCCTCCGGGATGCGATGCAATGCGCGGCGCTTTTCCACCGTCCACGCATAGTTCGCCTCCACCAGCTTCTGCAGCTCTTCACGGTTCATTGTTCTCGTCCTCACAGCTCCGCGCGCACGCGCACGGGCTTTCCACTTTCATAGAAGATGCGGGGCACGCGCCGCCCGATGCGCGCCCATGCCTCGTTGTGATTGAAGCGGCCCATCTTCGAATACTCCTCCACGTCGATGCCGCCGCCGACAAATACGACCTCGTCGCCCTCGTTAACATCCGGGATATCCGTCACATCCGCCATCAGCTGGTCCATGCAGGCGATGCCGATCACGTTTGCACGCCGACCCCGGATCTCCACCTGCCAGTCCTCGCCCACGCGGGGCGTGCCGTCGATGTAGCCGGCGCTGATGGTAGCGATGAGGCTGTCGCGCTGAAGCGGATGGTCGTCGTCATAGCCGATCAGCTCGCCCTTTGCGACCCTTCGCAGCTGGGCGATGCGCGCCACGAAGCGGCCCACGCAGCGGCTCGGCTTCGGAGCCCGACGGGGCGTGACGCCGTAGAGCCATGCGCCCACCCGCGCGCCGTCCAGATGGGACTCGGGGTAGCGCACCATGCCGATGCTGTCCACCGCATGGGTCAGCGGAACCTCGATGCCCCGCTGCGCCAGCGCGTCCCGCACCACAGTCAGCTTCTCCACCTGTATGCGATCCATCTCGGCGGTGTGAATGGCCAGGTGGGTAAACAGCCCGCACACGCACACGTTACCGCCCGCACAGAGCCTTTCCACATATTCCGCCGCGCGCTCCGGCTCCAGGCCCAGGCGATGCAGGCCGGTGTCCACCTTCAAATGCACCCGGGCGACAGCGCCCAGCTCGGCGGCAATCCGCGCGATTTTCTCACCCTGACGCTCGGAGAACAGGGTGATGGGCATATTCCGGGCGATCAAGCGGCGCAGCGCGCCCTCGCCCACCAGCCCCATGACCAGCACCTCGATCCCGGGAATCTCCCGGAGCAGCTGCTCGGCCTCGTCGGAGCTGGCCACGGCGAACAGCTTCGCGCCCTCGGTCTTCAGTGCCCCGGCCACCTCCACGGCGTTCATGCCGTAGGCGTTGGCCTTGAGCACCGGTATGATCTGCGCGCCTTCCCCCACCATTGCACAGGCCGCGCGGTAGTTTTCCCGGATCGCGTCCAGGTCCACCTCCAGCCAGCAGCGGGAGATCGCATCTTCGTAAGTCATTTTCACCTATCTCCGAATCATCATACTTTGTGACAGGCGACCATGTGGCCGCCGCCCATGTCTTTTAGCTCCGGAATCTGCTCGGCGCAGCCCTTGTCCGCATAGGGACAGCGGGTGCGGAAAGGACAGCCGCTGGGCGGATTGATGGGCTGGGGCACGTCGCCCTGGAGCACGATGCGCTTGGATTTCTCCGCCGCGTCGGGATCGGCGATGGGCACCGCGGACATCAGCGCCTTGGTGTAGGGGTGCAGCATGTTGGCGTAGAGCTCGTTGACCGGCGCCATCTCCACGATGTGACCCAGGTACATCACCGCCACGCGCTTGGAAATGTGACGCACCATAGAAAGGTCATGGGAGACGAACAGGTAGGTCATGCCGAAGCGCGCCTGCAGCTCCTCCAGCATGTTGATGATCTGCGCCTGAATGGACACGTCCAGCGCAGAGATCGGCTCGTCGCAGACGATGAAGTCCGGCTTGCTGGCCAGTGCGCGGGCGATGCCGATGCGCTGGCGCTGACCGCCGGAGAACTCGTGGGGATAGCGGTTGAGGTGGTCCTCCTTCAGGCCCACGCACTCCACCAGCTCACGCACGCGGTCGTCGATGTCCCTGGTGCTCATGCCCTGGTAGCGCAGCGGCTCGCCGACGATGCTGGCGACGGTCATGCGGGGGTTCAGCGACGCGTAGGGATCCTGGAAGATCATCTGCATGCGGCTGCGGTAGGGCAGCACCTCCTTTTCAGTAAGGGGCGCGATGTCCATGCCGTCCAGCAGAATCTGGCCCGCCGTGGGCTGGTACAGGCGCACGATGGTGCGGCCGACGGTGGTCTTTCCGCAGCCGGACTCGCCCACCAGGCCGAAGGTCTCGCCCGGGTAGAGGTCGAAGCTGACGTCGTCCACGGCCTTGAGCGTCTTTCTCTTCTCAAAGAGGGAGCCGCCCACCGGGAAATACATCTTCAGATTGCGGACTGAAATCATGGCTTCCTGCTTCTGCATGGATCACAGCCCCCTTTCTACTTTCGGCGCGTTGGGATGCAGCAAATGGCACGCGCAGCTGTGGGTCTCACCCAGCACGGTGGTGGGCGCAAGATACTTGCGGCACACCGGCATGGCATAGGGACAGCGCGGCGCGAAGGGACAGCCCTTCGGCGGACAGAGCATGTCCGGCGGCGTGCCGTTGATGGGAATCAGCTTCTCATCCTTGCGCTCGGTCATCTTTGGAATGGAGCGCAGCAGACCCCAGGTGTAGGGGTGACGCGGCTCGTAGAAGATCTCGCGCACGGTGCCCTGCTCACAGATGATGCCGCCGTACATCACCAGGATGCGGCTGCACATGCTGGCAATCACGCCCAGGTCGTGGGTGATCATGATGATGGAGGCGTTGGAGCTCTCCTTCAGGTGGTTCAGAAGATCCAGCACCTGGGCCTGAATGGTCACGTCCAGAGCGGTGGTGGGTTCGTCGGCGATGACCAGCTTGGGCTGGCAGGCGATGGCAGCGGCGATCATCACGCGCTGGCGCATGCCGCCGGAGAGCTCGTGGGGGTACTGCTTCAAGCGCGCCTCGGGGTTGGGAATTTCCACGCGCTTGAGAAGCTCCAGCGCCGCCTTGCGCGCCTCTGCCTTGCTCATGCCGCGATGGATACGCAGCGGCTCGGCGATCTGGTTCTCCACGGTGTAGAGGGGGTTCAGGCTGGTCATGGGATCCTGGAAGATCATGCCGATCTCGTTGCCGCGCACCTTGCGGAACTCGCCCACGCTCATCTTCGTCATCTCGCGATCGTTGAAGCGGATGGAATCGGCGGTGACGTCCGCGTAATCGGGAAGCAATCCCATGATGGACATCATGGTCACGCTCTTGCCCGAGCCGGACTCGCCCACGATGCCCAGCGACTCGCCCGCGTCCAGATGGAAGGAAACATTGCGCACGGCCTGCACGCAGCCCACGCCAATGTGGAAGTTGGTGGTCAGATTCTTGACCTCTAGCAGTCTGCTCATGCTGCGCCTCCTCACTTCTTCAGCTTCGGATCGAGCGCGTCGCGCAGGCCGTCACCGATAAAATTGAACGAGAACATGGTGATGCAAATCGCAAGCACCGGGAAGATCATCTGATGGGGATAGGTCATCAGGGTGCTCTGCGCATCGTTTGCCAGCGTGCCCCAGCTCGCCATCGGGGCCTGAATGCCGATGCCCAGGAAGGACAGGAAGGCCTCGGAGAAAATCGCGCTGGGGATCAGGAACGCGGTGGAGACGATGATCGGGCCCATGGCGTTGGGGATCAGGTGGGAGACCAGCAGGTTCCAGAACTTCGCGCCGGACAGCCGCGCCGCCAGCACGTACTCGGAGTGCTTCAGGCGCATGACCTCGCTGCGCACGATGCGGGCGGTGCCGATCCAGGAGGTGAAGCACAGCGCCAGGATGACCGTGCCCACGCTGGAGCCCAGCACCAGCATGATCAGCACCGTGTAGAGCATGCTGGGCAGCGCGATCAGGATGTCCACGATGCGCATCATCACCATGTCCACCTTGCCGCCGATGTAGCCGGCGACGCCGCCGTAGACCACGCCGATCAGGAAGTTGATCGCCGCGGCAACCACGCCGATGGACAGCGAGATGCGCGCGCCGTACATGATGCGGATGAACAGGTCGCGGCCCATCTGGTCGGTGCCGCAGGGATGTGCCAGCGACGGGCCGGCGTTCATGTTGGTCAGATCCATGCCGGAGTAGGTGTACGGGGAGAACATCGGCACGAAGATGCAGGCCACCGCCATCGCAAGAATCACGCACAGGCCGAAGATGGCCAGCGGGTCCCGGCGAAAGCGCTTCCAGACGTCGTGCCAGTAGGTCGTGCTCTCGCGGACGATCTTTTCGGAGCTGTCCTCGGCTGCGGCGTTCATGTCGAACATGTCCGCGTCCAGCGCAGCGTAATCCTCCGGGGAGATGGAATTGGAGAGCGCGTCCGCGGGGATGGGCGCGAATTTCTTACTTGCTTTTCCCATAAGACGAACCTCCTTACTGATTGGTGAGCTTGACGCGCGGGTCGATGATGGCCAGCATGATGTCGGCGATCAGGTTGCAGATGACGACGAAGATGCCGAAGAAGATGGTGATGCCCATGATCATTGTATAGTCGCGGTCCGAGATGGACTGGACGAAGTAGCGGCCGATGCCGGAGATGGAGAACAGGCGCTCCACCACGAAGGAACCGGTCAGCAGGCTGGCGATCAGCGTGCCCAGGTAGGTGATGACCGGCGTGAGCGCGTTCTTCAGCGCATGCTTGGCCACGACCTTGAACTCCGAAACGCCCTTCGCCCGGGCGGTGCGGATGTAATCCTGACCCATGGCGTCCAGCATGGAGGATCGGGTCTGGCGCGCGATGTAGGCGATGGGGCTGAACGACAGGCACGCCACCGGCAGGATGTAGTTCTTCCAGCCGTTCAGCCCGAAGTTCGGCAGTATGGGGATGGCGCTGCAGAACAGGTACATCAGCAGCACCGAGATGACGAACACCGGCGCGGAGATGCCGATGGTGGCGAACACCATGCAGAACCAGTCGATGCCCTTGCCCCGGTGCAGCGCCGCGGCCATGCCCAGGGGGATGCCGATCAGCAGCGACACCAGAATCGCAACGCCGCCCACCTTCGCGGAGGTCGGGAAGTGGCTGAAGATGATCTCGTTGACGGTGGTATCCGGCTTTTTGAAGGAGGTGCCGAAGTCAAACTTCAGAAGCCCCTTCCAGTAGGTGATGTACTGCTCCCAGACGGGCCTGTCCAAGCCGTACTTCGCGTTCAGGCGGGCCAGGCCCTCCTCCGTCAGCTTCTTCTGCTCCTCCTGGCTGAAGGGACTGCCGGGCATCGCGTGCATCAGGAAGAACGCGACGGTAATCAGCACCACGATGGTGAGCACGCCCGCGAGCAGGCGCTTCAAGATGTACTTAATCATGGCTTCACGCTCCGGTTCTGCGCCGAAAAATTTTTTCAGCCGCATAATAATGTTTCTATTGTATACTATAACGCGGAAAAATGCAAACCTTAGAACGATATTTTTGCATTAAGCCGAAGGTTTTTCCTTCATTTTTTCCTGTTTGAGTTAATTTCAGAGGTATTTTTGCAATCAAAACTTGACTTGCATTTCAGCTTCTGTTAAGATGGTTTCATGGTCTGTTCCTGACCAAAATCTTTTCAGGAGGCGTATTTCCATGAAGAAAATGCTTGCCCTGCTGATGGCCCTCGCACTGATGGCCACCATGTGCGCGTCTGTTGCACTCGCCGAAGGCAATGTCATCAAGTATTCCATCTCGGACGACCCCCAGCAGATGGATCCCAACCTGAACACCTATTCCCGCTCCTCCGTGGTTCTGCAGAACCTGTTCCAGGGCCTGTACAAGCTGGGCCCGGACGGCGCCACCTTCATCCCCGCCTGCGCGGAGAGCTATGAGGTCTCCGAGGACGGCATGCACTACACCTTCAAGCTGAAGGAAGGCCTGAAGTGGTCCGACGGCAGCGACCTGACCGCCTACGACTTCGAGTACGCCTGGAAGCGCGTCATGGATCCCGAGGTCGGCTCCGGCGCCGCCAGCGACATGTGGGTCATCAAGAACGCCCAGGAGTTCAACGAGGGCGCCTGCACCGCCGATGAGGTCGGTGTCAAGGCCACCGACGAACTGACCCTGGAGGTTGAGACCGCCTTCTACGCCCCCTGGCTGCCGTCCCTGACCGCCACCACCGTGTTCTTCCCCACCAAGAAGGACGTGGTCGAGGCCGAGGGCGATCCGTGGACCAAGAACGTTGAGACCTACGTCTCCAACGGCCCGTTCATGCTCACCGAGTACTCCTCCCTGGACAAGATCGTCATGAGCAAGAACCCCAACTACTATGACGCAGACGCGGTGCAGGTCGACGAGGTCATCTACTACATCATCGCCGACTCCAACTCCGTGCTGGTCTCCTACAACAACGGCGACCTGAACGTTGCCGACGACCTGAGCTCCAACGCCCGCGACCAGTACGGCGCGACCGACGAGTACGTCGCCGTCAACCGCATCGGCATCCAGTACTGGGACTTCAACTGCCAGCTGCCGGAGTTCTCCGATCCCAACGTGCGCAAGGCCTTCGCCTATGCAATTAACCGTCAGCAGATTCTGGACGCCTGCATGCTCAAGGCTGAGCAGCCGTCCTTCGGCTTCATCCCCTCCTCCCAACCCTCCCTCACCACCGACGGCACCTACCGCTCCGTTGCAGGCGACATGTTCGGCGAGGACGTGGCGCTGGCGCAGCAGCTGATGGCCGACGCCGGCTATCCGAACGGCGAGGGCTTCCCCACCGTGGAGATCGTCTGCCAGAACACCGATGAGCAGAAGCTCATGGCGCAGATCATCGGCGAAATGTGGAAGGCCAATCTGGGAATCGAGTACACCATCACCACCTACGAGTCCTCCACCTACTGGAGCGAGCTCGCCAACGGCAACTTCTCCGTCGGCCGCAACGGCTTCACCTGCGACTACCTCGATCCCTCCGCGAACCTGAAGGTCTGGGTGTCCGGCTCCAACTGCTCCGAGAACGGCTGGGACGATCCGGTGTACGACGAGATGGTCATGAGCGCCAGCTCCATCCTGGATCCCGCTGAGCGCGAGGCTGCCCTGATCGCCGCCGAGCAGTACATCTGCGACCAGATGCCCGGCATGCCCATGTACACCATGGTGGACGATTACCTCGTCAAGCCGGAGATCACCGGCGTGGTGAAGAACCCCATCGGCCACATCTTCTTCGAGTACGCACAGTTCAACTGATCGTAAGCGAATCAAATTCCAAATCACGACCACCGGCTTAGCCGGTGGTCTGAGTAGGCCCTAGAAGGGCCTAGTACTAGCTAATCGTTCACGGGCAGCCCCTCAAGGGGCTGCTCTTACTTTTTAACCCCTTCGGGGTTATCTCTTGCCATCTTTTACCGGCTCACCCGTGAACGGGTCGACCAGTTCTCTTATGCTGATTTGATCCTGGGCCGCATCTTCTTGCAATTGGTTTCGGATATACTTTGTAATCGCCTCTTTGTCCCGTCCTACTGTATCCACATAATATCCTCTGCACCAGAAATGCCGGTTCCCATACTTGTACTTCAGATTCGCATGCCTGTCAAATATCATCAGCGAACTTTTTCCTTTCAGATATCCCACTGCATATGCGACTGAAATCTTTGGCGGTATGCTTACCAGCATATGGACCGGACACGCATTTGCTTCGTGTATCTCGATCCCTTTTTGTTCGCATAGCTTCCTTAGTATTTGTCCAATCTCCGCTCTCAGTTCTCCATAGATCACCTGTCTGCGGTATTTCGGTGCAAACACGATATGATATTTGCAATTCCAACTCGTATTTAGTGTATATCTGTCCAACGCAAAAACCCGGTACATTACGCATCATAACGTAAAAGGAAGTCCTTCCATGCCGGAGGGACTTCCTTTTTCATAATGGTTCAGAACGGGGCAACGTCATCGCCGGAAACGTCCTCGCCCAGATCTCCGATGGAGATGTTCACGCCGTTGACCTCCACGCCCTCGTCGGCGCGGATGAGGATGTAGCGGGAGCCGTCGATGACGCGGGTCTCGATGAGGTCGCTGCGTTCGGGATTGACCTTCACCACCACGTCCGGGGTCTTGAGCTCGAACTGCTTGACGTTGACGATGTTCTGGGCGGAGAGATCGACGGCCGGGCCGAACTCCTCGTCGTAGCGCTCCTCGAAGGCGGCCACGTGCTCCTCGGACACGCCACACTCCTTCAGCACCGCGCCCACCTCCTTCTTGGAGACGGTGGCAGGCTCGGCGGTCTTGTCGGCCTTGCGCTCCTCCACGCGCTCGCGCAGCTGCTCGTGCACCGCCTGCACCACCTCCAGGCTGCAATCATCGGCCAGGCTGTCGCTGAGCAGGGCCTCGAAGATCTCCTTCTGTTCCGCTGCGGGCATGGGCGGACGGTTGTCAAAGACGGCATTCACGAATTCCTCGTGGCTCTCGGCGGCGTCGCGGGTGTAGTACTGGGCGCTGTAGATGTTCGCGCCGCCGTCCTCGTAGGACGGGAACAGAAAGCCCAGCTCCGGTGCGGACACGACCCAGTCCAGATCGCGCTCGTGGAAGCCCTTGTCCTCGCTGCAATAGCACAGCGCCGGGCGGCTGAGCTTCACCGGACAGATGGAGCAGATGATGTAGGGGAAGGAATCCTGGGAGTACTCGTCGGACTTGTATTCATCCTTCGCCCTGAAGGGGATGTCGTAGGTGTCGTGCATCAGCAGGATCAGGTAGTTGCCCTCGATTTCCAGGCCCTCGATCACTCGCTGAAAGAACTGCTCCACCGCCTGATCCACCTTCAGGTTCGTGTTGCGCAGGGCCGTGAGCAGCCGGTGCGCATCGCCGTCCATCACCTGATCCGGGCGGAACTCGATCTCCACCAGGTTCCTGCCCGGCGTGCCGGAGAGCACCTTGCGGAACAGCGCCAGATACTTCTCCGCCTCCTCCTGAGGCAGGGTCAGCAGCGAGTGGCGGAAGCTGGAGATGATCTCCCCCTTCTCATCCACGTAGCAGCCGAGGATGCAGTCGATGCTGTTCTTGTCGGGGTTGAGCCTTCTGCGAATTTCGGATATTTCCTGTCTGTTCATGCTGTGCGCCTTTCCTTGCGAATCTTAGTCGGGGCCTGCGCCCACATGTATCAATTATATCACGCCCCGGCAGAACAGGGTTTGAAGAATTCAAGACCTTTTCGTTGCATTGCGGTCGCGTCCCAGCGCCGTTCGACAAAAATATAGCGTAGAAAGTTTGAATTTCCCTTGAAATTTCGGCCATATTCAAATATAATGTTAAGTAAGGCTTGGAATGCCCCCCGGAGGGATCCGGACGCATTGCAGCAAACGACCCAGACACGATTTCATAAAGTGAGGGGAATAATCATGAGCGCTTTGACTGATCTGATTTTTGCCGGTTCCAACGCGGTTGCAGGCCTGACTGAGGGCGCGGTGAACGACGCCATCGCCAAGTACGGTGCGGACGCTCCCATCGCCTTCCCGGATACCGCCTACTTCTTCCCAACCATCTACGCCGCCACCGGCGTGAAGGTGACCAAGCTGGGCGACCTGCCCGCCTGCGTGGGCGTGCTCAAGAGCCTGATTTCCAACAAGCCCGAGCTGGGCGACGCATTGAACGCGGGCCTGGCCACCGCCGTGGGCGCGGAGATCCTGGAGGGTCTCAAGTTCGCCGACGGCGCAAAGCCCTATGAGAACGAGGGCGGCATCGGCTTCGTGCCGGATCCCATCATCCGCTCCCTGGGCGTGCCTCTGGTCACCGGCGACATCCCCGGCGTGGCCGTGGTGCTGGGCAAGGCCGACGATCCCGCCAATGCAGTTAGCGTCATCAAGGACTACCAGTCCAAGGGTCTGCTCACCTTCCTGGTCGGCGACGTGATCGATCAGGCGGTGGAGGGCGGCGTGAAGATGGGTCTGGAGTTCCGCGTGGTGCCGCTGGGCCACGATGTGACCGCAGTCATCCACGTCGTGACCGTCGCCATCCGCGCGGCGCTGATCTTCGGCGGCGTGGCCGCGGGCGATCTTCCGGCGCTGCTTGCCTACACCAAGGAGCGCGTTCCGGCCTTCGTCAACACCTTCGGCCCGCTCAACGAGGTCGTGGTCTCCGCCGGTGCGGGCGCAATTGCGCTGGGCTTCCCGGTGGTGGTGGACCAGGCCATCGGCGATCTGGCGGTTCCGGGCGCACTGGAGGCCGTCACCGACCACAGCATGACCGTCAAGAAGTCCCTGGAGCTGCGCGGCATCAAGATCAAGGTCAAGGAGATCAACATCCCCGTGGCCTTCGCCTCCGCGTTCGAGGGCGAAATCATCCGCAAGAAGGACGTCCAGGTGGAGTTCTACAGCGGCAAGAACGTGACCTGCGAACTGGTCACCATGCGCGGCATGGACGAGATCGAGGATCACAAGATCAGCATCGTCGGCCCCGAACCCACCGAGGGCAACTATCCGCTGGCCACCTACATCGAGGTCGCGGGCGCGAAGATGCAGAAGGACTTCGAGTCCGTCATCGAGCGCCACATCCACAGCTGGTTCAACTACATGGAGGGCGTGATGCACACCGGCCAGCGCAACCAGTTCCGCATCCGCATCAGCAAGGAGGCCTATGAGAAGGGCCTGCGCCTGACCCACTTCGGCGAGGTGCTCTACGCCATGATCATGGACGAGTTCGACGCGGTTGTCGACCGCTGCCAGGTCACGCTGGTCACCGATCCCGCCGAGGCCGAGCGCATCCTGAAGGATGAGGCCATGCCGCGCTACAACGAGCGCGACGACCGCCTCGCCACCATGACCGACGAATCCGTGGACACCTTCTACACCTGCACGCTGTGCCAGAGCTTCGCCCCGGCCCACTGCTGCGTGGTCACCCCGGAGCGCCTGGGCCTGTGCGGCGCGGTGTCCTGGCTGGACGCCAAGGCCACCAACCAGCTCAACCCCACCGGCCCCTGCCGTCCCATCGCCAAGACCGGCTGCACCGACGAGCGCACCGGCGCGTATGAGACCGTCAACGAGGCCGTCGCCTCCGCCACCCAGGGCGCGGTGGAAACCGTGACGCTCTACTCCATCCTGGAGGATCCCATGACCAGCTGCGGCTGCTTCGAGTGCATCTGCGGCATCGAGCCGATGTCCAACGGCTTCATCATCTGCAACCGCGAGTACGCCGGCATGACCCCCACGGGCATGACCTTCGGCGAGCTGGCCTCCATGACCGGCGGCGGCGTGCAGACCCCGGGCTTCATGGGCCACGGCCGCCACTTCATCGCCAGCAAGAAGTTTGCCAAGGCCGAGGGCGGCATCGAGCGCATCGTGTGGATGCCCAAGGAGCTGAAGGACGACGTGGCGCCCAGGCTCAACAAGGCCGCCTTCGAGCTCTACGGCGTGGAGAACTTCACCGACATGATCGCCGACGAGACCATCACCACCGACGGCGAGGAGCTGCTGAATTTCCTGACCGAGAAGGGCCATCCGGTGCTGGGCATGGATCCGCTGCTCTAAGGCATGTATGTGATTGAATTCCGCTTCGAGGACGACGATCCCATCGCCGCCCCCGCAAGGGAGGGCGAGACGCTGCTGGCGGTCGCCAGGCGCGCAGGGGTGCCCATCCAGGCCCCCTGCTCCGGCCTCGGCTCCTGCGGCAAGTGCCGCGTGCAGCTGCTCTCGGGCAGTCTGAACGCCGCCCCCTCCTACTACATCCCGGATGACGAATACGCCGAGGGCTGGCGGCTCGCCTGCACCGCAAGAATCTGCGGCGACGCATGCGTGCTCGTCGGCGAATAACAAGTTCAACAGTACCGCTTCACAGTCTGCGAACCGTGGAGCGGTCTTTTCATGCCCGGAATCCCGCGCCGAATATTGAATTTTACGCACGAATTCATGACGAAATTGTTGCATCTCATCGACGAAACAAGTATAATAGGAACAGTATCATTCTGGAGGAAGCTGAAAAATGGCTGTACAGAAGAAAACCAGCCCTGCCGCACGCGCGCGCAGGGCGAAGCTGCGCCGCAAGCGCAAAATCCGCCGCGTCATCTGGCGCACGGCGCTGTCGCTTCTGACCGTGCTCGTGCTGCTCGTCGCCGCGCTGTACTGTGCCGGCTGGGTGGCCTTTCGCGGGCCGTCCGAGACCATGGGCGACCTGCTGACCGTCACCATGCTGGAGACCAGCGCGCTGAAATTCATTCCGCATCTCTATTACAGCTCCGCGCAGGTGGACGCAATCCTCGCGCGCAACCAGGTGAGCGAGGTGCAGGAGGCCACCGACACGAGCCTGATCGTGATCGCGCCGCCCACGCCCAAGCCCACGCCGATCCCCGACGATGCGCAGGTCGAGGCGCTGCCCGATCTGCAGGCGCTGACCACGCCCGAGCCCACCCAGGAGCCGGTGCGCACCATGGAGGGCATCGAGGTCTACGACGTCAAGGGCGGCACCTACACCGGCTACATGATGGTCGTGCACGATCCCTCCCGGGTATGCGTCGGCGTTTGCCGCGAAAAGTTCAGCTCCAAGGCGGGACTGCGGCTGCATGAGATCGCCGAACGCTACGACGCGGTGGCAGCCGTCAACGGCGGCGCGTTTGTGGACACCAACGGCACCGGAAACGGCGGTACGCCCACCGGCCTGGTGATCTCGGGTGGCGAAATTCTGAACAAGGCCAACAAGTCCTCCATGCACAACATCGTGGTGGGCTTCAACGAGGACGACATTCTGGTGTTCGGCAAGTTCTCCGGCGAGGAGGCGAAGGAAAACAACATGCGCGACGCCCTCGCCTTCGGCCCGGTGCTGGTGTCCAACGGCGAACCCGCGCCCGTGACCGGCGCGAGCTCCGGCCTGAACCCCCGCACCGCCATCGGCCAGCGCGCCGACGGCGCGGTGCTGATGCTGGTCATCGACGGCCGTCAGGCGACCAGCCTGGGCGCGACCTATGCGGATCTGATTCAGGTGATGCTGGAGTACGGCGCGGTGAACGCGGTCAATCTGGACGGAGGTTCCTCCTCCATGCTGTACTTCGACGGCGAGTATCTCAACAACGGCGTGGCGCTGACGGGCTCGCGCAAGCTGCCCACGGCGTTCATCGTGCGCTGAGGGAGGTTGAACAGGACGATGAAACACAGCGAAGCAGAAAACATGCCGGTGCACAGCGCCGGAAAGCACGCCGCGCGGCACGCAAGCACAGATATCGTTCGGGAAACGGCGGGCAGGCACAGCACAGCCAAATCTGATGCATCCCGCCCGGAGCACAGCGCCGCATCCCGCAATTCCACGGCCAAGCACAGCGCATCCAAGTCCGGCAAGTCCCGTGCGGTGCGAAGCAGCGTTCCCTCGAAGAAATCCCCGGACAGATCCACCGCAAAGAAGCGCGCAGCTTCCCCGCGCAGGCGGCGCGGGCGCAAAAAGAGCATCCTGCGCAGCCGCTTCTACCAGGTCTACTTCATCTTGGTGATTCTCTGCGTCGCGGGCATCGCGCTGGGCGCGCGCTACCTGAACGGCGTGCTGGAGGACTACGAGTCCGCCCAGCCCAAATACGTGGCCCAGCAGGCAGCGCGGCTGTTTGAGCGCGGCGATTACGAAGCCATCTTCGGCCTGGATACCTCCATGCAGGATGTGCCCGCGGAGGATCGCGCATACTACATCAGCCAGCTTCAGGCGCTGGCTGCGGGACGTGAGGTCAGCTGGTCGGAATCCTACTCCGGCAATGAGAACGAGCGGCGCTACCGCGTATCGCTGGACGGTGAGAAGTTTGCGGAGTTCACGCTGGTGCCCAGCGGCGCGCAGACGAAGCGCGGCAACCGGCTCTGGACCCTCGGCTCGGTGACCACCAGCGTGCGCATTGAGGCGCCGCAGGTCGTGGAGCCGGAGCCCACGCCGGCGCCTGCCATCGCGTGCAGCATCACCGTTCCCAGCAGCTTCACGGTGACGGTGGACGGGCGGGTGCTGGACGCAAACGACGTTGTCGAGGACGGCATCCCCATCGTTCCGGCGGGCATGCTGCCCTCGGATGTGACCTCCCCGGCCATGGTGCGCTACGCCTTCCCCTCGGAAAGCGGCGTGCCCGACATCCGCGTGACCGACCGGCAGGGCAACGTGCAGAACCCCGCGCAGGACGGCGAGCACAGCTGGCGCTGCGAGCTGCCCCAGAATCCCGAGCTGGAGGCGCTGTACGGAGAGTCCGCCCTGGAGGTCGCCAAGCGCATCGCCAAGTATTCCACCCGTGAGGTCAGCCAGGATAGCGTGCTGAAGAAGTGCGCGAAGGGCTCCCCCGCCTACGAGAGCATCAAGAGCTTCGACAGCTCCCTGGGCAAGAAGCCCAAGAGCTCCACCTTCGAGAACGTGGCGGTGTCGGACTTCTACCTCTATTCGGAGGACTGCTTCTCCTGCCGGGTGAGCTTCGACTACATCCCCCGCTTCGGCAAGGAGAGCAAGACCTACCCCACCGCCTACACCCTCTACTTCATCCGTCAGGGCGACAGCGGCAAGCTCTACAGCTTCAGTCTGGGCTGAAACGCCCTTGCCAGTTCCATCGATTTGTAGTAAGATAGAGGCAAAGGTATAGCAACAAAGGAGTGTACACATGTTTCAGGTAAGCTTCCGTTTTGAAAAGGGCGAGGACCGTAATATCTTCGCCGCCGAAAATGAAAACCTGCTCGAGGTCGCGCGCAAGGCCAACGTCGCCATCGACGCGCCCTGCTCCGGCAACGGCTCCTGCGGCAAGTGCAAGGTGCGCCTCGTCGAGGGCGAGCTGGATTCCCCCCGCACCCGCCACATCTCTGAGGAGGACTACGCCGCTGGCTGGCGGCTGTCCTGCAACAGCCGCGTCGTCTCCGACGTGGTCGTGGAGGTTCCCGACATCGCCTCCGCCTACAAATCCCGAATGAAGACCGCCGATCTGAGCACCGGCGAGGAGGTGCGCATCTTCAACGCAGCTGAGGAGAGCGTCCGCGAGGCCGGAATCAGCTTTACCAACGACTTCGTCAGCGCCGTGATCGCCATGGATGAACCCACGCTGGACGACACCATGCCCGACAACGAGCGCCTGGAGCGCGCGCTGATGGCGGAGCTGGAGGTGGAGTTCGTGTCCATCCCCCACAGCGTGCTGGTGCACCTGCCCTCCACGCTGCGCGAGAACAGCTTCCGCGTGCGCTGCTGCGGCAAGCGTGACGGCGACCGCTTCCAGCTCATGACCGTGTCCGCCCCCGACGATGCGACTCCCATGTGCGGCGTGGCCATCGATATCGGCACCACCACCGTCACCGCAGTGCTCACCGACCTTGCGACCGGCAAGCTGCTGGCGAAGGGCTCTGCGGGCAACGGCCAGATTCGCTACGGCGCGGACGTGATCAACCGCATCATCGAGTCCAGCCGCCCCGGCGGAAAGAAGCGCCTGCAGGACGCCATTGTCAAGGAGACGCTGCAGCCGCTGCTGCGCGCCATGTATCAGGACGCGAACATCTCCGAGGAGCGCGTGCTGTCCATCTGCGTGGCCGCAAACACCACCATGAACCACCTCTTCGTGGGTACGGATGCGGATCCGGTGCGCACGGAGCCCTACATCCCCGCCTTCTTCCGCTGGAATGATCTGAAGGCCCGGGACGTGCGCCTGCCCGCCAACAGCGAGGCCGGGGTGATCCTCGCGCCGAACATCGGCTCCTACGTGGGCGGCGACATCACTGCGGGCACGCTGATGAGCATGATCTGGAACACCGACGAGCTGTCCCTGTTCATCGACCTGGGCACCAACGGCGAGATCGTGTTCGGCAACCGGGACTTTTTGATGAGCTGCGCCTGCTCCGCGGGCCCCGCCTTTGAGGGCGGCGACATCTCCTGCGGCATGCGCGCCACCGACGGCGCCATCGAGGCCTGCACCATCGACCGCGAGACCATGGAGCCGAGCTTCTCCATCATCGGCGAAGCTGGTCAGAAGCCCATCGGCCTGTGCGGCTCCGGCATCATCGACGTGATCGCCGAGCTGTTCCGCTGCGGCATCATCTCCGCCAAGGGACAGTTCGTCCGCGAGGGCCGCCGCGTGTCCCAGGATGCAAACGGCTTCGACTGCTACGTGCTGGCCTTCGCCGACGAGTCTGAGACCGGCCGCAACGTGACCATCAACACCGTGGACATCGACAACTTCATCCGCGCAAAGGGCGCGATCTTCTCCGCCATCTGCACGCTGCTCAAATCGCTGGACATGGACGTGTCCTGCGTGGAGCACATGTACGTCGCCGGTGGCATCGGCAGCGGCATCAACATGCGCAACAGCGTGCGCATCGGCATGTTCCCGGACATCGAGCTGGACCGCTTCAGCTACATCGGCAATTCCTCGCTGAACGGCGCATACGCCATGGTGATGTCCGATCAGGCTCGGGACAAGGTGGAGGAGCTGGCCCAGAGCATGACCTACGTGGAGCTGAGCACCACGCCCGGCTACATGGACGAGTTCATGGCCGCCTGCTTCCTGCCCCACACCAACGCCGAGCTCTTCCCCAGCTGCGCGGAGATGGAGTGATTGCACATGGCTGAAAGCGAAAAGCGCGTCATCGAGAACAACAAGGAAATGGTGCCCTTCGAGCACTACGTGGAGCTGTTTGCAAAGCTCGACCCGGAGGAGGCTGCAAGCCGCACCGGCGCGGCCTTCGATCCGGCAACGGGCTGTTTCCAGATGCGCCTGCTCTACGAGGATTACCGCATCCAATGGCCGGAGTTTGGCATCGCGTGCGACCACGAAGGCGCGCTGGCGCTGAGGAGCATCCCGGCGCAGATCTTCCTGATCCGCTTCCTGCTGGAGGGCTGCGCGTCCAAGGGCAGCGGCACGTTCCTGACCTACCGGGAGATGCCATGGGGCGACGTGTACCTCACCCCCTTCACCGGACGCTGCCTCAAGCGCGCCGCCTTCACCTTCGGCACGCGCCTGGACGCATTCCGCAGGGCAGCGGAGCAGATCCCCGCGATCCCGACGAAGTACGGCGACGCGTCCTACCAGATCGAGGTGATGCCGGGCTACGAGGTGCGGCTGATCGTATGGGAGGGCGACGACGAGTTCCCGCCGAACGCCCAGATCCTCTTCTCCGACAACTTCCCCCAGGCCTTCTCTGCGGAGGACCGTACGGTGACGGGCGATCTGGTCATCACGGAGCTCAAGCGCAGAATGTAAATCAGATGAACCGGCGAGGCACATGCCCCGTCGGTTTTTTGCTGCCTTGCGCGCAGCTGAAACGGCCAGCGCGCCTATGTTCTCTGTACCATTACCTGCGTATCGTCGCCGTCCTCCAGAACCAGATAGGTGAGCAGATAGCCGTTTCCATGATACTGGCTTTCATGCTCCCTCCGCGTCAGCAGTTCAACCGCAGCCTCGCCGTCCATGTCGGGATCCACCTGCATCAGCGCGGCGAGCGTGGCGGAGAATGCGATGGAGCGCAGCACGTCGGAGATCCCATCCGACCCCCGCACCTCCATGCACCAGTGCGCCGCCTCCATCTGGGGATCGGGCGCATCCTCTCCGGGGTAATAGAAGTACAGCTCGATGTCCCACGCCCGGTTGCCGTAGGAGATGAACTGCGGGGTGATCTCCGTTTCAAAGAGCCCGCACGCATCCACGAGCTGCATCATATCCAGGGACATATCCGTCGCAACCTGTTCACAGGCCATTGCAATGCAGGCATTCATCAGATCGATCACCCGTTCGGGAACCATCAGAGCGTCGATCTCTGGCAGGGCAACGGCAGACTCCTGCATATCCTCCGGCGCCTCCACCGCCGCGTCCCGCTGTGCCGTGTCAGCCTGCGTCAATGAATCCTGCGGCTGCGTCGCATCGCGGCTCGTTCCGCAGTCCGGGCAATACTGCCTCTGGTTTGTCCTTCCGCAGTTCGGGCAGATCCAGTCCTCCGCAGGGCGGGCGCTTCCGCACTCCGGACAGAACTTGCCCGTGAGATGCTCCGTGCCGCAGCCCGGGCAGCTCCACTCCGCTTCCGCGAGCGCAGCGCATGAAAGGCCCATGACTGCGAGCGCCAGACTCAGCGCAAATGCGAGTGTCCTTTTCATCGCCCTTCTCCTCTCCTCAATTGTACGTGATCGTCCATTCGCTGTATTCGTAGTCCGTGTTCGTCAGCACCGTGCCATCGCTGAATTTCACCTCGCTGATGCGGGCGTAGACCTTGTCGATCTCATCGCGATCCGGCAGATACAGGTAGGCAGACCAGCCATAGTCGCTGGGCGCGATGCTGCGCTTGGTCGTCTCATAATACACGCTGTCCCCGTAGATCTCGCATCCCCACACATCCGTGGCGTAGGCCTGAACCTTGAACGCCGTCACGGTTCGCCAGGTGGAGATGTTTGTCACCTGGAAATGGATCTTCAGCTTGTTGCCGCTCTCCTTGTACCACTCAGCGTAGCTGCCGGACGGAAAGGTCAGGGGGAAGTCCGGCTCCGCATTGAACATGGCCGCACCGCTGTACAGCCTGTTCTGCATCTCGCTTGTGGCCACGCACTCCGTCGCATAGTGGCTGCCATAATCTGAGAGGCCGTTGTTCTGCTTGAAGCGATGCACCGCCTCGGCAGTTCTGCGCCCATAGGAGCCGTCCGCTTCGCCTGCGGCGAGGTAACCCAAGCAGATCAGCTGCTCCTGCAGCTCAAGCACCGCGGAGCCTTGGCTGCCCCGGGAGAGCTCGGGATAGTACACATAGGGCGTCGCAGTCGGCTTCAGGGTCGGCTTCGGGGTCGGCGCAGGCGTTTTCAGATGATCCGCGATGTGCGCATAGGCCGAGGCCGGCAGAGAATCGCAGTCATCAAACATGATGAAGGCGTATGCGTCGCTCCGCAGCTCAAAGGAGCTGATGTCCAGTTTCCTCAGACTTTTGCAGCCGGTGAACATACCTCCGAAATCCAGCGTCGCCGAGGTATCGAAGCTGGACAGATCCAGCTCCTCCAGCTCCGATAAATGGGAGAACATGAAGTTCATGTCCGCAACCCGGGAGGTATCGAAGGAGATGCCGTCCAGCACCTTCAAATCCCAGCAGCAGCTGAACATTTCGCCCATGCTCGTGGTCGCCGAGGTATCCAGACAGTCGTTCAGATGGATCTCCTCACAGTTTATGTAATAGGAGAACAATCCTCCGCAGTCTTCCGGCGCGGCGATTTTTCCGTTTGCGCCCAGGAACATGTCGGACATGTCGCCTCCGTCGCTCACGAACCACAGCAGAACGCTGCGGTCGCCCGCCCTGGAGACGTCGATCGCGCCTTCCGGCGCATCCTCCAGGCTGGAGAGCAGAACGATGCTGCGAATGTTGCGCCGCTCCATGGACGTTCCGAAAACCTTCAGATGCAGGCTGTCGTCGGATTCCCTGGGCACGTCGCTCTTCATCACAGGTGCCGATGCGGGTGTGGAGGTCGGTGCAAGCGTGGGCATCGCGCCGACTGCATCCCGGCCCGCGCCGCAGTCCTCGCAGAAATTGCGGTCGTTGACCCTTCCGCACACCGCGCAGGTCCATTCACCCGTCGGCCGTGCAGCGCCGCACTCCTCGCAGAATCTGCCCATGTACAGATTCTCGTACTTGCAATTTTCGCAGATCCACGAAGCCTGAACCTCCTGAGCCGTCGCCATAACTGGCAGAACAGCGATCAGGGCGCACAGAAGCCATGCGATCCCTCGCAGCATGCGTCGCTTCATACCATTCCCCCCCCAGTTTACTTCTTTTTTTGATTCTAACACAATTTGTTCCTTCGGTCAACGCAAATCCATACATGAACCTCACAAGTCGCCCACACAGATTCTGCGCCGCAATTTAATTGACAAACTGTAATATTTTGTGTATAATTGATTGTGTTCTTCAATATAATTTCGGGGGAATGCAGCTATGGATTTTAAGCAACTGGAATCGTTTGTGGCCGTGGTCGACGAGGGCAGCTTCTCCAACGCCGCAGAGCGCCTGCAAATCTCCCAGTCCATGGTGACCATTCACGTCCGCAACCTGGAGGCCGAGCTGGGCACGCGGCTGCTGAACCGCACCACGCGCAGCATGGAGCTGAGCGCCGACGGTCAGACCTACTACACCTACGCCCGGCAAATGCTGAAGCTGAACCGCGACAGCCTGTTTGCGCTGACCCGCGCGGATCAGAACGAGAACGCCATCAACATCGTCGCCACGCCCTACACCAGCCGCTACTACCTGGCCAAGCGCATCGTGGAGTTTGAGCGCGCGTACCCGGAGGTCAACTTCAATATCACCGTGTGCTACAATTCGGAGATTCCCAACAAGCTGCGCTCCGGCGGCTTCCAGTTCGCCTTCTGCAATATGAAGATCATGGATTCGGACTATGCCGTGAAGCACTACAGCTCCTCCAGCCTGGTGGTCATCACGCCCAATGCGGAGCGCTTCCGCGCGCTCCAGGGCCAGCCCTTCCCCAAGGAGCTGTTCGGCAGCGAGCGTGTCATCACCCGCAGCAGCACCTCCACGCTGCAGCAGGAGTTCCTGCGCTGGATCAAGCAGAACGTTCCGGACGTGAAGCTGGACGTTGCCGCCGCCATCGACGACACCGAGACGATCAAGCAGCTGGTGAGCGAGGGCGTGGGCATCTCCGTGCTCTCCGAGGTCGCCGTGGGCGAGTTCATCGCCGAGGGCAAGCTGCTCGCCTTCCCGCTGGAGGGAACCATGCCCCACCACCTCTACTTCGTCAGCAAGAAGAAGTATCTCTCCCCCGTGCAGAGCGAATTCCGGGATTTCATCCTCGCCGCCAACAGTGCGGATGCGAACTGACGCAAAAAACCTGCGGATCAGATGATTCGCAGGTTTTTTGCATCCGGGGAGCGTCACTTCGCGTCAACCACGACGCCCTTCTTCAGGATGATGTTCGCGTACAGCGCGGATTCGCCGGACATGATCACCGCGCAGGACTTCTCGCGGGTGCGATCGTAGAACGCGCCGCGCTCGATGCTGCCGAAGCACTTCTCGCCGCGGGGATCGTACTTGGCGACGATCTCCTTGTAGGTGTCCCAAATGGGGGTCTCGACGGTGTCGCCGGGCACCTTTTCCATCAGCATCACCGGGGTGTCCACGTAGACGTCCAGCGGCATGACCTGCAGGATGGCGTCCAGGATCTCCGGAACGCCGTGGCCGTCCATGCGGATCTCAACCTTCGCGTTGGTGTGGCCCGGGAAGTTGCCGTCGCCGATGGTGATCTCATCGCCATGGCCCATCTCGCACAGCACCTTCAGCAGCTCGGGGGACAGAATCTTCGGAATACCTTTCAGCATTGGTTTTACCTCCTAAAAAGCGGCATGCGCCGCATGATTGTCTGCATGTAAGCGGATACGGATAGCCCTTTTTCCAGCTCCGACTCCATTATACAACAAACGAACCGCATTTGTCTCCCGGAAAACACGCTTTCCGGGGCGGATTTATTGTATTTTTTTCACTTTTTCGGTATAATGGATGGAGATCGATATTCCAACATCCATCCGAGCTTCCAAGGAGGACAAATATGGACCTGAAAGCGCTCCTGTCGGATCTCCCTCCGACCATTCAGTACATCGCCGTCATCGGCCTGGTGATGCTCATCCTCTACGTCTGCCTGACGCTGACCCGCCTCTTTGGCGCAAAGCGCGGCGAAAAGTACGACTACAACGACCCCGAAAAGGCCGACGAGCTGGTGCCCGACCTCTTCGCCTCCACCGCCTTCAAGCGCAAGAAAAAGGCCGACAAGGACGCGGACGATTCAAAGAAGGACTGAGCAGCCGCAGCGCCGCGCGGCATCGTCCACCGTGTCCAGCGTGACCTCCGGCAGAAGCTCCGGGTGCAGCTGCACATCGTTCGCGGCGATGAGGCCGTTCAGGTACTTCTCCAGCACCCGCCGCAGCTCGTCCAGCTGCTCCACGCGATGGATCCGGCTGCAAACCTCCCCTGCCCCGGTCAGGCCCTCAAGATACCAGCTGCAGAACTTGCGAATTTCGCACATGGCCAGGCGCTCCGGCTTCTGATCGCACATGCGCGCGCCCAGCCGCAGCAGCACGTCCACGCGCTCCGCCGCGTCCCGCTGCACCGGCGCATCGCCGCGCTCCATGCGGCGGATGTCGTCGAAGATCCAGGGAGCCTTCAGCGCCGCGCGCCCGATGCACACGCCCTGCGCGTCCACCCTTTCGCCGAAGGTTGCCGCATCGGCGGGCTTCGTGACCGCGCCGTTGGCGTACAGCGGAATCGTCACCGCTGCCCGCACCCGCTTCATCGCGTCCAGATCCACGCTGCCGCGGTACATCTGGCTGCGCGTGCGTCCGTGCAGGATCAGCTCCGCACATCCCGCCTCCTGGGCCATGGCGGCGATCTCCGGCGCAGTGATGTGCGCTTCGTCCCAGCCAAGGCGCAGCTTCAGCCGCACCGGCAGGCGCGTCGCATCGCACACCGCCCGCAAAATCTCCCCCGCAAGCTGCGGATTTTGCAGGATTGCCGAGCCGCTGCCGCCGCCCACCACCGTGCGCGCCGGACAGCCCATGTTGATCTCAATCACATCAAAGCGCTGAATCGACTCCAGCTTGCGTGCAGCGGCGGCCATGACCTCCGGCTCGCAGCCAATGATCTGCGCCGCAAGGCGCGTCTCCTCCGGGCGGCGCATCAGCTGAGCGTCCAGAATCGGCTGGCGCTTCCTTCGCGCCCGGGCATAGGCGATCGCCGAGACCATCTCCGTGGTCGCGTCCTGCGCACCGTATTCAAAGCAAATGCTGCGTAACGCGGCGTGGCTCATGCCGTCCATCGCAGCCAGCGTATATTTCAGACCCAAGTCTGTTTTCCCCTCTCCGATCCGATTGGAGGCTTCCATGTACGAATCCATCCTAGAAATTGACCTGCACGGTCGAAACGCCTACCAGGCGCGCGTCGCCATCGACGCGGCGCTGCGTCGAGCCGGTGCGGGCGTGTACCGCATCCGCGTCATCCACGGCTGCAACTCCGGCACCGCCCTGCGCGAGCTCGTCCGCGCGGAGTATGCCCGACATCCCCGGGTTCTGCGCATCGTAGGTGCAAATTCCGGCGTGACCGAGCTGGTTCTGCGGGAATTCTAGTCCCGACCTTGGTCGGTCAATTTCGACTTCAGTTTGTCATTTCTTGACTTCAGTCTATTTTAAATCGATTTTTGATCAAATTTTCGCCACATTCCAGAATCCGGTCGGTTTCCGTGCCGATCGCGCGCTTCAGATAGCCATATTCGTCCAATGCGCCCTGTGTGTGGAACACCCGGTACGCGCCCGCATCGCTCCCCAGGGCGATCTTGCCGCCCAGGCGCGCGCACTCGGCCACGTTGTCCATCTGCAGGCGCAGCAGCGGTCGGAGCACCCCGTCGGGATAGCGGCCCTCGCCGATGAGGTTGCCGATGGTCACCAGCGTGGGCACCCAGATTGTATCGCTCTGCGCCAGCATCCGCACCGCCTCATCGTCCAGATACGCGCCGTGCTCGATGGAATCCACGCCGGCCTCCACTGCCGCCTTCACCGTGTCCGCGCCGTTGGCGTGGGCCATCACCGCGAATCCTTCTTCATGGGCGATGCGGATCAGCTCACGAATTTCCGCTGGATCGAGGGGTTCGCTGGTGATTCTGCCGTAGCAATCGAAGTCCATCAGGCCGGAGATCATGATTTTGATGAAGTCCGCGCCCTGCTTGCGCGCCAAACCGACCAGGGTCGCATATTCCTTCAGCGTTTCATAGCCCTTTCCGATGAAACCGCCATATCGGCCCTTCCGATGGATGGGAAAGGCGGGCGTGCGGTAGTCGATGCCGTACTCCCCGGCGATCCTCGCCGCGAAGCTGCCCACACCCCAGGCGTCGCCGCCGTCGCGCAGGAAATGGATTCCCGCCGCCCGGTAGGAATCCAGACGCGCGCGCACCAGGGCCTCGTCCACCCGCTCCTTCTGGGCGTCGATGGCGGCGCGATAGTACACGCCGTCCAGGATCATGTGAATGTGGCAATCGCCGAACATGTTTTTCCCTTCTTTGTGCCTCAAATCTCATATCATTATACCCGTTTGAGCCGCCCATTTCAACCGTCGGCGGGGAAAAACTGTGCGCGGCTTGACAGTTGTAAAATTTTCTATTATAATTCGGATGGAGATTGAATCAGAATTGTATGGGGTATATTTATACTAGGAGGTTGATATTATGGAACTGAAAGGCAGCAAGACGGAACAGAATTTGAGAACCGCGTTCTCCGGCGAGTCCGAGGCCCGCAACAAGTACACCTATTTCGCAAGCGTCGCAAAGAAGGCCGGCTACGAGCAGATCGCCGCAATCTTCCAGAAGACCGCCGACAACGAGAAAGAGCACGCCAAGATGTGGTTCAAGGCCCTGGGCGGCCTGGGCGACACCGCCGCAAACCTGCTCTCCGCCGCCGAGGGTGAGAACTACGAGTGGACCGACATGTATGCCACCTTCGCCAAGGAGGCCGAAGAGGAGGGCTTCACCGAGCTGGCAGCGAAGTTCCGCATGGTCGCCGCGATCGAAAAGAGCCACGAGGAGCGCTATCGCAAGCTGCTGAGCAACGTGGAGATGCAGGAAGTGTTCAAGAAGAGCGAGATGAAGATCTGGGAGTGCCGCAACTGCGGTCATCTGGTTATGGGCAAGGAGGCCCCGGAAATCTGCCCGGTGTGCGCCCATCCCCAGAGCTACTTCGAGATTCGCGCCGAGAACTATTGATCTACGCGCCACATCCGACAAAAGCCGCCCCATTGGGGCGGCTCAAATCGTTGAGTTTATCAACGATTTGCAGACGCTGAGATCGCCTGGCAGCAGTCACGTCTCCGAAGGAGCCGCGACCAGCCCGGGCGAATCCTCCGGATTCCTGCCCGGCGCTGCCGAAACCTGCGCGCAAGCGCTACGGTTTCGGTGCGTTCAAGACAAGGAAGCACGACTGCAAATAAGGGAGCTTACATAGATAGCAGTCGCGCTACTGCGCTTTATGCACCCGTCCCCGCATCTGCGGTGATGGATTCAGAGAATCGCAGTGGGCAGGTCGCTACATGCTTTGCATGGAGCGACTGCTTTAGGCAAGCGCGACCAGCCGCCGGGGAATTTTCAATTCCCTCGGCGCGCTGCCGGCCGCTGCAACCCATTGCAGTGCGGCCGGTGCGTAAACGTAAGTGACCGCGCGGTGCCGCGCCCGAATCTCTGATTCGGCCGTCGGCAGTTCCCGATGAAATCGGGAACTTGGAATCCTAAAGGGATTCCAACCTTTTTGCAGTTGCAGCTGACGTAGTAAGCGGAAATCCCAACTTTTTCTTTCGGATGGGATTTCTGCGTTTGTAGGCTTTATCAGTGGTCTGAGCCGACCTCAAAGGCCGGCTTTTGTTGCACCGCATGAAAGGAGAAGCATCCATGAAGATTCGCTTCAATGAAAATCAGGAGATTGTGGACTCCGTGAAGGAAGGCCTTGCGCGCACCGGCGGCTACTGCCCCTGCCGCCTGGAGCGCAGCGAGGAGAACAAGTGCATGTGCAAGGAGTTCCGGGAGCAGATCAAGGATCCCGACTTCGAGGGCTACTGCCACTGCCTGCTGTACTACAAGGAGAAGTGAGCCGACACAGAAATCGCCCCTGGACGCAGCGTCCGGGGGCGAAGCTTTTTTGGGGATGCAATCAGCGCTCCTCGCGGAAGTAGGCCAGGCCCAGGCTCTGGGGCGGCTGATCCTCGCGCTTTTTGCGCATGCTGACCAGAATCAACACGATGATCGTGACCACGTAGGGCAGCATCTTGAACAGCTCCTGGCTGGAGCGGGTCAATCCGGCGATGTAGAAGTACAACCAGTACATCAGGCCGAACAGGTAGGAGCCCCAGATGGCGTTCTTCGGCTTCCAGCGGGTGAAGATGACCAGCGCTACGGCCAGCCAGCCCAGCTTCTCGATGGAGCCGTCGTTCGCCCAGGTGCCCTTGATGTAGTCCATGACGTAGTAGATGCCGCCGAGGCCGGAGATGCCCGCACCGATGCAGGTGGCCAGGTACTTGTTGCGCACCACGTTGATGCCCGCAGCGTCTGCAGTAGCGGGGTTCTCGCCCACGGCGCGCAGATTCAGGCCCGCGCGGCTGCGGCTGAGGAAGTACTGCATCACGATGGCGATGACGATCGCCAGATACATCATGAAGCCGTAGGAGAAGAAGATCTTGCCCACAATACCCAGCTTCGACAGCACGGGAATCTGCATGCGGAAGGCCGCGCTGGTGGTCGCCACAGAAATCTGGCCCACGCCGCCGGCCAGCTTGTTCAGCGAGCCGCCGAAGAAGTTCGCCACGCCGCTGCCGAAGATGGACAGTGCCAGACCGGACACGTTCTGATTGGCGCGCAGGGTGATGGTGAGGAAGCTGTACACCAGGCCGCCCAGCATGGAGGCGGCCACGCCGCACACCAGCGCGATGATCACGCAGACGATCATGCTGGGGTTCTCCACGGCATTCTCATAGAAGAAGGTGCTGGTGAGGCTGGCGATGGCGCCCAGATACATGATGCCCGGAACGCCCAGGTTCAGATTGCCCGACTTCTCGGTGAGTGTCTCGCCCACCGCGCCGAACATGATGACCGTGCCGAAGACCACGGCCGCCTGAATGAGAGAAACAAACGAATCCATTTATTTGCCCTCCTTGTGCGTTCTGAAGATCAGCTTGTAGTTGATGAAGAACTCGCAGCCCAGCAGGAAGAACAGAATCACGCCCATGATCATCTCGGAGGCGTACTCGTTCAGGTTGTACATGGAGGCGATCTCCACCGCGCCGCGATCCAGGAACACCAGCAGCGTGGTGATCAGGATCATGGTGATGGTGTTGAACTTGGCCATCCAGGCGACGATGATCGCCGTGAACCCGCGTCCGCCAGCGGTGTTGACAGAGATGGTGTGGTCTGCACCCGCGACGCCCACCATGCCCGCGATGCCGCAGACCGCGCCGGAGATCAGCATGGTGCGAATGATGACGCGCCTGACACTGATGCCCGCGTAGCGCGCCGTGTTGCGGGACTCGCCCACCACCGCGATCTCATAGCCCTGCTTGCTGAGCTTGAGGTAGTAGAACATGCCGATGGTGAGAGCCATGACCAGGATCACGTTGAGCATGTAGGTCTGGCCGAAGAGCTTCGGGAACCAGCCCGCCTGGGTGCTCTGGTTGATCACGCCCACGCTGTTGGAGCCGAAGGGGTTCTCCCACAGGGCCACCATGAAGGAGGTGAGCTGGATGGCCACGTAGTTCATCATCAGCGTGAACAGCGTCTCGTTGGTGTCCCACTTAGCCTTGAAGATGGCGGGAATCAGGCCCCAGATCGCTCCGGCAATCGCGCTGGCGATGAACATCACCAGCAGCAGCAGGGGCGTGGGCAGGCTGTTCAGGTAGATCATGCACGCCGCAGTGGCGATGCCACCCACCAGAATCTGGCCCTCCGCACCTACGTTCCAGAAGCGCATCTTGAACGCGGGCGCAAGACCCACGGCGATGCACAGCAGCATCATGATCTCGCGCACGGTGATCCAGATGCGGCGCTTGGTGCCGAACGCGCCCTCGAACATGGTGACGTAGACCTTGATCGGATTGAGCTTCGTGACGAAGTAGATGATCAGCGCATCCACCACCAGCGCGGCAATGATGGCCAGCACGCGGATCATCACGGCCTTCGTCCAGTAGATGCTGTTGCGCTTGGCGATGCGCACGAAGGGCTCGCGAACCGCCTTGTTTTCGGAATGATTCATTCTGCGTCACCCTTCCCTTTCAGCTGCGTCATGCGCAGGCCGACCTCCTCCTTGGTGGCGGTGCGGCCGTCCAGTATGCCATTGACGTGGCCGGAGCACATCACCATGATGCGGTCGCAGAGCTCCATCAGCACGTCCAGATCCTCGCCGACGTAAATGACCGCCACGCCCTTCTTCTTCTGCTCGTTGAGCAGGCGATAGATGGTGTAGGAGGTGTTGATGTCCAGGCCGCGCACGGCGTAAGCTGTCATCAGCACCGTGGGCGACGCTGCGATCTCGCGGCCCACCAGCACCTTCTGCACGTTGCCGCCGGAGAGCTTGCTCACCGGGGTGATCAGGTCGGGCGTCTGCACGTCCAGATCCTCCTTGATGCGCGCCGCCAGCTTGCGGGGCCTGCGGCGGTCGGTGAAGAAGGAGTGGCCGTTGTTGTAATCCTTGAGCATCATGTTGTCCGCCATGCCCATGCTGCTCACCAGGCCCATGCCCAGGCGATCCTCCGGCACGAAGGACAGCGCGATGCCGTGGTCGCGAATCTGGCGGGGCGTGCAGTTCTTCAGCTGGACGCTGCCGCCCTCCCGGGGGAAGTATTCGATGCTGGTGCCACCCTCGTCCGGCTGAAGTCCGGCGATGGACTCCAGCAGCTCCTTCTGGCCGCAGCCGGAGATGCCGGCGATGCCCAGAATCTCGCCGCTGTAGACGTCGAAGTTTACGTCGTGCAGCACCTGAACGCCCTCCTTGTTGAAGCAGTTCAGCTTGCGCACGGACAGGCGCAGCTGGGGATCCACGGGCTCGGGGCGGTCGATGTTCAGCGCGACCTTCTTGCCCACCATCATCTCGGTCAGGGACAGCTCCGTGGCCTCGGCGGTGGGCACGTCGCCCACATACTCGCCCTTGCGCACGATGGCCACACGGTCGGACACCGCCAGCACCTCGTGCAGCTTGTGGGTGATGATGACGATGGCCTTGCCGTCCGCCTTCATGTTGCGGATGACGGCAAACAGCTTCTCGGTCTCCTGGGGGGTGAGCACCGCGGTGGGCTCGTCCAGGATCAGCACGTTTGCGCCGCGATAGAGCACCTTCACGATTTCCAGCGTCTGCTTCTGGGAGACCGTCATGTCGTAGACCTTCTGGTTGGGATCGATGTCGAAGCCGTAGCGGTCGCAGATGGCCTGCACCTTCTGGGCGATGGCCTTGCGATTGATGCGGCCCTGCTCCGGCAGACCCAGGATCACGTTCTCCGCAGCGGTGAACACGTCCACCAGTTTGAAGTGCTGGTGAATCATGCCGATTCCCAGATCGAAGGCGTCCTTGGGCGAACGGATGGAGACCTCGCGGCCATCCACGAAAATCTGTCCGGCGTCGGGATAGTAGATGCCCGAGAGCATGTTCATCAGCGTGGTCTTGCCGCTGCCGTTCTCGCCCAGCAGCGACAGAATCTCGCCCCGGCGGATGTCCATGCTGACCTTATGATTCGCAACCACCGAGCCAAACGTCTTTGTGATGTTTGTCATGCGGATTGCAACGTTGGATTCCAAATTCAGGTCACCCTTTCGTTGTTCGTCTGCGGCGCGGCGCAGCTGGATTTGCGTTCCTTCCTTTGACAGTCAAAGGGAAGCTCAAGTGGATGAGCTTCCCTTCGGAGTACGGATCGAGACTTAGTTCAGCTCGGTGATGCCGTCGATGCGCAGCGCGAAGGACGGAGCGGACTGATAGTAGGACTCGCAGTATGCGCCGTCGATGATGGCTTCGTCGGTATCGTACACGAAGTCGCCGTCGGTATCGGTGGCGAAGGTGGAATTCACGGTCTCGCCGCCCACGGTGAACTTGGTGATGTCAAAGACCTTCAGGGAGCCGTCCTTCAGGGCAGCCTCAACCTCGGCGACCTTCTCGGCAGTGCCTTCAGCGCAGGACTCGCCCAGCGCGGTGATGGCAACGGCGCCCTCGGCGTAGCCGGCAGACCAGTTGCGGGCGATAGTTGGTGGCGGAGGTCAGCGCAGCCTGCGGCGCAACTGCCAGCATGTCAACGTTGTAGCCGATGGAGTAGGCAACCTTGCCCGCGTCCAGAGCAGCCTGCACTGCGGAGGGAGCACCGGTGGAGTCGGCGTGCTGGCCGATGATGACGCAGCCGCTGGACATCAGGGCGTTGGCAGCCTCGGCCTCGGCGGTGATGTCGAACCAGGAGTTGGTGTAGGTCACGTCCATGACGACGTTCTCGACGACGGACTGGATGCCCAGGAAGAAGGCGGTGTAGCCGGAAACGACCTCGGCGTAGGGATAGGCGCCGACGTAGCCAACCTTGACGTTGCCGTTCTCGTCGAAGTTCTCGGCGGAGAGGGCCTCGTTGGCGAGCAGCTCGGCGATCTTCATGCCAGCGACCACGCCGGAGACGTAGCGGGACTCATAGACCTTGGTGAAGGCGTTGGAGAAGTTGTCCAGGCCGGCGCGGTTCGCGGTATCGCCGGTCATGGAGACGAACTGCACCTCCGGGAACTCGGCAGCGGCCTGCTGGCAGTAGGTCTGATGGCCGTAGCTGTTGGTGAACACCACGTTGCAGCCCGCATCGGCCAGGTCGGCGGCGGCGTCGTAGCAGGTGGCGTCCTCAGCGACGGAGTACTTCCAGATGATGTTCTCAGCGGGAACGCCCAGAGCCTCGGCGGCCTTCTGGATGCCCTCGATGTGCGCGTAGGTGTAGCCCTCGTTCTCGTCGCCGACGAGGATCACGCCAACCTTCAGGGCGGCGGGATCGCCGGTGAGCTCGAGCTCGGCAGCGGTGGTGGAAACGGAAACTTCGGCCATCGCGGATGCGCACAGCATCAGGACGGCAGCCAGGACCAGTGCAAGAACCTTTTTCATTTGAACTTTCCCCTCCATAGATTTAGCTTTTGGGTACGGTATTATGATACACAGCCAACGTTATAATCGTAGGTTGCAAAGGTAAAAAATACGAACATTATGTCATTTCATGTCGAAATTCGTTTCCTTTTTCAAGGGACTATGCGTGCGCGGGTACGGCAATTGTGCGCAAAAGCGCCGCCCGGACTCCGCCGGACGGCGCTCATCAAATTGCTTGTCAGTCCCGGAAGCGCAGCGCGCGCATGGCGTTGAGGATGGCCAGCACGGACACGCCCACGTCTGCAAACACCGCGATCCACATGTTGCCCAGGCCCAGCGCGCTGAGGATCAGCACGATGAATTTCACACCCAGTGCGAACACGATGTTCTGGTGCACGATGGTCAGGGTGCGCTTGGAGATGCGGATGGCCGTGGCGATCTTCTCCGGATTGTCGTCCATGAGCACCACGTCGGCGGCCTCGATGGCCGCGTCGGAGCCCAGCGCGCCCATGGCGACGCCCACGTCCGCGCGGGAGAGCACCGGAGCGTCGTTGATTCCGTCGCCTACGAAGGCCAGCTTCTCGCCCTTCCCCTGCCTCGCCAGCAGCTTCTCCACCTGCGCAACCTTGTCGGCGGGCAGCAGCTCGCTGTGCACCTGATCCACGCCCAGCTCCCTTGCCACGGCCTCGGCCACGTCCTTCCGGTCGCCGGTGAGCATCACACTCCGCTTCACGCCGCAGTCCTTCAGCGCCTGAATCGCGGCCTTGGACCGGGGCTTGAGCATGTCGGAGATGACGATGTGGCCCATGTACGCCCCGTCGGCGGCAACGTGCACGATGGTGCCGCTGTTCTCGCACTCGTGCCAGTCCACGTGGCGATCACGCCCTTGCCGGACAGCTCCTCCACGTCGGAGATGCGGCTCTCGTCCAGCGGCAGGCCGAAGGCGCGCTTCAGCGAGGCCGAGATGGGATGGGTGGAGTAGTTCTCCGCCAGCGCCGCGATCTCCAGCAGCTCCTGCTCCGGAACCTTCTCCGGATGGATGGCCGTGACCTCGAAGTTGCCCTGGGTGAGGGTGCCGGTCTTGTCAAACACCACGGTGTCCACCTGGGCCAGCGTCTCCACAAAGTTGCCGCCCTTAATGAGGATGCCGTTGGCGGACGCGCCGCCGATGCCGCCGAAGAAGCTCAGCGGTACCGAGATCACCAGCGCGCAGGGACAGGACACCACCAGGAAGATCAGCGCGCGGGAGACCCATTCGCCCCAGTCGCCCGTAATCAGCGAGGGAACCACCGCCAGCAGCAGCGCCGCCAGGCACACCGCCGGGGTGTACCAGCGGGCGAACTTCGTGATGAAGTTCTCGGACCTCGCCTTGTTGGAGGAGGCGTTCTCCACCAGCTCCAGGATGCGCGCCACGGTGGATTCGCCGAAGCGCTTGTTCACGCGCACGTGCAGCACGCCGCTGAGGTTGATGCAGCCGCTGATCACGTCCTCGCCGGGGTGAATCTCCCGGGGCACGGACTCGCCGGTGAGGGCGGCGGTGTCCAGCGTGGACGCGCCCTCGATCACCTCGCCGTCCAGCGGCACGCGCTCGCCGGGCTGGATCACGATGCGCTCGCCGATCTCCACTTCCTCGGGATCCACGTCCGCCAGCGCACCGTCGCGCTCCACGTGGGCCACGTCCGGGCGGATGTCCATCAGCGCCGCGATGGAGCGCCGGGACTTGCCCACCGCGCAGCTCTCGAAGAGCTCGCCCACCTGATAGAACAGCATGACCGCCACGGCCTCCTTGTACTCGCCGGCGCACATTGCGCCGATGGAGGCCACGCACATCAGGAAGTTTTCGTCAAAGACCTGTCCGCGGGAGATGTTCCTGACCGCCTTCCAGATCACCCTCCAGCCGATCACGCCGTAGGGAATCAGATAGACCAGCAGCTCCCAGATTCCCTCGACGGGCAGCAGCAGGGCAACAATGAACAGCGCCGCCGCGATCAGGATGGTATAGAGCGACCGCTTCTGCTTGCGGTTCATGTTCTGCACGAAAGCCGGGGCCTTCATTTGAGGATCACTTCACATTCATCGTCGATTTTCTTGCAGGCCTTCGCCGCCAGCTTTGCGATGGCGTCGAAGCGCGCGTCGTCCGCCTCCAGGGTCATCTTCTGCGCAAGGAAGCTGATGTTGACGCTGATCACGCCGTCGATCTTGCGAATTTCGTTCTCCATCTTGGCCGCGCAGTTGGCGCAGTCCAGATCCAGCATCTTGAAAACCTTCTTCATTTGTCCTTCCTCCCCCGTCATTCCTCGATGTGTTCCATGCCCTGGTCGATGATCGTGCGCACATGATCGTCCGCCAGCGAATAATAGACCGTCTTGCCCTCCCGGCGGTTCTTCACCAGCTTCGCCTGCTTCAGCAGCCGCAGCTGATGGGAGATCGCCGACTGGGTCATGCTCAGCACCTCCGCGATGTCGCACACGCACATCTCCGCCTCAAACAGCACGTACAGAATGCGGATGCGCGTGGTGTCGCCGAAGATCTTGAACAGCTCCGCCAGATCGTAGAGCTTCTCCTCCTCCGGCATGTCCGGCTCCACCCGCCGGATGATCGCAGCATGGGTGCAGTGCTCGTCGCAGCGCTCCACGCCGTTGGGATCGAACATGCGCTCACCTCCAACAAACATTTGAACAATTGCTCATGCGTTTATTATATGCCGCAGCATTGCATCCGTCAATAGGGAAATGCAATTTTTGCGAATTTTTCCGCATGCAAAAGCGCCCCGGAAATTTTCTCCGAAGGCGCAATGTCGATCCATGGATTTACTTTTCAAACAGCTCCACCAGCTTGGCAAGCTCCTCGCGGATGTGGATGTGCTGGGGACAAACCCGTTCGCACCTGCCGCACTGGAGACAGTCCGAGGCCCTGCCCAGATTCTGGCCGGTGGTATTGAAGTTGTACTTGCTTCTGGCGAAGGCCAGGTTGCCGAAGTTCAGATAGAGGTTCGCGCACATGAACAGGTTCGGGATGGCGATGTGCGCCGGACAGCCCTTGGCACAGTACCAGCAGGCGGTGCAGGGCACCGAGGGCTTCGAGGCGATGATCTGCCGGGCCTGATCGATGGCTTCCATCTCCCGCGCGTCCAGCGGCTGGAAGTCCTGCATGTAGGCGGTGTTGTCCTCCACCTGCTCCAGCGTGGACATGCCGGAGAGCACGGTGAGCACGCCCTCCTGGGACGCGGCAAAGCGAATCGCCCAGGACGGGAAGGACGCGTCCGGGTTCACAGCGCGCAGCACGTCCTTCGCCTCCTCGGGAGGATTGGCCAGAATGCCTCCCTTCACCGGCTCCATGACGATCACCGGCTTATTGTGCCTGCGGGCAACCTCCAGGCACTTGCGGGATTCGATGGAATTGCTCTCCCAGTCGGCGTAGTTGATCTGGAGCTGCACGAACTCCATCTCCGGGTGGGCGATGAGGATGCCGTCCAGCACCTCGGCCTTGTCGTGGAAGGAGAAGCCCAGGTGATGAATCAGGCCCTCGGCCTTGCGCGCCTGAAGGAAGTTCCAGATGTCGAACTTGTCGAAGTACTTCGTGCGGCCCTCGCCCAGGTTGTGCAGCAGGAAGAAGTCGAAGTAGCCCGCGCCGGTGCGCTCGAGGGACTCATAGAACATGCCCTGGGCTTCCTCGGCGGTCTTTGCACCGCCCCAGGCCGGCAGCTTGTCCGCGATGTAGAAGCTCTCGCGGGGGTGGCGGTCCACCAGGCAGGTCTTCATGGTGCGCTCGGACGTGCCATGGCCGTAGAACCAGGAGGTGTCAAAGTACTTGAAGCCCCGCTCCAGAAACAGGTCCGTCATTGCACAGCACTGCTCGACGTCGATCTCGCCGTCCTTCATCGGCAGGCGCATGTAGCCGAAGCCCAGCTTGGGCATGGCCTCCACAAAGCTACAATCCATGGGTCTCCCCTCCTTATAAGTAGAAAAGCGGGGGCGCGCTGAAAGCCGCCGCCCCCGTTGGATGCGTTCAATCCTGAATTACTTCAGCATGACCTGGCCGCCGGTCACCGGGATGGCCTGGCCGGTCTCATACTTCTGCTCCACGCAGTAGAAGATGGCGCGCGCCACGTCCTTCGGGAAGCAGCCGCGGTTCATGGGAACCTTGGACATGTAGTACTTGCGCACGTCCTCGACGGTCTTTGCGCCGGGAACCTTGCCCGCGTTCAGGTACTGCACGAACAGGCCGCGCTCCGGGTCGGACCACAGCGGGCCGTCCAGGTAGTTGCCGGGGCAGATGGCGTTGACCTTGATGTTGTAGGGGCACAGCTCCAGCGCGAAGGACTGGGTAAGTCCAATGCCGCCGAACTTGGATCCGGCGTAGGCGTAGTTGTTCTTGCTGCCCTCCAGACCGGACTTGGAGTTGATGGTGATGATGTCGAAGAAGGCCTCGGGATCCGCCTCGTGCTGGGCCTCCATGATGGCGGCGGCGTACTTCGCGCAGAGGAAGTAGCCGGTGTAGTTGATGTTGGTGACGAAGTCGAAGGTGTTCTTCTCCAGCTCCAGCAGGTTGCCCGCCTTGGCCACGCCCGCGTTGCTGACCAGGATGTCCAGACCGCCCCACTTCTCAACGGTGTCCTGCACCATCTTCGCGACGGATTCCTCGCTGGTGACGTTGACCTCGATGGCGAAGGCGTACTCGCCCAGCTCCTTGGCCACGGCCTCGGCGCCGGCCACGTTCATATCGGCGATGCCGACGATGGCGCCCTCGGCGTACAGCTCCTCAGCGATGCCCTTGCCGAAGCCCTGGGCTGCGCCGGTGACGATGGCGATCTTGCCAGACAGGCGGCCCTGGGTCGCGGGGCGAACGTGTATCTTTTCCTTGGCAATCTGCTGCCACTTGCTCATATCGATCATGGGTAACACATCCTTTTCCACAAATATGGTAATTTCATTATAGCGCAGCGCGCCGCAAGTTTCCAGTGTTTTTTACATATTTCCGAGAATTTTTATGCGTTTTCCTCCCCGGCGATCTTCCGGCCCATGAGCACGCCCATGACGCTGGCCATCATCAGGCCCCGCGTCCAGCCGCTGGAGTCGCCCAGACAGTGCAGGCCCTTAATGGAGGTGGTGAAGTTTTCGTCCATCTTCACCCGGTTGGAGTAGAACTTGAGCTCCGGGGAATAGAGCAGCGTCTCGTAGCTGGCGAAGCCCGGCACCACGTGGTCCATGGCCTGGATGAAGTTGATGATGTTGGTCATGGCCCGGTAGGGCATGGCCGCGGTGATGTCGCCCGCGACCGCGTCCGGCAGCGTGGGCTTGACGTTGGACTGGGCCAGCTCCTTCTGCCAGGTGCGCTTGCCGTCCAGAATGTCGCCGAAGCGCTGCACCAGAATGTGGCCCGCGCCCAGCATGTTCGTCAGCTCGCCCACCTTCTGGGCGTAGGCGATAGGCTGGTTGAAGGGCACGGAGAAGTTGTGGGAGCAGAGGATGGACAAATTCGTGTTGTTGGACTTCAGATCCTTGTAGGAGTGGCCATTGACCACGGCAAGGTTGTTGTCGTAGTTCTCCTGACTGACGAAGCCGCCGGGGTTCTGGCAGAAGGTGCGCACCTTGTTCTTGAAGGGCTTGGGATAGCCGATCAGCTTGGACTCGTAGAGCACCTCGTTGACCTTCTCCATGATCTCGTTGCGGCACTCCACGCGCACGCCGATGTCCACGGTGCCGGGCTGATGGGCGATGTTGTGCTCGGCGCAGATGCGCTCCAGCCAGTCCGCGCCGCGACGTCCCGTGGCGACCACGGTGCGCTCCGCGAAGATTTCAAGTTCTTCGCCCTTGCACACCACCTGTACGCCCCTGCACACGCCGTCCTCCAGAATGAGGTTCCGGCACTCGCAGCCGAAGAGAATCTCCACGCCGTTGCTGAGCAGATACTGCTCGATGGCATAGTAGATCTGCTGGGCCTTCTCGGTGCCCAGGTGGCGGATCGGGCAGTCCACCAGCTTCAGGCCCGCCTGAATCGCCCTTGCGCGAATCTGCTTGACCTCCTCGCTGTTGCCCACGCCCTCCACATGGGTGTCCGCACCGAACTCCAGATAGATGGAATCGGCATAATTGATGGTCTCCTGAGCCAGATCCTCGCCGATCAGGCTGGGCAGATCGCCGCCCACCTCGCAGGACAGCGACAGCTTGCCGTCGGAAAACGCGCCCGCACCGGAAAAACCGGTGGTGATGTGGCAGTAGGGCTTGCAGTTCACGCACTGGCGGGTCTTGGATTTGGGGCAGCGGCGGTTCTCGATGGCCGCGCCCTTCTCACAGATGGTGATCTTCTTTTTGCTGCCTTTGCGGATCAGCTCCAGAGCGGTAAAGATGCCGGCCGGGCCTGCGCCGATGATGACAACGTCGGTTTTCATGAATATTTCTCCTTGATTTCAACGCATAAAACGGGCCGCCAGTCTCCTGACGACCCATCTGCGCATTGTATTATGGCCATGGACCTCGTCAAGGCCCATACCTCATTATACAATACTTAACAATTCCCGTCAAGGCGGGATTTTCAGGCGATTCTATGGTCGGGACAGATCCACCGGAACATACGCGTCGATCTCGACGGTTCCGGGAACCACCCGGCAGTCCAGGGCGATGATCTCCACGCCCGCGTCCCGGGCCTCGATCAGCGCCTCGCCGAATTCGGGCTGGGTCACCCAGTTGGGCTGGAACACGCGCACACCCTTCATCTGGATCACGATCAGCACCGCGCAGCGGCAACCCTGCCGTGCGAGCGCCGTAAGACCCCGCAGGTGCTTCACGCCCCGCAGCGTGGGCGCGTCGGGAAAGCGCGCGATGCCGTTTTCCTCCAGCGTGCAGCCCTTGACCTCGATCACCACCCGGCGGCCGTCCTGCTCTCCTGCGAAATCGAAGCGGGAGTCGCCGATGGTCGCCTCGGCGCGCAGGTTTTCGATCGCGCCCAGACCGCCCGCCGACAGCCACTCCCCCGCCGCCCGGTTGGGGGCCATGGAATCCATGTTGACAAGCCTCGAGCCCTCCGGCGCGCGCTTCTCCACCGCAATCAGATCGTAGGCGGTCTTGCGGTTCGGGTTCGCGCTCCTCTCCAGATAGACCGTGTTGCCCGGAACCAGCAGCTCGGCGCAGCGCCCGGTGTTCTTCACATGGACGCGCTGTTGAACGCCGTCGATCTCCACCACGGCGATGAAGCGGTTCGGGCGGGAGATGAAGCTTCCCCGGCAGATGTTTTCGTATTGCATTGCGATTCTCCATGGACAAAGCGCGCCGCCACCGTTGAAGCGATGGCGGCGCAGGATATCAACTTTGGTTTAGCGCAGCTCCGCGCCGTACTCGGCCTCGACAGCCTTGAGGATCTTCGCCATGGAACCGGCGATCTCCTCGTCGGTGAGGGTGCGGTCGGACGCGCGGAAGGACAGGGCGTAGGCCACGGACTTCTTATTCGCGCCCAGCTTCTCGCCGCGGTAGATGTCGAACAGCGACGCGCTCTCCAGCGTCCTGCCACCGGAGTTTTTGATGGTCTCCAGCATGGTGCCCACGCCCACCTTTTCGTCCACCACCAGCGCGATGTCGCGGGTGACGGCGGGGTACTTCGGCAGGGGCTTCACGCCGTAGAGGGGGGCCTCCAGCGGGCGCAGCGCGTCCAGATCGATCTCCGCGATGTACGCGCGGGCCTCGACGCCGAAGCGCTCGGCCACGTCGGGATGAATCTCGCCCAGCTGGGCCAGCTGCACATCCCCCACAGTGAGCACCGCCTTGCGGCCCGGATGGTAGTAGCTGTCGCCGCCAACCGCGATGGCCGGAGTCACGCCGAAGGTCTGCATCAGCCACATGCAGGCGTTCTTGACGGTGTAGAAGTCCACGTCGGGGCCGAACATGCCCAGCACCAGCACATGCTTCTCCACCGGCAGCTCGCCAGCGCCCGCAGGCTGGAAGGTCTTGGACAGCTCGAACAGCCTGCCCGCAGCATTGCCGCGGTTGAGGTTGTTGGCGATGGTGTTCAGCATGGAGGGAACCATGCTGGTGCGCATCACGGAGGTGTCCTCGCCCAGAGGATTGCGCAGCACCACGGCGCTGCGGCGCGGATCATCTTCAGCAATGCCCAGGTTCTCGATCCACTTGGGGCTGATGAAGGAGTAGTTCAGAATCTCGTAGAGACCCATACCCACCAGCGCGCGCTTCACGCGGTCGTTGAAGGCCATGCTCTCGCTGCGGCGGCCCGCCATGGTCACGCCGTTCATCAGCGTGGACGGGATGTGGTCGTAGCCGTACATGCGCAGCACTTCCTCGGCGACGTCGGCCTCGCGATCCATGTCCTGACGGAAGGCGGGAACCTCGCAGGTCAGAGTGTCGCCGCAGAGCTCGGTGTCGATGTAGAGGCGGTTGAGGATGTCCTCCATGGTCTCGCCGGGAACCTGCACGCCGTTCAGGCGGCAGATGCGGCTGACGCTGGCCTCGATGGTCTTGCCCTCGGAGGGGTTCGGATAGTTGTCGTACGCGCCGGGCACCACGTCGCCGCACTCCAGCATGTTCACCAGCATGCAGGCGCGCTCCAGAGCTTCCATGGCGGTCGCCGGGCACACGCCCTTCTCGAAGCGGCCGGAGGCCTCGGTGCGCACGCCCAGCTTGCGGGCGGTCACGCGGTTGTTGGAGCGCTCGAAGGCGGCGCACTCGAAGAGCACGGAGGCGGTGTCATTCTCGATCTCGGACTCCTCGCCGCCCATGATGCCTGCAAGGCCGGTGGCGTTCTCATTGTCCGCGATGACCAGCATGCTCTCGTCGAGGATGTGCTCCTTGCCGTCCAGCGTGGTCAGCTTCTCGCCCGGGTAGGCGCGGCGCACCACGATGGTCTGATCCTTCACCCGGGAGAGGTCGAAGGCGTGCATGGGATGGCCGGTCTCCAGCATGACGAAGTTGGTGATGTCCACGATGTTGTTGATGGGACGGACGCCCGCGCCGTAGAGGTACTCGCGCATCCACTTGGGGGACGGGCCGATCTTCACGTTGGTGATCACGCGGGCACAGTAGCGCGGGCAGGTCACGGGATCGAGCACCTTCACGGTGGCGTAGTCCTCGAACTTGCCCTTGCCGTTCTCCTCCACGGCGATCTCCGGCATGACGAAGTGCTCGTTCAATACTGCAGAGCTCTCGCGGGCCAGGCCCCACACGCTCAGGCAGTCCGGGCGGTTGGCCAGAATCTCGAAATCCACGATGTCGTCGCCCAGACCAAAGACCTCCTTCACGTCGGTGCCGGGGGCCACGTCCTCGGTGATCTCGATGATGCCGGCGTCGCCGATGTGGGGATAAAGTCCAGCGGGCACATCCAGCTCCGGGCCGGAGCAGAGCATGCCGTTGGACACCTCGCCGCGCATCTTGCTCTTCTTGATCTTCACGCCGCCGGGCAGGTGTGCGCCGTCCAGCGCCGCCGCCACGCGCATGCCCGCGTGGACGTTGGGCGCGCCGCAGACGATCTGGATCGGCTCCTCGCCGCCCACATCCACCATGCAGATGTGCAGGTGATCGGAATTGGGATGATCCACGCAGGAGACGACGTAGCCCACGACGACCTTGTCAAACTGCTCGCCGGTCTTGTCCACGCCCTCGACGGCGGTGCCGGTCATGATCATCCGGGAGGCATATTCCTCGGCGTTCATCGGAATCTCAACGTATTCCTTCAGCCATTTCATCGGAACTTTCATGCTTTGTCGCCCTCCTTATCGGTACTGCGTCAGGAAGCGCAGGTCGTTTTCGTACAGGTAGCGCAGGTTCGGAATGTTGTACTTGAGCAGCGAAATGCGCTCCACACCCATGCCGAAGGCGAAGCCGGAGTACTTCGTGGGATCGATGCCGCACATCTCCAGCACGTGGGGGTTGACCATGCCCGCGCCCAGAACCTCGATCCAGCCGGTGCCCTTGCACATGCGGCAGCCCGCGCCGCGACAGCTGGCGCAGGTGAGGTCGACCTCGGCGGAGGGCTCGGTGAAGGGGAAGAAGGACGGGCGGAAGCGGGTGGAGATGCCCTCGCCGTACATCTGGCGGGCGAACTCGTCCAGCGTGCCCTTCAGATCTCCCATGGTGATGTTCTCATCGATGACCAGACCCTCCATCTGATGGAACACCGGAGAGTGGGTGGCGTCGGCCTCGTCGGCACGGTACACGCGACCCGGGCAGATGATGCGGATGGGCGGCTTGCGGGTGGTCATGATGCGGGCCTGCACCGGAGAGGTGTGGGTGCGCAGCACGATGTTGTCGTCCACGTAGAAGGTGTCCTGCGCGTCGCGCGCCGGGTGGTTCTTCGGGATGTTCAGCAGCTCGAAGTTGTAGTGGTCGTACTCCACCTCGGGGCCCTCCACGACCTCGTAGCCCATGCCCACGAAGATGTCGATCATCTTGTTGAGGGCGATGTTCATCGGGTGCAGGGAACCGGCGCTGCGCTCCGGGCCCGGCAGGGTCACGTCCACGGCTTCCGCCTCCAGGCGGGCCTGCTTCTCGCGCTCCTTCAGCTCGGCGCTGCGCTGCTCCAGCGCCTCCTCCAGGGCCTTGCGCACGTCGTTCACCAGCTGGCCCATCTTCGGCCGCTCCTCTGCGGGGAGCTGGCCCATGCCGCGCAGCAGACCGGTCAGTTCGCCCTTCTTGCCGAGGACGTTGACGCGAATCTGCTCCAGGCGGCTGGTCGCCTTCGCTTCGCTGAGCTCGTTCAGCACGCGCTCACGGATCTCACGAAGTTTGTTCTCCATGTTCTGTCTCTCTCCTTTATGCGTATCGTTGCCCGGGGCAAAGAAAAAGCCTCGCCCCCTCTCTTCAGGGGCGAAGCATAGCTTCGCTGTACCACCCAGATTCGTCTTGCGGACGCGCCGCAAAACCTCTCATCCGAATAACGAGGATGAATCCGTCCGCGCCTACTGCCGCTTCAGCGCGAAAGCTCCGGAGTGAACTTCGCCGGCGGAAATCCGTGCAGCGCTCTCAGCCCGCGACGCCGCTCTCTGACCGCATCTCCCCTGCCGGGTACTCTCTCCATCATTGCCGATGTTACTGGATTGTCGCTCCCGCAAAGCGTGAGCGACCCGGCCAAGCCTTCGGCTTGCCTAATCCGCATTATTGCACGATTGTCGCTCCCGCAAGGCGTGAGCGACCCGGCCAAGCCTACGGCTTGCCTAATCCGCATTATAGCATATTCTGCTGTCCCTTTCAAGTTTTCATGCAGTTTTAACAATCAATCCGCATGCTTGCCGCCCACGTTCAGCGCCAGAATCGCCCCGAGGATGCAGACAATGCCCAGCAGCGTGGCCGTGCGCAGCTGTTCTCCATACACGATAATCCCCAGCACCGTTGCGACCAGCGGCTCCACCGTGGCAAGGATCGCCGCGTGGCTGGCCTGCACCCGGTTCAGGCCGATGGTGTAGATCAGAAAGGGCACGAAGGCCGTGACCGCGCCTGTGGCGAGAACCAGCAGGATGAGGCCCGCGAGGCCGTCCGCCGCAGCCATCTTCCGCACAAGCTCCGCCGGTCGGGAGATCAGCAGCACCGCAAGCGCGGCGATGAAGAAGGTGTAGGCCGACACCGTCTCCGGCGGATAGCGCCTGAGCGCCACGCTGCCGAGGATGCTGTACAGGCCGTAGGCGACGCCGGAGCCCACGCCCACCAGGACGCCCAGCGGATTCAGCGCGCCGCCGCCCAGGCCGGACACCAGCGCACAGCCTCCGAAGGCCAGGATCAGGGCCAGCAGCTTGCGCCGCGTGACCCGCTCATGGAAGAACAGCGCCGACATCAGCACCACCCATATGGGCGAGGTGTAGAGCAGGATCGCAGCCTCGGACATGGTCATCATGCGGATGGCGGCGAAGTAGCAGCAGGTCATCAGGCCCACGCTGCCCACGCCCAGCCCCAGAAACAGCGGCAGATCCCGCAATTGCATCCGAAAGCCCCTGCCCCGCCGCGCGACCAGCAGAAGCATGAAGCACAGCGCCGCCGCGCACAGGCGCAGCGCCGAAATCTGAATGGAATCGAAGCCGTACGCGCCCAGGCTGCGCACGAAGATGCCCATGGTTCCCCACAACGCGCCCGCCGCAATGATGAGGGAGCTGCCCATCGCTGAAGAAGTCCTCTGCATATCAATCTCCTCCTGTCACACAAAGGGGAGCATGCCTTGCGTACATGCTCCCCATCAAACACGATTCTGGACTCAGGCGTACCTGGGATAGAAGATGTTCTGCGCGGCCTTCGCACGGGACGTGCTCTGGCCAGTGCGGTCCGCCGGGGCCTCGAAGTTGTAGCAGAAGTAGTAGGCCGCGTCGTAGGCGCCCTCGGCACTGTTGTCCACGTTCTTCATGTAGCGGTCCACCGAGGGATAGTAGCGCTCCAGCTCGTAGTCCAGGAAGCGCAGCTGGGCGTAGAGGGTGGTGTAATCCAGGCCCTTGTCCGCGCAGTAGTTGATCAGGCGGGTCTTGCGGCTGGAGAACCACTGGCAGATGCCGTAGCTGCGGCCGCTGTCGCCGTTGGTAGTGGGACGGAAGCCGGACTCTGCACTGATGTTCGCCAGCAGACCCGCTGCTGCTGCGGTGTTGTAGCCCATGACCTTCGTGGCAAAGGCGAAGCAGAGCTGCTCGTTGGAATACTTGCCGGACGCAAAGATCTCCTCGATGGTCTCCGGCTTGGGTTCCGGCTTCGCGGGCGCTTCCGGCTCGGGATCGGGCGCTGCGGGCGTCTCCGGCAGGGAAGGCTCGATGGTCTGGCCCTCGATGGAGAGGTGGCTGACCAGCATGTAGCCCACATTACCGCCCTTCTCCACCATGGCGCAGCTGCCGTTGATCGCCAGCACGTACACCTTCACGCCCTTCTTGACCGTGGTATAGCGGCTGGAGGTGCTGGCCTTCTCATAGACGCGGGTCTTCTGGGTGGTGACCGCCGCGTCGGCGATGGATTCCACCGTGCCCATGTCGGCAATGGCCGCGTAGCCGGTCTTTCCCTTGTAGCTGATCTTCGCCACGTCACCAGCGTAGGACTTCACGGTGACGATGGTCTTTTCCGACAGGGAGCCCAGGTAGGTGCTCAGGGACGCGTCGCCGTAGACGCGCATGCTGTCGGACCTGACGTAGGCGGAAAAGCTGCTATCTGCAAGCGCCACAGCGGGCATGGCCGTGAAGATCAGCGCGACGAGCATCACGATCGAGAGGATGCGCAGGGTGCTTCTGTTCGTTTTCAACATGGGAATACGCTCCGTGGTTTTCATAGTTTTGCTTTTGCATGTCATCATTCTGTAATATTTATATCATATATCCGAAATCTTGTCAAGCATTTCGACGGAATCGCGGCGATAAAAGCGAAAAAAAGACCTCGATTTCGCAAAATCGAGGCCGTTTGCGGCGCAGATCGCGCCAAATTATTTCAAAAGTGTGTCAACGTTTCAGATCACGCGCTCCACCGGGGGATGGTTCTCGCCGGTGAGCCAGTTCATGTCGTCGGTGAGCCAGTCCATGATCTCCAGCTGGCGGGTCTCCCAGGCGACGGTGGCGGCATGCTCCTCGGGGGTGGGTTCGTGGTCGAAGGCCTTCACCAGCTCGCAGTAGCCGAAGATGTGGCCGTCGCCGTACCAGATGGTGAAGTTGCTCTCCGGGCCTTCCTTAATCGTATCGCCGCGCTGGGCAATCAGGCCGTCGTGGCGGCGCTTGTACTCCTCCTCGCAACCGGGCTTGAGCTTCGTGGCGAACACGCGGTGGCGGATCAGGGACTTGTCCTTACGCACAATGCCGATGTCGTGGTACATCTGCCGCATGGTGGCCGGCGCGCAGACCAGCGTCACGCCCTCCGGCAGCGCGCTCAGGATGGCGTCAAAGCAGTCCGTGCGCTCGCTAAGGCTCTCGCCGTAGCCGAAGAGGTACTGCTCCATGTGCCAGATGGAGAAATTTTCAACCTGCGCGTCCGCGCAGGCCGACTCGAACGCGGGCTTCAGCGCGCGCACAGCTTCGAGCTGCGCGGCGCGGTCGGCTCCGTCCATTCGCATCAGAAAGGGAACTCGCTTCATATGTATCACTCCTTGATTTCGTAATCGCAGGCGACGGAGCTGAGGCGCACCTCGTGCATGCGCTTCTTCACCGGCAGGTGCACCGGATGGGTCTGGTAGGCGTCGAAGGCGGCGCGGTCGGTGAACTCTGTGATCAGCGCGAGGTCGTAGCTGCGCTCGCTGCCCAGGAAGTCCGCCCCGGCCTCCAGGCTCACCATGCCCTCGATCCTGCCCTTCATGCCGTAGAAATTCTCCACCAGCTGGGGAATCTCGGACTTGTACTCCTCCTTGATCTTGAACATTACGATGTGACGGATCATGTTTTCTCCTTTCCCTCCCGCGAAGGGAGCCTGCATTGGTTCATTGTTCGTCCATATTGAGGATGCGGGGCACAATATCGCCCGCACGCACTTCCAGTATGCAGTAGTGGCCGTTCTTCAGCGCTCCGGGGTTGATCAGCAGCGCCCGGCCCACATAGCCCGCGAAGGGCTGGTGGGTGTGGCCGAAGAGCGCCGCGTCCACAGCGTTCTCCTCGGCATAATAGGACAGCATGTCGTAGCCGAGCTTCACCCGGTAGCGGTCACCGTGAAGCAGCAGCAGGCGCTTGCCCTCCACCGTGACGCGGGCCTCCCGGGGATGGTGGGCGTAGAAATCGCAGTTTCCGGCCACGGAGACCACGGGAACGTCCAGATTCTTCTCCAGCCAGCGCGCGTCCTCCAGCACGTCGCCCAGGTGAAAGACCTGATCGAACTTCTCCGTGCGGCAGATTTCGGCGAAGCGCTCCAGGTGCAGCATGCCGCCGTGGCTGTCGGAAACCACGCCGATGCGCGTCACTTCTCCGCCTCCAGCACATCGATCAGCTTTTCGATGGCCCGCGCGCGGTGGGACACGCCGTTCTTGGCCTCGGGATCGGCCTCGGCGAAGGTCATGCCCAGATCGTCGGAGTAGAACAGCGGGTCGTAGCCGAAGCCGCCCTCGCCGCGATACTCCCGCAGGATTCTTCCGCAGCACATGCCGTAGGTGGTGACGGGGGCGTGACCCGGGCGGCACAGCGCCACCGCCGCGCCGTAGTGGGCGGTGCGGTCGGGATCGTCTACATTTTCAAGCTCCTTCAGAAGCAGCTGGTTGTTGGCCTCGTCATCGCCGTGCACGCCGCAGTAGCGCGCGGAATACACGCCCGGGCGGCCGTTCAGCGCATCCACGCACAGGCCGGAGTCGTCCGCCAGCGTGGCGCAGCCGGTGAGCTTCATCAGCGTCTCCGCCTTGATCAGCGCGTTCTCCTCGAAGGTCTCGCCGTTCTCCTCCACGTCGATGTTGATGCCCATCTCCCGCATGGAGCACACGTCGTAGCGGTCGCCCAGCAGCGCGCGCAGCTCCTTCAGCTTGCCGAAGTTGTTGCTGGCCAGCACCAGCCGGGGCTTTTTGAAGATCACGTCCGCACGCTCGCCCAGGGCCTCGGTCTGCGCCTGCATCAGCTGACGGATGCCGCCCTCGCCCAGATCCAGCAGGCGGTTCAGCTCATCGCGGCTGTAACTGCCGTGCTCGCCGGTGCCCTGGACCTCCACGAAGCCCATCTCGCCCTTCGCGTCGCGGGTCATGACGATGTTCATGTCCACCTCCGCGCGGCTGTCCTGGGTATACTCCAGATCCAGCGTGCACTGACCGTCCACCACGCCCACGGAGATGGCCGCAACCTGCTTGACGATGGGCGAATCCTGCATCTTGCCCTCCGCGATCAGCTTCGACACCGCCAGACACAGCGCCGCGAAGCCGCCGGTGATGGATGCGGTGCGGGTGCCGCCGTCGGCCTGGAGCACGTCGCAGTCGATGTACACGGTGCGCTCACCCATGCGAGTCAGGTCGCAGGCTGCGCGCAGGGAGCGTCCGATCAGCCGCTGAATCTCCACGCTGCGGCCGTCCTTCTTCACGCCGTCGCGGGCCTTGCGCTGGGGGGTCGCGCCGGGCAGCATGGCGTACTCCGCCGTCAGCCAGCCCGTGCCCTTTCCCTTCAAAAACGGCGGCACCCCGTCCTGCACGGACGCGGTGCACAGCACGCGGGTTCTGCCGCAGCACACCAGGACAGAACCCGCCGCCATTTCGGTATAATCCGGGAGGATGCGCACCTCGCGCAGCTCATCGTTTCTTCTCATGGTTCCCATTTGTAATCCTCCATCTATTTATTTTACAGCAGTCGCGCTACTGCGCCTTGCGCAAGCGCGACCAGCCCGCCCCGCAGCTTGCGGATGGGGCGGCGCTGCTGGCCGCTGCAACGCATTGCAGTGCGGCCAGTGCGTTACTCATATGCAAAGATCATATTGGCCTGGGTTTGAATGTAGTCGTTGGCGATCTCGTCGGCCACGTTGGCGAAGCTCGGCACGCTCAGCGTGCCCTCTCCCGGGTCGTAGGGCTCGCCCTCCACCAGGATCTCCACTTCCTCCACGCCGTCAAACTGGGTGCAGGTGAGCACCAGCGCCTTCAGGGCCAGCCGTCCGCCGTCGGTGTTCTGCACAAGGTTTGCAAACTCTCTGGTGAAGTTCACCTGGGCCACGCCGTCCACCACCTGCACGTCGATCAGGCCGCAGCCTGCGGGCAGGGCATCCTCCAGCGGGCTCTGGGTACTCGGCCCCTTGGCCAGCTCCAATACGGCGGTGTTCACGTCCGCGTTGGAATAGACCATGCGCGTGACCGGCACCACCACGCTGCTGCTCTCGCAGGGGAAGTAGAGCGTGACCGGCTTCAATTCCCCGCTGTTGATGGTCGAGACGGAGGTCTCCAGGTTGAACTCCGTCAGCGCCTGCACGATGGCGGCGATCATGTTGCTCTCGGCGGCAGCGTCGGCCATGTTCAGCACTTCCTTGCCCAGATCGATGCGCGCAAGGCCGTCGGAGATGTCCAGGTCGATGGTCGTGCCCTCGGGCAGCACCGTCTTGAGGCCCAGCCGCGCGGCCTGCATGTCGTTCTCCGGCGACTGGATCATCTTATTCAGCGTGGCCTTGGCGACGCCGTCCTCGTAGGGAAGGGTGCACATCACCGGCACCAGATAGCCATAGTTGTCCTGATAGTAGACCACCGTGGACATGGTTGCCGCCTTCGCGCTCTCCGTCGATTCCGCGCCCGATGCATCCGCGTTCGTCGCGGCGCTCTGCTGCGTCGGCGTGGGCAGGATTGCAGCCGACGGCGACGGCGCGTCGCTTGCGGAGGGTGCAGGCGTGACCACCGCATCCGACGCGGCGCGCTCCCCACCCCAGAACGTCCATGCGCAGGCCAGCGCCACCGCGATCAGCAGCAGAATCAGCGCCAACAGATACAGACTTCTCTGACTTCCGGTCATCTTCATCTGGAACCCTCCTTGCGACTTCCCGTTCATCCGGACTTCCCGTTCAGTCCAGTGTATTCCATCGCAGGGAGAACTATGCGCGCGTCATGTGACAGCAATTCCGCATGTTCCCATTTTATCATATCCGAGGCGGTTGCGCAATCGTCCGGACTGGGGTATAATGGAACATATTCTGTTTTAAATCGAAGGAGAACAACCATGCCCCTGGACGGATTCACGCTGGGCCTGATCGCCCGCGAACTCAACGACGCGCTCTGCGGCGGACGCATCGACCGCATCATTCAGCCGGAGCGCGACGAGCTGATCTTCACCGTGCGCTACGGCGGTGCAAACCATCAGCTGCTGCTGTCCGCCAGCGCCGGCTGCGCGCGCGCCCACCTGACGAACGTGCGCAAGAACAGCCCGCTGGAGCCCTTCAACCTGTGCATGCTGATGCGCAAGCACCTGATCGGCGGACGGATCCACGAAATCCGCCAGGCCGAGGCCGACCGCATCCTGGAGATCGAGATCGAGCATATGGACGAGCTGGGCGACCGCGCCCGCAAGACCATCGTCTGCGAGTTCATGGGCAAGCACTCGAACCTGATCTTCACCGGCGCGGACGGGCGGATCATCGACAGCGCACGACGGGTCAGCGAGGCCATCTCCTCGGTGCGCGAGGTGCTGCCGGGCCTGCGCTACGAGCGTCCCCCGGCCCACGGCAAGATTCCCTTCGATCGGGTGAACGAGGACAACCTCTACGCTGCCCTGCGCGACAAGGGCGGCCCCCTGCACAAGCTGATCTCCGCCTGCATCAGCGGCATGTCCTCCCAGACGGCCCGGGAGCTTGCCTACCGCGCCTGCGGCAACGAGGACGCGCACATCGAGGAGTGCGATTTGGGCGCGGTGTGCGCATCCATCGCTTCCGAGCTGCGCGACATCCCGCAGGGACTCGCCCCCGCCGTGCTCTACGGTGCGGACGGGCGGCCCGTGGACGCAATCGCCTTTCCCTACCGCAGCCGCGCACACCTGCGCAGCGAGTCCTTCCCCACCATCTCCGCCGCGATGGACGAATTTTTCCGCTCCCGCGACCGCGCCGAGCGCATCGCCCAGAAGAGCGCCGCCATTCACCGCACGCTGAAGAACAACATCGAGCGCTGCGAAAAGAAGCTGGCGCTGCAGCGGGAGGCGCTGCTGGGGGCCGAGCGCATGGAGGAGTACCGGGTCAATGGCGAGCTGCTGACGGCGAATTTGCACCTGGCGGAGAAGGGCATGAAGTCGGTGTCGCTGCCGAACTACTACGATCCCGAAATGAAGGAGATCGAGATTCCGCTGGATGTGAAGCTCTCCCCCGCCCAGAACGCGCAGCGCTACTTCAAGCTCTATCAGAAGGCCCGCAACGCGCGCACGCTGGCGGCGGAGCAGATCGAGCGGACCAGCGAGGAGCTGGCCTATCTGGAGGGCCAGATGGACAACCTTGGCAAGTGCAGCGGCGAGAGCGAGCTTGCGGAGCTGCGGGACGAGCTGGAGAAGTTCGGCTACGTGCGCCGGGTCACCAACCGCCGCCAGATGAAGCAGTTGCCGCCCAGCCAGCCGATGAAGTTCACCGCACCCTCGGGCGCGACCATCCTGGTGGGCAAGAACAACCTGCAGAACGACAAGCTGACCTCCTCCGCCGACCCCAACGAGATCTGGCTGCACGCCAAGGACATGCCGGGCAGCCACGTAATCATCGTGGGCGAGAACCCGGATGACGAGACCATCGTCTACGCCGCGAAGCTGGCCGCCGCCTATTCGAAGGGGGCGAACTCCTCCAACGTGCCGGTGGACTACACCAAGCGGCGCTTCGTGAAGAAGCCCTCGGGCGCAAAGCCGGGCTTCGTAATCTACACCAACCAGCGCACGCTGTACGTGACCCCGGAGCGCCCTGTGGAGGTGTAACAGATGAACATCGAACTGATTCCCTGGACGCAGGCCGATCCGGACGACATCGCCCGCATCTTCACCGATATCGACCGCAGCTACCTGGCCGACGGCCTGCCCACACCCTACACCCGCGCCGATGTAGAGAGGTGGCTGAACGAAACCGTGCTCCCCAACGAAGGCACGCGGGGCCTGTTTCGCATCATCCGTGTGGACGGGAAGTGCGCGGGCGACGTGCAGCTGGCGTGCAAGGACGGCGTGTACCGCCGGGACGCGGACCTGGGCTATGTGCTGCTGGACGAATACAAGGGACAGGGCGTGATGACCGAGGCCGTGGGCCGCATCTGCGCGGAGACCTTCGATGCGCTGGACATCCTGCGCATCTCCGCGCGCATCTACGCGCCCAACATCGCCTCCCGGCGGGTGCTGGAGAAGAACGGCTTCCAGCTGGAGGGAAGCATGCGACAGGCCGTGTGCAAGGGCGACAACATCTATGACATGCTGCTCTACGGCAGGCTGCGCGAGAATTGACAAAGCCAAAAACAAACGGAACCTCCCATGAATCCGATTTCATGGGAGGTTTCATTTACCTTTCCAGTTCGCCGCGATAGTCGATGATGCCGCCGAGGTTCACCGCCTCGTAGTCCAGCTCCTTCAGCAGCGCCACGGCCCGGGCGCTGCGCGAACCGCTGCGGCAGTAGGCAAAGATGGGCGCGGAGACGTCGCCGTCGTAGGTCTGCATGCGCTCCAGTGGATGGTTGACGCTGCCGGGGATGTGCCCCTCGGCGTACTCCTCCGGGGTGCGCACGTCCAGCAGCACGGCATTGGGTGTGCTTCGACAGAGCTGCACGCCCTCGTCGATGGTCTCAAAGGCTTCCATCACTTCAGCAGCTCCTCCAGCGCCTCGCGGGGCTGATAGCCCACGGACTGCTTCGCCACCTTGCCATCCTTGAACAGAATCAGCGCCGGGATGGCGGAGATGCGGTAGACCATCGCAAGCTCCGGATTCTCGTCCACGTTCACCTTGGCCACGGCGATCTCCGGATGGGCCTCCGCCAGCTCCTCCACCACAGGGGAGAGCATCTTGCACGGGCCGCACCAGCTGGCCCAGAAGTCTACGAGCACGGGCTTGTCGCTCTCGAGAACGACCTTCTGAAAATTATCGGAATTGACTGCGATTGCTGCCATTATTCTTACCTCCTTGGATTGTGTTCCGCTCTTTATATACCCGCTTCAGGCGCTCCTTAAACGCGCACCTGACCGTTTCCGCGAATCACGTACTTGTAGCTGACCAGCTGGTTCAGGCCCATCGGGCCGCGGGCGTGCAGCTTCTGGGTGGAGATGCCGATCTCCGCGCCCAGGCCGAACTGACCGCCATCGGTGAAGCGCGTGGAGGCGTTGACGTACACCGCCGCCGCGTCCACCTCCGCCGCAAAGCGCTCCGAAGCAGCGTAGTTTTCCGTGACGATGCACTCGCTGTGGTGGGTGGAGTAGCGGGCGATGTGCATAAGGGCCTCGTCGATGCCGCCGACGACCTTCACCGCTAGGATGTAGTCGAGGAACTCCTTCGCATAGTCCTCCTCGGTGGCGGGTACCGCCTGGGGCAGGATGCGGCAGGTCTCCTCGCAGCCGCGCAGCTCCACGTTTTTCTCCGCAAGCCTTGCGGCGATGGCCGGGAGCGCTACCTCCGCGATTGTACGATCCACCAGCAGCGTCTCCATGGCGTTGCACACCGAGGGACGGCTGGTCTTGGCGTTGAACACGATCTCCGCCGCCATAGAAACGTCCGCGCTCTTCTCCACGTAGGTGTGGCAGTTGCCCACGCCGGTCTCGATCACCGGCACGGTGGCGTTCTGCACCACGGAGCGGATCAGCCCCGCGCCGCCACGGGGGATCAGCAGGTCGAGGTATTCGTTCAGCCGCATCAGCGCGTTCGCGGTCTCGCGGCTGGTGTCCTCCAGCAGGATCACGCTGTCCGGGTCCGCGCCCACGGATTCCAGGCCGCTGCGCATGGCGTTGGCGATGGCCATATTGGATCGAATCGCCTCGCTGCCGCCGCGCAGGATGCAGGCGTTGCCGCTCTTGAAGCACAGCGCCGCCGCGTCCGCGGTGACGTTGGGCCGGGCCTCGTAGATGATGCCGATCACGCCGAAGGGCACGCTGCGCTGCTCGATGCGCAGGCCGTTGTCCAGCGTGCCGCCGGAGAGCACCCGTCCCACGGGGTCCGCAAGCTCCGCCACCTCCCGCATGCCCTTTGTCATGCCCGCGATGCGGCCCGGATTCAGCGCCAGACGGTCGATCAGCGGCTCCGGGGTGCCCTTTTCGCGTGCAGCGTCGATGTCGGCGCGGTTGGCCGCAAGGATGTCCTCCTGCGCGGCCTGCACGGCCTTCGCCATGGCGATCAGCGCCCGGTTCTTCTCCGGCGCGCGCAGCACGGCAAGCTTCCGGGACGCGCGCTGCGCCCGATTACCCAGAATGTTCAGATTCGTCATCTTAGCAGCCTCCTCTCGCGGGGAACACGGTTCCGATCTCCTCGCCCTCCAGCAGGCGGTACAGGTTTTCCGGCGTGGAGCCATCGATGATGGCGGTGGTGATGCCCTCGCGGGTGGCCTGACCCGCGGCGATGATCTTGGTGTACATGCCGCCGGTGCCCCGGGAGGAGCCTGCGCCGCCGGCGATGCGCCGGGTGTCCTCGGTGACCTCCTCCACCACGTGAATCAGCGGCGCATCCGGGTTCTGCTTCGGGTTCTCCGCGTGCAGGCCGTCGATGTCGGTGAGGATCACCAGCGCGTCGGCCTTCACGATGCGCGCGACCACCGCCGACAGGGTGTCGTTGTCGCCGAACTCGATCTCCTCGGTGGCGACGGTGTCGTTCTCATTGATGATCGGCAGCGCGCCCAGATCCAGCAGGCGGTCAAAGGCGTTGCGGATGTTGGACAGCCGCCGGGGATCGTCCACGCAGTCCCGGGTGAGCAGTACCTGGGCGGTGGTGTGGCCGTACTCGCCGAAGAACTTGTCGTAGATGTACATCAATTCACACTGTCCCACCGCCGCGCAGGCCTGACGGCCGCCGATGTCGTGGGGCTTGGAGGGCAGCTTCAGCTTGCCCACGCCCACGCCGATGGCGCCGGAGGACACGAGGATGACTTCGATGCCCCGGTTGCGCACGTCCGAGAGCACGCGCACCAGATGATCCATGCGCCGCAGGTTCAGCTTGCCGGTGTCGTGGGTCAGCGTGGACGTGCCCACCTTCACCACGATGCGGCGGATATTCGCAAAATAATTCATATGTAAACCCCCGTGTATTCATTGGGTTCCGTTTGGCACAGTATAGCACAGCCCATCGAAAGATGCAAACAAAAAACGGCCCCCGGCGCGTCTTTTCGCCGGAGACCATGGAAAAATCAGAGAAATGTAGTTCAGGCAAAGCGCGGCGCGATGGCCTCGTAGATCAGCGCATGGCCCGCCGCGTTGGGATGGATGCCGTCCACGCACATCAGCTCGTCCAGATTGCCGGACTCCAGCATGCGGCTGCGCACGTCCACCAGGCGCACGCCCAGCTCCCTTGCAACGCTGCGCACGCACTCCGCGTAGCCGTCCTGCCAGCGGAAGATGTGCTCCACGTCGCCCAGGTAGCGCAGGATGTTCTCGCTGCTGCGGCCCTTCGACACCCAATCGAAGTAGCGCTGGGAGATCAGCGGTGCAGGCGTGACCAGCACCGGCTCCGCACCCGCCGCGCCCACCCGGCGCACCAGTTCCTTCAGATTCTGGGCGAACTTCGCAAGGGGAACCTTGCCGAACTGGGGAAGCTCGGGATGATCGGACACCGCCTGCCAGTCCAGATCGCAGTCGTTGCCGCCGTACTCGATCACGGCGACCTCGCCGGGCTTCAGATCCTCCGCCCGCATGCGCTCCAGCGCGTTCTCGCTGGTCTGACCCATCACCGAATGGTTCTCCACAGAAACGCCCTTTTCCCGGGCAAGCCTCGACAGGCAGCTGTCCTTCAGCACCGCGTACCTGCCCCGCGCCTCGTCAAAAATCACGCCCTTGGCGATGGAATCACCCCAGACGCTCAGCACCTTATCGTACATATTTACACCCCCTCGGGTTCTGATCGAAAGCTCCCTGCCGCACGGTTCGCGGCTTCGAATCTGGTTTTCAAAACTAGATTACATCGTTTTTTCATCTTTGTCAAGTCCTTTTTGAAAACATAGTTGGCAAATTCGATGGAATGTGCTATAATCGTATCGAGCAGGAGGAATTTCGCATGGATAATACGCTGGAGCGCGTGTACGGCGAGCTGGGCCGCTACAAGCCCGTGCCCTGGGAGCAGATTCCCGATCTGGGCCTGTACATGGATCAGGTCATCACCTTCATCACCCGCGCCTACGAGCCCCTCTACGGCGAGAGCACGAAGGGCTATCTCTCCGCGCCCATGATCAACAACTACGTCAAGAACAAGCTGATCCCCCGCCCCACGGGCAAGAAGTACAGCCGCTTGCAGATCGCCATGCTGTTCATGATCGTGGCGCTGAAGCGGGTGTGCACCATGGAGGACATCCGCGAGATGCTGCGCGTCGAGGACGAGGCAGATGTGCAGCGCCTCTACACCCTGTTCTGCGCACGGCAGGAGGAATCCATCCGCAATGTGCTCGAGATGCACAGCGGACTCTCCCCCGCGCTGGACTGTGCCATCTTCTCCTCCTCCTACTGCGCGGGCTGCGAGTGCATGCTGCACAGCGCGCCCGAACCCGAGGCAGAGTCCTAGCAAAAAACAAGCTTTCCCCGCATAGAATCCTCCGATACCTGTATCGGAGGTTATTTTATGCGCAAACGGAGAATTCTGGCGATCGTCGCGGCGGCGCTGCTGGCGCTCACCTCCGCCCGGGCCTCGGAGGCGCTGACGGTGGCGGCGAAGGGCGCGGTGCTGATCGACGGCGAGAGTGGGCGCATCCTCTTCGCCCAGAACGCGGACGAGATGCTGCCCGAGGCCTCCTGCACGAAGATCATGACGGCGCTGGTCGCCCTGGAGAACAGCGCGCTTGACGAGGACGTGACCGCTGGGAAGAACGCCCACGGCGTGGAGGGCACGTCGCTGTACCTGTCCGAGGGCGAGACATTGACCATGGAGCAGATGCTCTACGGCCTGATGCTGCGCAGCGGGAACGACGCGGCGGTGGCCATCGCGGAGCACGTCGCCGGCAGCGTGGAGGACTTCGCGGCGATGATGAACCGGCGTGCGGAGGAGCTGAACGCCGACGCGCACTTCGTCAATCCCCACGGTCTGGACGCGGAGGGGCACCGTGCCAGCGCGCTGGGACTGGCGCGGATCATGCGTGCAGCGATGCAGAGCGCGGACTTCCGCACGATCACCGGCACCCAACGCAAGGTGATTCCCTGGGTGGGCAACGAGTACAGCCGCGTGCTGGAAAACAAAAACCGCCTGTTGAGCGACTATGAAGGCGCAACGGGCGGCAAGACCGGCTTCACATCGAAGGCAGGGCGCTGTCTGGTATTTTCTGCGGAGCGGGACGGTCTGGAGCTGATCGGAACGGTACTGAACTGCTACACCTGGTTCGACACGGCGACTGTGATGCTGGATTACGGCTTCGAGCACTTCCGCATGGAGCGGGCGCTCTCGTCCGGCGAGCTTGCCGGGCAGGCCAGCGTGCTCAACGGCGACGCGAACCAGGTGGACGCCTTGGCTGCGGAGAATCTGGCCGCCGCGGTGGAAATCGGCTCCAAACCGGAGGTGGAGATCAAAATCGAGGATCTGGAGGCCCCGGTTCAGAAGGGCCAGGTGATCGGCCAGGCGCGGCTGATCTGCAACGGACAGGAGGTGGACGCCTGCGACCTGGTCGCCGCGCAGGGGGTGCCCCTGTGGAGCTTCAAGGCGGCGATGCGCAGCGTGCTCAGAAGCTGGTCGCTTCCGTTTGCATAGGCGCGTCCCACTGCCAGTAGACCTCGCCTCCGGAATCCACGACCAGCCATGCCTCGTCGCTGCGCGCCAGCAGGCGATCGTCCTCCAGGAAGTACAGCGCGCGGTAGACCGGCTCCAGCAGCAGCCCGCCGTCGCTCCCCACCACGCCGTAGCGGGCGGATTCCATGTCTGTGGAGAGCTGGATCTCTCCCAGCCTGTCGTTCATATAGCGGCCCACGTTGACCGTCATGCACGCATAGAGCGCGTTCTCCCCCGCCGTCCCCAGCGGATAGAGGTTCTGGTAGGACGCGTCGCTTCCCAGCAGTCGCACGCAGCTCTCGCCCCACGCGCCCTCGGACACGATCCACGCTCCTCCAATGCCCTCGGTGACGCTCACATCGTGCAAGGTCTCCAGCATCAGCGCGCCGGAAGCGTCGTAGAGCTGCAGCGCGTCGGGGTTCGACACGACGTAGCCCTCGCCCACCAGCGCCGCGTATACGTCGCTGCCCTCATAGCGGGCAAGCTCTGCGCCGCTATCATCGTACACGTACACGCCCTCCAGCTCCACTGCGGCGAGGATGAAGCCCGCAGAAGAGATTTGGAGGAAATCATACTCCGGCTGGAGCACCCACGCGCCAGACATGTTGATGGCCCCGTAGCGGCCGTCCAGCACCGCCGCAGCCAACCCGCCGGTGAAGTCCCCGGCATAGTCGAACAGCGCCGGGATCGCAAGTTCTCCTGACGCGTCGCAGTAGCCGTAGTAGCGCTCTCCGGGCAGCTGCACGCTGAGCATGCCCTCGCTTCCGCCGCCGACGGCATGCACCCGCAGGCCCGTCTCCCATGCAGCGCCCGCTGCGGACACGCGGTACAGCGGATCGGACTCCGTGTCGCTGCGGTCGCCCGCGATGGCCCACGCGCCGCCCGTTCCGTTGGGCTGCATCCAGCTGTACACGAATCCGCTCAAGGGGCTGCCATCGGTGCGCAGCATGCCCCACAGGCCGTCCCGCTGCGCGAGCAGCAGGTCATCCTCACAGCGGAGCTGGTCGTAGAGGAAGTCCGTGCACAGCGCGCCACCCTCGTCCATCAGCGCATAGAGCCCACCTTTATTGCCCGCCGCATAAAGCCCGCCGCCCAGGGAAACGATGTCCGAGTACGTTCCGGGCACAACGATCTCGCCGCCGTCGCGGTTCAGCAGCACCGCGCCGTCGTCCATGCGCACGCACAGCGCCGCCTGCGCATTTCCCGCAAGCAGCATCACGGCCACCAGAACCGCACACAGAACCCTTTGCAAGCGCATTGTCCTCCCTCCGTCTCGTCTGCTGACATTGTAGCACATACAAACGTTAAAAGTTGGATTTATTTGAAAAAAACTATGGACAAACCGGAACTTTCGTGCTATAATTTTGACTCGTCGGTAGGGTTAATTCCCCCGCTGCGCTAAGTTTGCGCCAGTAGCTCAGCCGGATAGAGCAACGGCCTTCTAAGCCGTGGGTCAGGGGTTCGAATCCCTTCTGGCGCGCCAGAATATGGTGGGTATAGCTCAGTTGGTTAGAGTGCCAGGTTGTGGCCCTGGAGGTCGTGGGTTCGAGCCCCACTACTCACCCCATTTTCTTCTTCATAAAAGCCGGCGTGGCTTTTTTGCTTTATTGGGGCGTAGCCAAGCGGTAAGGCACCAGACTTTGACTCTGGCATTCGCTGGTTCGACCCCAGCCGCCCCAGCCAGACATGATTCATTAGCTCAGTCGGTAGAGCACCTGACTTTTAATCAGGGTGTCCGGGGTTCGAATCCCCGATGAGTCACCAGCCGTGTGGTTTTCCACGCGGCTTTTTTGATGCTGCGGGGATTCGAAGGGTCGGGAGTGAATGACGCTCCAGTGGAGCGTCAGAGCCGACCCTGACCGAGCCCGCAGGCGAGAATCGAATCCCCGATGAGTCACTTGCAGCCTCCTGAAGCACTTCGTTTTCAGGAGGCTCAGTTTTTATCCCAACCTTCATTCATTGCAGAATACTCGCGCCCCTTCTGCATTCCCCTGGCGCAGTTGCCTCAGACCACTCTCCAGATTCCCAATCCGATGGTTCGCCACGCTGATCTTCTCCTCCAGCACGGGCATTCTCCGGGCAAAGTTGTTGTGCTCCCGCACCTCGCGGGTCAGCTCCTCCAGCTTTGCGTCCGTCACCGCCTGATGGGTCTCCAGCTTGTGGTCGATCTCCCGGCTGTTTTTGCTGCTGAGCACCACGTTGCTCAATATGGCTGCACCTGCGGTGACGAGCGCCACAATCACTGACTCGTTCATCGCCATCACCCCTGTA
>SFNY01000131.1 GCA_004554085.1 Clostridiales bacterium | reverse complement strand
GGACACCCATCTGGTGGAGCTGCACTATCAGATGCCCCTGAACGAGATCATCTACGACTTCTTCGACACGCTGAAGGCCAACACCAAGGGCTACGCCAGCCTGGACTATGAGCTGTCCGGCTACCGCACCAGTGATCTGGTGAAGGTGGATCTGCTGCTCAACGGCGACGGCGTGGACGCACTGAGCTTCATCGCCCACCGGGACAAGGCGTATCCCCGCGCCCGGCGGCTGTGCGAAAAGCTGAAGGAAAATATCCCCCGCCAGCTGTTCGAGGTGCCCATTCAGGCGGCCATCGGCGGCCGCATCATCGCCCGCGAGACGGTGAAGGCCATGCGCAAGGACGTGCTGGCCAAGTGCTACGGCGGCGACATCACCCGCAAGAAGAAGCTGCTGGAAAAGCAGAAGGAGGGCAAGAAAAAGATGCGCAATCTGGGCACCGTGCAGGTACCCACGGAGGCGTTCATGGCCGTCCTCAAGCTGGACAGTGATTGATGCAAAAAAGAGCACCCGCGAGGGTGCTCTTTTTTTATCCCTTATTACTTATTTTGTCAGCACAGCTTGGCGCCGGCGGGCACGGAGTCGTCGATCAGCATCAGGTTTACCTTCTCCTCGCCGCGCTCCTTGTGAACGGCGGAGATCAGCATGCCGCAGCTGGGGATGCCCATCATCTTCCGGGGCGGCAGGTTCAGGATGGCGATGGCGGTCTTGCCGATGAGCTGCTCCGGCTCGTAGAACTGGTGGATGCCGGAGACGATGGTGCGGTCGGTGCCGCTGCCGTCGTCCAGCGTGAACTTCAGTAGCTTGTCGGACTTCTTCACCGCCTCGCAGTTCTTGATCTTCACCGCGCGGAAGTCGGACTTGCAGAATGTGTCGAAGTCCACGTTCTCCTGAGCGTAGGGCTCCAGCTCGACGGCGGGCAGGGCGGCCTTCTTCTGCGCCTCCTGCATGGCGTCCAGCTTGGCCAGCGCCTCGTCCGTGTCGATGCGGGGGAACAGGTTCTCGCCCTTGCTGATGACCGCCTGGGCGGGCAGCACGCCCCATACGTTGGCGCTGTCCCAGCTGCGGCACTTGTCGTCTGCGCCCAGCTTGGCGAAGATCTTATCGCAGCTGTCGGGCATGACGGGCTGCAAAAGCGTGGTGCAGATGCGGATGGTCTCCAGCAGGTTGTACAGCACGGAGGCCAGACGGTCGCGCTTGCTCTCGTCCTTGCCCAGTGCCCAGGGCGCCGTCTCGTCGATATACTTGTTGGCGCGGTCGATGACCTTGAACACCTCGTCCAAACCGTTCTGCAGCTGGAGCTTGTCCATCTCCGCCTGATAGCGGTCGCGCAGGGCGCAGGCTATCTTCTTCAGCTCGCAGTCCTCGGCGGTGTCCTCCCGGCCGGCGGGCAGCTGGCCGCCGAAGTACTTCTCCACCATGCCGGTGGTGCGGCTGACCAGATTGCCCAGCTTGTTGGCAAGGTCGGTGTTGATGGTGCTGATCAGCAGCTCGTTGGAGAAGTTGCCGTCGGAGCCGAAGGGGAAGGTGCGCAGCAGGAAGAAGCGCAGCGCGTCCACGCCGAACATTTCGGACAGGGCGTAGGGATCCACCACGTTGCCCTTGGATTTGCTCATCTTGCCGCCGTCAATGACCAGCCAGCCGTGGCCGTAGACGTGCTTGGGCAGCGGCATGCCCATGCTCATGAGCATGGCAGGCCAGATGATGGAGTGGAAGCGGACGATCTCCTTGCCCACGATGTGGTAATCGGCGGGCCAGTACTTGTCGTAGTCGTCATATCTGTCGTTGTCAAAGCCCAGCGCGGTGCAGTAGTTGAACAGAGCGTCCACCCACACATACACCACGTGGCCGGGGTCGAAGTCCACGGGGATGCCCCAGCTGAAGCTGGTGCGGCTGACGCACAGATCCTCCAGACCGGGCTTGATGAAGTTGTTGACCATCTCGTTGACGCGGGTGCGGGGCTGCAGGAAGTCGGTGTCCTCCAGCAGATGCTGTATCCGGTCGGCGTACTTGCTCAGGCGGAAGAAATAGGCCTCCTCCTCGGCGTCCTTGACCTCGCGGCCGCAGTCGGGGCACTTGCCGTCCACCAGCTGGCTCTCCGTCCAGAAGCTCTCGCAGGGGGTGCAGTACTTGCCCTTATAGGTGCCCTTGTAGATGTCACCCTTCTCGTACATGGTCTTGAAGATCTTCTGTATGGCGGCGCAGTGATAGTCGTCGGTGGTGCGGATAAAGCGGTCGTTGGAGATGTTCATCAGCTTCCACAGGTCCCGCACGCCGTGTTCGCCGTCCA
>SFNY01000076.1 GCA_004554085.1 Clostridiales bacterium | reverse complement strand
GTCGTCGCTGAGCAGCGCGATCACCTGCCAGCCCTTGTTCTCAGGCTTGGCCATCTCCGGGAAGATCTTGTCGATCTTGTCGCCCTCGCCGGACACGGAATTGAACAGGCCGGGGCGCTTGCAGAACTTATAGGCCTGCACCAGCACGTCCGGGCTGGGGCTGTCCACGCTGATGGGCAGGTCGGTGGCCTGCTGGATGCAGTCGATCATCCACTTGAGGGTCTCCACTTCCTCCACTTCCGGCACCGATGCACAGCAGTCGATGAAGGTTGCGCCGGCCTCGGCCTGCATGCGCGCGCGGTTCTTGATGAACTCGCTGTCGCGCTTTGCGATGGCTTCCGCGACCACCGGAATGGAGCCGTTGATCTTTTCGCCGATGATAATCATAGTTCTTTCCTCCGTATCTGAAAAATCACTGCTTCTGGCCGGACATCAGCGCCATGACGCTCTTCTCGTTTGCCTCGCTGTGGCGGATCGTGCCGGTGATCCGGCCCTCGTAGAGCACCACGATGCGGTCGCACAGGCTGATGTTTTCCTGCATCTCGCTGGAGACCATCACGACGCTCACGCCGGAGGCAGCCAGCTCGTCAATGATTTCGTAGATTTCGTTCTTCGCGCCCACGTCAATGCCCTGCGTCGGCTCGTCCAGGAACAGGATCTTCGGCTCGTTCATCAGCCAGCGGGCGATGATCGCCTTCTGCTGGTTGCCGCCGGAGAGGTTCACGATGCGCTGCTCCAGGGACGGGGTCTTGACGCGCAGGCGCTCGCGATAGGTCTGGGCGTGCTCCGCCTCACTCCTGCTGTTGATGAGGCCCAGGCTCTTGAGCAGGCTGTTGAGCCAGACGATGGTCATGTTGTCCTCGACGGAGAACTTCAGGTACAGGCCCTGGGTCTTTCTGCCCTCGGGCACCAGGCCGATGCCGTGCTTGATGGCCTCGCTGGTGTTCTTGCGGGTGAGCTCAACGCCGTTGACGAACACCTGTCCGCTGACGCGGGGATCCGCGCCGAACACCGCCTGCAGCACCTCGCTGCGGCCCGCGCCGACCAGGCCCGCCAGGCCCAGCACCTCGCCCTCGTAGAGGGTGAAGGACACATCGTCCACCTTGCCCTTGACGCTCAGGTTCCTGACCTCCATCAGCGGCCTGGCCTTGGCATAGTCGTCATCGTCCATGTAGTGCGCGCGGGTGTAGCCGCCGCTGTACTCGCGGCCCACCATCATGGAGATCATGTCGGTAATGGTGGTCTCCTTCGTGACCAGCGTGCCGATGTACTTGCCGTCGCGCAGCACGGTGATGCGGTCGCTGATGCTCATGATCTCGTCCAGCTTGTGGGAGATGTAGAGCATGGTGAAGCCCTTCTTCTTGAGCTCAGCCATGATTTCGAAGAGCACCTTGGTCTCGTTGGGCGTGAGCGCGCTGGTGGGCTCGTCCAGGATCAGGAAGCGCGCGTTCTGAGACAGCGCCTTGGCGATTTCCACCTGCTGCTGCTGGGAGACGTTGATGTTGCGCACCAGCGTGGAGGGATCCATGCCCTTCAGGCCCACCTGATCCAGCAGCGCGCGGCTGTCGGCATAGAGCTTCTTCCTGTCGATCAGGCCGAACCTGCCCTTGGGCTGGCGCGCTTGGAAGATGTTCTCCGCCACGGACAGGGTGTGGGACAGGGACAGCTCCTGGTGGATCATGGCGATGCCCAGCGCGCTAGCCTCGATGGGCGCGTTGGGGGAGACCTCCTTGCCGTCGAAGATGATCTTGCCGGAGGTGGGCTTGTACACGCCGGAGAGTATGTTCATCAGCGTGGACTTGCCCGCGCCGTTCTCGCCCACGATCGCATGGATCTCGCCCTCGCGCACGTCGAAATTCACATCGTCGAGCGCCTTTACGCCGGGGAATTCCTTGCAAACATGGGAAATACTGCAAATTATCTTTTCGCTCATCGCTCTTTCCTCCCTATTGTTTTGCGCCTCTACCGACGCACGCGAAGCGCGTCCGCGTGCATTGGTGGAGGCGCAAGGCCTCCATTGGACTTGCGTCCGGATTAGCGAGGATAGTACTCGGCGACGTTTTCGGGGGTCACGACGTCCATCTTGGTCCACTCGTTGCCGGTCACAGCCTCTTCACCGGTGATCACAGCGTTGTAGGCGAAGATGACCGGGTCAGCGCCCTGGCCGAAGGGATCCTGGCCGATGGTCGCGCCGACGACGCCGTCGTACAGAGCGTCCACGATCTCATCCATGAAGTCGAAGCAGACGTACTGGACCTGGCCTTCCATGCCCATGTCCTTGATGGCCTCGATGACGCCCAGCTGGCCGCCGGCGGTCTGATAGATGCCCTTCAGGTCGGGGTTGGCAGTCAGGAAGTCCTTCACCTGGGTGTAGGCCTCGTCGCCGGAGTCGTGGCACTCGGTCTCGCCGACGATCTCGATGCCCTCGTACTTCTCCAGGGAAGCCAGGCCGCCGGTGCGGCGCAGCTCATGGGCGGGAACGGAGAACAGGCCGGTGATGACGGCAACCTTGCCTTCGCCGCCGATCAGCTGTGCCAGGGTTTCGCCGGCCAGCTCGCCAGCGCCGTACAGATCCTGGCCGTGGAAGGCGATGCGGCTGCACTCTTCGCTGGTGTCGGAGTTGAAGGTGTAAACCTTGATGCCGGCCTCGGTGGCGCGATCCACTGCGGGGATGATGGCGTCGGAAACGCCGACGGTGCAGATGGCGTCATACTCCATGATGATGCAGTTGTCGATGGCGTCCGCAAACTGCTGGGCGTCGAAGTCCTCGATGGTCTGGATGTCGACGGTGCAGTTGTACTTCTTCATGGTCTCCTGAATGGCCTTCGCGCCGGATTCAACGTCGACCCAGAAGGGGTTGTTGTTGACCATCAGAACGGCGATGCGGACTTCCTTGCCCTCGGTGTTCTCGGCGATTTCGTAGTTGTAGCCTTCGTCAACGAAGTTGACTTCCGCGACTGCGATGCAGCCGAGCATCAGTACCAGGGCAACCAACAGGGACAGGATCTTCTTCATGTGCTTTTCCTCCTTTTTATGTGCAGGGGGGTGTTTCTCCCCCGGCAAATCAGGCTTTGCGGCTGCTGGTGCGCAGCTTATCGATGGTGACGGCGGCGATGATGACGATGCCGATGACGATGGACTGCCAGTAGGCAGAGATGCGCAGCAGCACGAATGCGTTCTTCAGGATGCCGATGATGGCCGCGCCCAGCAGAGAGCCCCAGATCGTGCCCTCGCCGCCGGACATGGCCACGCCGCCGATGACGACCGCGGCGATGGTGTCGGTCTCGTAGCCCACGCCCAGAGTGGCGTCCGCGCTGGACAGGTTGCCGGCGACGATCACGCCGCACAGCGCGCACAGCGTGCTGGTGATGACGTAGGTCAGGGTCTTGAGCGCCTTGACATTGATGCCCGAGAGCTGGGCGGTGCGCTCGTTGTTGCCGATGGCGTAGATGTTGCGTCCGGTGAGGGTCTTCTGGGCGAAGACGCTGCCCAGCACGATGGTCAGGAGCATCACGATGACCGCGACCGGGATCGGGCCGACGTAGCCCTTGCCCAGCCAGGCAAGGCTGGACTGGAACTTGATCGGGCGGCCCTGGGTCAACAGCAGCGTGCAGCCGCTGAGAATCTTGCCCATAGCCATGGTGACGATGAAGGGAACCAGCTTGACCCGGGTGACCAGCAGGCCGTTCACCAGGCCGATCACAGCGCCGACGAGCAGGGTCAGCGGCAGCACCACGAACCACGGCAGCGCCATCGCAGAGGAGAAGTAGGCGCACAGGCTGGCGGTGAGGCCGACCACGTAGCCCACGGAGAGGTCGATGCCGCCGGCGATGATGACCAGCGCCATGCCCACGGACACGATGCCGTAGCGCGAAATCTGGTTGAGAATGTTGAAGATGTTGCTTACCTTCAGGAAGTACTCGCTCAGGAAGCTCATCAGCACGCAGAGCACAACCAGACCAACGAAGATGCTGAATTCGCTTCTGCCGGTGATCCGCTTCCAAAGCGACCTGTTCGCGGTGTTTTCTTTCATGCTTACAGCCCCTTATTTCGCAATCTTAGCGTTGTAGTCCTTCACGGCCTGGAACATGGCGAGCATGTTCTCCATGGGCGTCTGGCCCTGGATGTTGTGCACGGTGTTGAACACGAAGCCGCCGCCGGGGGCGAAGATCTCCAGGCGCTCCATGGCCTCGTTGTAGCACTCCTCGGGCGTGCCGAAGGGCAGCGTCTGCTGGGTGTTGATTCCGCCGCCCCAGAATACGAACTTGTCGCCCCACTGCTCCTTGAGCATGTGCGGATCCATGCCCGCCGCGGTGGTCTGCACCGGGTTCAGGATGTCGATGCCGCACTCGTGGAAGTCCTTCAGGAAGGTGACGATGGAGCCGCAGGTGTGGAAGAAGGTCTTCCACTCGGTGTGCTCGTGGATCCAGCCGTTGATCCTGGCGTAGACCGGCTTGTAGAACTCCTGGAAGGCCTCGAGCGCCATGTACGGGCCGCGCTGCAGGCCGAAGTCGGTGCCGGAGATGTACACGGCCTGGATCTTGTTGCCCACCGCCTGGTACAGCAGCTCGGCGTTCTTCAGGGCAACCTCCAGCTGCATCTCGTAGATCTCGTGGATGTAGTCGGGATCCAGGTGATGCACCATCATGAACTCCTGCAGGTCGCGGATGCCCTTGGGATCGCAGACGTGCGGGCCGGGAACCAGCGCGAAGTCGCCGATGCCGCACAGCGCGCCGTTGTAGATCATGCCGTAGCCGGTGTTCTCGTAGATGTTGTTTACGTCGTCCTGGATGAAGCGCAGCTCCTCGTCGGAAAAGACCTTGAAGTCGTCCTTGTAGTCCTCGCGGGCGTTGAGGTCCTCGTCCTCGGCGGTGGCGTCGCTGCGGGTGATGTTGTCAAAGAAGAAGCCGTCCTTGGGCATCTTGCCCGCCGGGGGATAGTTGGTGTTGCCCTGGGCGTAGATGTAGGTGTTGCCGCGCTCGTCGGTGCTGGTGCGGAACTCCTCGGAGACCAGCATCTTAAGCCCGTTGTGCAGCGTCCATTCCTTCCAGTCGCGGTTCTTGTAGCCGAAGATGGTGTAGCCGTTGTTGACGCCGATCACGCCCGCGCCAACCGCCTGGCGCAGGTCCTCGTCCACGCGGCCCAGCAGCTGCAGCGGCTCGTCCATGACCGGGGTGATGTCCGCAAGGCCCAGGCCCTTGCGCAGCTTCACCAGGGCGTTGATGTTGATGCCGGTGATGGAAGTGGAACCCAGATCAACCACGACCTGGCCGGGATCACGATGGTTGAGCGTATCGATCAGGCGCTCCCGATAAGTCTTACCCATACAAATCTCCTCCTCATGACGGATTCCGTGCACGTGCACGGATTTGATTTAAACATTGCGCAGCTATGTAAAGGGCAAAATTAAGATTTTCGCCTCAACGCTGTTCGAAAAAGCGCGATTTGTCAGAATTCCGGGCCGTGTCTTGTGAACCAGCACAAATTTGTGTCGTGCACTTTGCATGCACATTTTCCGTGCACGAGCACGATTTCTGCCCGGAAAAAATCGCACAGTCAACTGATGCGATCCTTTCTATCCCCGGTTCATGGAGTACATGCCTGTAAACACCTCGTAGCCCTTGAGGGAGATGTTCTCCCTGGAGCGGATGTCGATGCCGGTGAACAGGCGGTTCAGCTTCGGCTTTTTGCCGAACATGTGATAATCGCGGAAAATTTCGATGGGCATGTAGCCCTGGACAAAGGCCTCCTGGCCGATGGTGAAGTCCACCACGCGCTCCTTGACATAGCGGATGGTGTCGGGCAGCGTGTCGTGGCAGATCATATGAATCCTGCCCGCCTGCCCGGACTGCGCCAGTGCGCGCGCCGCTGCCTGCTGGCCGCCGCCGGCCATGTAGATGCCGACCAGCTCCTTCTCCCGATGAATCAGATCCCTTACGATATCGTAGGCCTTTTCCTCCGATTCATAGGTCATGTACGGCCCGATCATCTCGATGTCGCTGCGGCGCTCCTCGTCGAACACCTGGCAGAAGCCCCGGACGCGCTCGATGTGCGCCAGAAAGTCCATCTGGCTGATGAGCAGCGCCATCTTTCCGGGTTCCCGGGCGACCATCGACATCAGCTGTCCCGCCGTGCGGCCCGCCATGATGTGGTCGTTGCCCACGAAGCACATGCGCTTCGTGCCCGAGATGTCGCTGTTGAAGGTGATGACGGGGATGCTCTCCGGCAGCCGGTTGATGCGCTCGCGGATGCGCTGGTCGTTGATGGGCACCAGCATGATGCCGCAGACGTTCATGCCCTCCAGCCGGTCGATGCAGCCGAGCTGCTCCTCCACCGTCACGTGCTCCATCGTCAGCTTGACGACCTCCATGCCGTAGGTGGCGGCCATCTTGGAGGCCTCGTCGATGCCGGAGTTGACGTCGATGTAGAAGGGGTTCGCCTCGCTGGGCACGATTGCGCCGATGCGGAATGCGTTCTGCATGCCGCGCAGCGCCTGCGCCATGGCGTTGGGCTTGTAGTCCAGCTCCTGCATGACGGCAAGCACGCGCGCGCGCGTTTTCGGGTCAACGCCGTAGCGGCCGTGAATTACGCGGTCAACCGTGCCCCTGGAAACATTTGCGACTTCTGCAATCTGCTTGAGCGTACTCGCCATTCTATCACCGTAACATTTGCGATCCGTGCACGAGCACGGAATGGAATAAACAATTTATTTTGTATAGAAATATTACCACACACATAACGGTATGTCAAGCACAATTTTAACCTTTTTTCAGATTTTTTCCAATTCACGCATGATTTGGCCGCATAACGGGCCGAAATCGAGAAAAATGCGGTTCCGCAGCCTCCTCCGCACCCCCTTTTCTTAACATTCCAGCAGGAAAAATGTGCACGCAGCGCGGCGCTGTACGCGGCGTCGCCTCCCGATGAGGCACGATGCACGATAAAAACTGCACGGAAAACGGATGTGCGGGATGTGGATTTCGCGCAGGAAGGTGCAGCCCGGAAGCGTTCGCGCCCGACGCCAATGGGCGTTTTGCCGCAGAAGATTAACATATTTTACATATTGACTTGATAGGTATATCAGGTATAATGGAGCTGTATGCTGATTGAACGGAGGGCGATGGAGGATGGGATTTGACCTTGCAGCAGTTCGCCGGGCGTGGGCGGATGCGCCGCGCAGATGCGATCGGGGGCGCGTGCGATGAATCAGTTTTCCAGAACCGAGCTGCTGCTGGGCGCGGAGGGCATGGCAAAGCTGGCCGCGTCCCGCGTCGCCATCTTCGGCGTGGGCGGCGTTGGCGGCTATGCGGCGGAGGGCCTGGTGCGCAGCGGCCTGGGCGCCATCGACCTGTTCGACGACGACCGCATCTGCCTGACGAACCTGAACCGCCAGATCATCGCCACCCGCAGCACCGTGGGCCAGTACAAGGTGGACGCCACGGCGAAGCGCCTGCTGGACATCAATCCCCAGCTGCGCGTGGAGACCCACAGGGTGTTCTACATGCCTGACACCGCCGATGAAATCGACCTGAGCCCCTACGACTACGTGGTGGACGCGGTGGACACGGTCACGGCCAAGCTGGAGCTGATCGTGCGCTGCAATGCGCTGGGCGTGAGGATCATCAGCGCCATGGGCGCGGGCAACAAGCTGGATCCCACGAAGCTGCAGATCGCGGACATCTATCAGACCAGCATGTGCCCCCTGGCGCGGGTGATGCGCCACGAGCTGCGCAAGCGCGGCATTCCCCGCCTGAAGGTGGCCTACTCCACCGAGCCGCCCCGCAAGACCAGCGATGATCCCGCGCTCAGCTGCCGCTACCATTGCATCTGCCCGCCGGGCACGGTGCGCAAGTGCACGGTGCGCCGGGACATCCCCGGAAGCACGGCCTTCGTGCCGCCGGTGATGGGACTGATCATCGCTGGGGAGATCGTTCGGGAATTGACGGGCCAGAAATCCTGAAACTGCTCTTGATTTTCCTTCAACCCTGATCTATAATAGGTTTAGGGGGCGATACGCATGATGATTTCTACCCGGGGCCGCTACGCGCTACGCGTGATGATTGATCTGGCAGAACAGCAGACCAGCAGCTTCACGCCGCTGAAGGAGATCGCCGCGCGGCAGGAAATTTCGGAAAAATATCTCGAGAGCATCGTCAAAAATCTGGTTCAGAACGGCTTCCTGGAGGGCCTGCGCGGCAAGGGCGGCGGCTATCGCCTGGTGCGCGCTCCGGAAGAGTACACCGTCGGCAGCATCCTGCGGCTGATGGAGGGCAGCCTTGCCCCCGTCGCCTGCCTGGAGCAGCGCGCACAGCCCTGCAATCGGGAGGAAAAGTGCCGCACGCTTCCCATGTGGAAGAAGCTGTACGGACTGCTGAACGACTTCTTCGACGGCATCACCCTGGCCGACCTGATCGATTCCGAGCGCTCGGGCGACAATTACGTGATCTGAGCGCGTGCGGCGCAGGGCAAAGAGATATTGCATGACAAGAGGATTGAAAAGGCTGCTTTGAAACAGGCTCTGTTTTGAGGTAACCCTATAATTATTCTGCGGCGGGGTGAAGGCACCCCGCCCTACAGCTATGCAGGAGTTGTCTCAAAGCATTCTTCCCGCTTTGAGACGGCTCTTTCTTTTGGGGAAACATCCAAAAACGGGCATAGGAAATCTGCGGCGGGGTGTGGGCACCCCGCCCTACGGCTATTCAGGAGCCATTCAAAAACGGACATAAGAAACCTGCCGTTTCGCCATCAGTAAGCTCAAAACCGAACGTGAGAAATCCGTCCCATTCCTGCCGGGACGGATTTCGGGGAAACACAAACATATGGAAAGGAAAGAAGCACAGTGCCCCTATCCCTTGAATCTATGGGGATAGGGGCACGTTCGCTCAAACGCCGACAGGCAACCGGAAGCGGGCCCCGCCCGCCGCCGACAGGCAACTGGCCGTAGCGCCTCACGACTAGAAGCCGAGGGATGCGCCGAAATCGTAGACAGGCTTCAGCGCGGGATAGATCTTCTTGTAGATCTCGTAGCTCTTTTTGTAGCCCTCCTGATTCTCCGCGATGGGCGTGCACTCGGTCTCGGGTCTGATGACCTGCAAGATGTCGGCCTGCATCTGCCGCCACAGCGGGCTGAACGCGCCGCCGCCGGAGGTGTAGACCTTTTCATTCTTCGTCATGGAGCCGAAGATGTCCACCAGCTGGCACAGGGAGTAGGTCACGCCCTCCATCACCGCGCGGGTGACGTCGCCGCGGGTGGTGGTCAGGCTCATGCCGTAGAAGCTGCCGCGGCAGTTCGGATCCGGATAGGGACAGCGCTCGCCGGACAGATAGGGGGTGAACACCACGCCGTTGGCGCCGGGCACGGAGGACTCCGCGTCCCTGCCCATGATGTCGTAGACGTTCTCGCCGGTCTCGGCGGACTGCTGCTTCGCGCCCTCGCACAGCGTGTCGCGGTACCAGCGGTAGCTGCCGCCGGCGGACAGCGTGCAGCCGAAGTCCGTCCACAGGCCGGGTTCGTTGCCGCAGAACATCTGAAGATCGCCGTGGGGGTTGTCCTCGTAGTGGTCCAGGCCCATGGTCACGTTGCCGCTGGTGCCGATGACCACGCCCAGGATGCCCGGGCGCACCAGGCCGCTGCCGACCGCCTGAATGACCGCGTCGCCGCCGCCGGCGTAGCAGGGCAGGCCCTCGGGAAGTCCGGTGAGCTGCGCCACATCGCAGGTGACGTGGCCCGCCAGCGTGGTGGACTCCACCGCCTTCGGGAAGATG
>SFNY01000130.1 GCA_004554085.1 Clostridiales bacterium | reverse complement strand
GATGCCGTGTCGTACACCACGGAAAAGCCGTTTTCACTGACCACGCGGGCGATGCAGGCGGACAGAAAAGTCTTGCCCAGCCCCGGATCGCCGCTCAGCAGCAGATTGTCGCTGCGGGGGCCGAACTCGTAGGCGTAGTCCCGACAGATGTCAAAGTTATTCTCCATCAATTTACGGGGCGAGATGCCCAGCTCCGGCGACACACGCTCGCTGTACCACGCAAAGGAAAAGGTGTCGAAGCTCTGCGTGCCCAGATCCAGCATTTGGGACAGCTCCGCGATCTGCGCCCGGTTGTAGTACTCCTGCAAGCAGATGCACAGACCGCCGCCGCGATAACCGCTGTCGTTGCACAGCTCACAGTAAGCCTTCTCCTCCAGCGCATCGACGGGATAGCCGTGCTTCGCCAACAGCTCCGCGCGCCGACGCTGCAAATCCAAATTGCTGTCGCGGATCACACGGATCGCAGGCAGCGGATCGGTACCGCGCTGCAGCGCCGAGGCGATGATCTGGGACATGGTGCCGCGGAGCTCCCGGTCGATCTCCTGCAGCTCCGGCACCTGCCGGAAAATACGGCGCTGCCGCTCCAGAAACTGGCTGCTCCGCCGCTGCTTGTCTGCCTGAAATTGCTCCAGCGCCGCGCGCATCACCTTGCCGTCATAAGCCATTTGCTCTCACCTCTTTGTATACTGGCGCATCCACGCGTTTTTCTCTGCGTGTCCGGCGGACTTCTGCGGCTTTTGCTGCTCGCCCTGCTCTACCGCCGCCACGCTGTGCCAGCCGTTTTCATGCCACCGGCGCAGAATCCCGTTGAGATAGCGCCAGTTCAGCTCCTTTTTATAAAATATCGTCTTATCGTAGGCCATGGCCACGGTGTCGGTGTCAAAGCCCCAGTCGATCCATCCGCGGATATACCGCTCCTCACTCACCACCGGCGGCCGGCCGCCCATGCCCAGCACCTTCATGTACTGCGCCGTAAGACCGCGCTTTGCCTCGTAATCGCGCAGATACTGCGCCGCACTCTCCTGATCGAACAGGCCCTGCCGCGCCCAGTAGTAGCCCTCCTTCTCGATCTGCCGCATGGTGGGCTTGCGGCCCGCTCCATACTTGCGTTCCGCCCGCTCCAGACAGTGGTTCAAAAGCAGGTAGATCACATCGCAGGGCAGCCCCACGCAGTCGTACAGATTGGCCAGGATCTGACTGTCGTTGCTGTTGAGCTTCTTGCCCAGCTTCTCCTGCACCTGGGTAAACAGCGCTTCAAACAGGGGGTCTTCATGGAATGCCGCCATGTCGGCACTGCTGTAGGCCGGCCGTTCCTCCGCCGGCTCCAGCGCCTTCACCTCCGCCGGGCGGTCGATCAGCCCCATCTGCTGCAAAGCCCGTTCCGCCGCGTCCAGCCGCAGCTCGCTCCAGCGCAGACGGCGCATCAGCTCCTGGGGTGTGGGAGGATTTTCCGTGCGCAGCAGGAACAGATACAGCAGGGCCGCATCGCTGTCGCCTTTTTGCACCAGCGTGTCGATCTGGCTGGAGCGCAGCACATAATTTTTCTCCTCCTGCCGCAAAATATAGCCGCTCATGGCGCACCTCCTCCCCATTTTTTCTCTATTTTACACGATAACTCTTTTTTCGTAAAGAGCGCAGCGCGGATTTTTACAATTTTCCGCCACTTCCCTTTTCACATGCGATGTGATAAAATGAATATATTGCTGCCTATAAAGGAGATTGATCCTATGAGTGATACCATTGCCGCCATCGCCACGGCGCAAGCCCCCTCCGCCATCGGCATACTGCGTCTGAGCGGGCCGGACACCTGCGCCATTCTGGACGGCGTGTTTTGTCCTAAAAACGGCAAACCCATGTCCGCGCAGGACGGACGCAACATGGTCTACGGCACGCTGCTGGACAGCGCCGGCCGCGTGATTGACAACGCCCTGTGCGTGCTGTTTCGCGCGCCGAACAGCTATACCGGCGAGGACTGCGCCGAGATCCATTGCCACGGCTCACCCATCGTACTAATGAGGGGTTGACCTCCCTCTTTGCCAAGGGCGCACGGCAGGCCGCAGGCGGCGAGTTTACCCGCCGCGCCTTTTTAAACGGCCGCATGGACCTCATTCAGGCCGAAGCCGTCGTTGACCTGATCGACGCCGAAACCGCCGAAGCCGCCCGCAACGCAGTGGGACAGCTCTCCGGCACGCTCAGCCGCACGGTGGATGAGATCTATGAGGCGCTTATGGCGGTCGTCAGCCGCTTTTACGCGGTGGTGGATTACCCCGACGAGGACATTGAGGACCTGCAGCGCGCAGAACTGCTG
>SFNY01000023.1 GCA_004554085.1 Clostridiales bacterium | reverse complement strand
CCCCTTCGTGCCCAACGCCGAGGGCAAGTACACCTACAGCTTCCCGGTGGAGAAGCTCGATCTGCCCATCGCCATCGCGGCCCACTCCATCAGCAAGGACAGCTGGTACGACCGCACCCTCACCTTCAAGTCCGAGGGCATGGAGAAGGTGGAAACCGAGCCCACCGCCACGCCGGTTCCCACGGCGACCCCCACCCCCGCGCCCACCGAGACCCCCGAGGCCGACCTGAGCGGCTCCACCAGCAGGGTGGACAGCTCCACCACCCTGGCCGACGGCACCTACACCCCGGACAAGTTCTCCTTCTCCGGCGGCACCGGCAAGGTGAAGATCACTTGTCCCAAGGTGACGGTCTCCGGCGGCAAGGCCAAGGCCACGCTGGTCTTTGACAGCCCGAACTACAGCTACGTCAAGGCCAACGGCAGCAAGTACTACGGCTCCCACGGCGGCAGCAGCTCCACCTTCGAGATTCCGGTGAAGCTCAACGCCAACAACCGCATCATCGGCATGACCACCGCCATGAGCGTGGACCACGAGGTTTCCTACACCATCTACATCTACATCAAGGCTGCGGATGAAGCCGCCCAGGCCGCTGCCGAGGCGGGCGCGCCGGAGATCGCGGGCCTGAGCTACGAATCCGCCGACGAAATCGAGAGCGCCGCGCTGTTCGCCATCTATCGCTACGAGGGCGGCTTCACCCTGATCGACGTGGTGGACGGCGGTCGCTACCTGCTGATTCCCGAGGGCGCGGAGCTTCCCGCAGGCACGGAGGATGAGGCGACGCTGATCCAGCTGCCGGTGCAGAGCGCCTACGTGGCCTCCGAGAGCGCCATGACGCTGATCGACGGCATCGAGATCCCCGCCGAGACCGATCCGGTGCAGCTCAGCGGCTGCGAAACCCTCAGCCTGAACCGCATGACTGCGGAGCAGCTCAGCTTCGCAGGCGCATGGACCGCCCCCGACTACACCGCGCTTTTGATGTCCGGCTGCGACCTGGCCATCCTGCCCGAGACCTTCTCCGAGGCGGAGAGCGTCGCCGAGGCGGATCGCGCCATCGCCGCAGAGGTGCGCGAGCGCCTGAGCCTGCTGGGCGTACCCGCATTCGTGGATCGCTCCGCACGTGAGGAGAGCGAGCAGGGCCGCCTGGAGTGGATCAAGGTCTACGGCGCAATCCTCGGCTGCGAGGACGCGGCGAATGCAGCCTATGCAGCCGCCGTCGCCGCGCTGAACGCCTGACATAGCAAAACATAGCTTCTCATGGCTGCGGCAGGTATGCGCATATCTGCCGCAGCTTTCAACAAAAAGCACCGCCCCGCGGCTTGTCCCCTTCGGAAAGGAGGAGTATAATACGATGATGAAAACGCGCATCCTGTGCATCGCGCTCTGCCTTCTGCTGGCGCTGGGCGCTCCGCCCTCCATTGCGGAGGAAAAACCTGATTTCGCCGGTCTGAAATACGAATCCAGTATGAACCTGGTCTACGCCACGGGCTACTCTGTGGACTACTACGAGGGCGGCTACGCGCTGATCGACGTAAAGGACAGCGCGCAGTACCTGGTCGTGCCGGAGGACATGCCGGTGCCGGAGGGCCTGGACGCGGGCATCCGCGTGCTTCAGCAGCCCCTCGACAAAATCTATCTGGCGGCAACCTCCGCCATGGCGCTGTTCGATCAGCTGGACGCGCTCTCTTCCATCCGCCTGGTGGGCACCGCCGCATCGGGCTGGTACATCGACAACGCCGTGGCCGCCATCGAGCGCGGCGACATGCTCTTCTCCGGCAAGTACAGCGAGCCGGACTACGAGCTGATGATCAACGAGGGCTGCGACCTGGCAATCGAATCCACGATGATCCTGCACAGCCCCAAGGTGCAGGAGATGATCGAGCTGCTGGGCATCCCGGTGTTCATCGACCGCTCCAGCTATGAGAATCATCCCCTGGGCCGCACCGAGTGGATCAAGCTGTACAGCGTGCTGACGGACAAGGAGGAACAGGCCGAGGCCTTCTTCGACACCCAGACAGCCATCATCGAGGAGCTGAAGGACTTCAAGAACACGGAAAAGACCGTGGCCTTCTTCTACATCAGCTCCGACGGCAGCGTGAATGTGCGCGCGTCCTGGGACTACATCGCCAGCATGATCGAGATCGCCGGCGGGCGCTACATCTTCCAGGATCTCTCCGACCCGGAGAGCAAGCGCTCCACCGTGAGCATGACGCTGGAGCAGTTCTACGCCGCCGCCGTGGACGCGGACTACCTGATCTACAACGCCGCCATCGACAATCCCCTGACCAGCGTGGACGCGCTGCTGGCCAAGAGCAGCCTCTTCGCCGACTTCAAGGCGGTTCGGGAGGGCAACGTCTGGTGCACCGGCAAGTACCTCTATCAGGCCACCGACATCGTGGGCAGCCTGATCACCGACATCCATCGCATGCTGATCGGCGAGGAAGACGGCATGACCTTCATCTACAAGCTTGACTGACGGGAGACGCGCAATGCAAACTCATGACACCCAAAACCTGCGCCGGCGCACGCGCTACGGCATCGTGTTTCTGGTGCTGGCGCTGGCCTTCTGCGCGATCATCGTGCTCAACATCAACATCGGCAGCGTTCCGATTCCCATCGGAGAGATCGCGCGCATCCTGTTCAGGCGCAGCGGCGACCCCACGCAGCTGAGCATCATCTGGAAGATTCGCCTGCCGCGCATCCTGATGGCCGCGCTGCTGGGCGGCGCGCTGAGCCTGTCGGGCTTCCTGCTCCAGACCTTCTTCGCCAACCCCATCGCAGGCCCCTTCGTGCTGGGCATCTCCTCGGGCGCGAAGATGGTGGTGGCGCTGACGATGATCTACTTCCTGGACCACTTCAACCGCGTGTCCTCCTGGACGCTGATCATCGCCGCCTTCATCGGGTCTCTATTGTCGGTGGGCTTCATTCTGCTTTTGTCCCGGCGGCTCAAGCACATGGCGGTGCTGCTGGTGGCGGGCATCATGATCGGCTACATCTGCTCCGCCGTCACCGACTTCATCATCACCTTCGCCGAAGATTCCGACATCGTAAACCTCCACGGCTGGTCGCTGGGCAGCTTCTCCGGCATGAGCTGGGACGGCGTGGTCACCGCCGTGATCATCGTGGGCATCACCTCCGCGCTGGTGTTTCTGCTGTCCAAGCCCATCGGGGCCTATCAGCTGGGCGAGGCCTACGCGCAGAGCATGGGTGTGAACATCAAGCTCTTCCGCGTGGCGCTGATCGTGCTCTCCAGCGTGCTCTCCGCCTGCGTCACCGCCTTCGCCGGGCCCATCTCCTTCCTGGGCATTGCCGCGCCCCACCTGGTCAAGCGCAGCCTGAACACCTCACGGCCCCTGGTGGTCATCCCGGCCACCTTCCTGGGCGGCGCAGTGTTCTGCATGGCCTGCGACCTGATCGCCCGCACGGTGTTCGCCCCCACGGAGCTCAACATCAGCACCGTGACCTCCATCTTCGGCGCACCGGTGGTCATCGGCATGATGCTGCGCCGCCAAAAGGAGAAGTAAGACGTGGCTGCATATTACTTTCAGACAAAGAACCTCGCCGTGGGCTACGACGGCCAGACCCTGATCCGCGACATCACCATCGATGTGGAGAAGGGCGAAATCGTCACCCTCATCGGCCCCAACGGCGCAGGCAAATCCACCATCCTCAAAAGCATCACCCGGCAGCTCAAGACCATCGCCGGAACCGTGGTCATCGATCGTTCCGACCTGAAGCGCCTGTCGCTGAAGGAACTGGCCACGCGCATGGCGGTGGTGCTCACCGAGCGCATGAAGCCGGAATTGATGACCTGCCGGGACATCGTGGCCACAGGCCGCTATCCCTACACCGGTCGACTGGGCATCCTGACAGCCGAGGACGAGAAAAAGGTCGATTCCGCCATGGAGGCCGTGCACGCGCTGGAGCTGTGCGACCGCGACTTCAACGCCATCAGCGACGGCCAGCGCCAGCGCATCCTGCTGGCCCGGGCCATCTGTCAGGAACCGGAGATCATCATACTGGACGAGCCCACCTCCTTCCTGGACATCCGCCACAAGCTGGAGCTGCTCTCCATCCTGCGCGGCATGGCCAAGGAGAAGGGCATCACCGTAATCATGTCGCTGCACGAGATCGACCTTGCCCAGAAGGTCTCCGACAAGATCCTCTGCGTCAAGGGCGAGACCATCGACACCTACGGCACTCCCGAGCAGGTCTTTGACGAGGACAACATCCGCGCGCTCTACGACATCGAGCAGGGCTTCTTCGATCCCTGCTTCGGCAGCATCGAGCTGCCCCGGCCCATGGGCGAACCCAGGATTCTGGTGCTCTCAGCCTGCGGCACGGGCATCCCGGTCTACCGCGCGCTGCAAAAGAAAAACCTGCCCTTCTGCGCGGGCATCCTGTACACCAACGATCTGGACTACCGTCTGGCCCGCCTGCTGGCGGCGGAGGTCGTAACGGAGCAGCCCTTCCACGAGATCGGCGACGCGGCATTCAATCGCGCAATGGAGCTGGTACATACCTGCGATACCGTGATCGACGCGGGCGTGGAGCTCGGCCCCTGCAACCGGCGCATGGAGGAAGTGCTTCGCGCGGCGGAGCGTGAAAATAAACTCAAGAGGAAGATCGAGGCATGACGTTCTTCAAGTGGAACATCGCGGCGATGCTCATCGGCTTTGCGCTGGATCTGTGCATCGGCGACCCGGAGGGCTGGCCCCATCCGGTGATCTGGATCGGCAAATACATCTCCTTCATGGAAAAACGGCTGCGCGCGCGGGGCGGAAACCTGCGGCGCGGCGCAGTCTGGCTCACCGCCTCCACGGTGCTTCTCAGCATGGCCGCAACCGCGGTCGTGCTGTTTGTGCTGTATCTGATCGATGAGATTGCGCTGCTGATCGGCATGGGTCTGATCTCCTGGACCTGCATCTCGGCGAAGTGTCTGGCCAGGGAGGGCCGGGGCGTGGCGCAGGCGCTGCGCATCTCGCTGGAGCGGGGCCGGAAGCAGGTCGGGCGCATCGTGGGCCGCGACACCTCGGAGCTTACCGAATCCGAGATCATCCGCGCCACCGTGGAGACCGTGGCCGAGAACACCACCGACGGCGTGATCGCGCCAATGTTGTACCTGATCCTCGGCGGGCCGATCCTCGCCATGGGCTTCAAGGCGGCGAGCACGCTGGACTCCATGGTGGGCTATCTGGACGAGAAGTACCGGGACATCGGCTGGTCGAGCGCGAAGCTGGACGATGTGCTGAACTACGTCCCCGCACGTCTGACGGGACTGATGCTGTGCCTGGTCGCGCCGCTGTGCCGTCTGGATGGGAGGAACGCCCTGCGCATCCTGAAGCGCGACCATGCGAACCACCTCAGCCCCAACTGCGCCTGGAGCGAGGCCGCTGCAGCGGGGGCGCTGCACGTGCAGCTGGGCGGCACCCACATGTACTTTGGCAAGCCCGTCGAGAAGCCCACCATCGGCGACGACGACCGGGCGGTGGAATCAGGCGACATCCTGCGCACGAACCGCCTGCTGTACGCCACCGCGTGCCTGCTGGCGCTGCTTGCCGCGATCCTGGAGGTGATCCTGTGAAGGAACTGCGCGAGGGCTTCACCACCGGGAGCTGCGCCGCTGCGGCTGCGCTGGCCTGCTGCCTGTGGCAGAGGGACGGCGTGTGCCCGAATCAGGTGCGCATCACCGTGCCCGAGGGCCGGGATTACGTGCCGGAGATCATTCCCCACCCCGACGGCAGCTGCGGCGTGCGCAAGGACAGCGGCGACGACCCGGACATCACGAAGGGCATGGAGATCGTCGCCCATGTGGAGGTTCTGCCCCATGACGGCGAAATCGGGTTCTGCGCCGGAGAGGGCGTGGGCATGATCACGGAACAGGGCTTGAAGATTCCCTGCGGACAGCCTGCCATCAATCCGGTGCCCCGGCAGATGATCGCGGACGCGGTGCGCAGTGTGTACCCAAATCGTGCCGCGCGGGTCACCATCTCCATCCCCGGCGGTCGGGAGATTGCAAAAAAGACCTTCAATCCGCGCCTGGGCATCGTGGGCGGGCTGTCCGTGCTGGGCACCAGCGGCGTGGTGCGCCCCATGAGCGAGGAGGCGCTGAAGGATTCGCTGTACGCGGAACTGAAGATGCGCGCGCTCCAGGGCCGCGACCATCTGATCTTCACCTTCGGCAACCAGGGCGAGGAATCGATGCACGCGCTGTACCCGGACATGTGCATCGTGCAGGTGAGCAACTACCTGGGCTTCATGCTGGATTCGGCGCTGGAGCTGGGGATCAAACGAATCCTGATCGGTGGGCATCCGGGGAAGCTTGCCAAGGTGGCGGCGGGCCTGATGCAGACCCACAGCCACACGGGCGATGCGCGCCGGGAGGCCATCGTCACCCACTTGGCGCTGATGGGCGCGCCCATCCCCCTGATGGAAAGCGTGTACGCCTCCGTGACCACTGACGCGGCCATGGAGCTGATCCATGCGGCGGGCTATGACGGCGTGTGGAAGCGCCTTGCGCAGGCCGCGCAGCGCTACTGCAGCCTGCGGGTGCGGGGCGAAATTCAGATTGAAATCGTGTTTGTGGACGGTCACGGAAGCGTGCTGGGCAGATGCGTGGAGGAAGAGAAATGAACCACGGTGGAAACGTCTGGCAGGGCGGACGGCCCTCGGACTGGCTGGATTATTCCGCCAACCTGCGCCCGGAGGGCGCGCCCCAGTGGGTGCGGGACGCGCTGACGGCGGGCATGGCGAACATCCGCTACTATCCCGACCCGAAGATGCGCCGCGCGAGAGTGGCGCTGGCCGAATACCTGGGCCTGGAAGATGCGCAGGTTCTCCCCACGGCGGGCGGCATCTCCGCCATCGATCTCACGGCCCAGATTCCTGCCTCCGGTGCGCTGCTGGCCACGCCCTGCTTCGGCGAGTACGAGATGCTCTGCACGCGCCACGGCCTGCGCGTGCACAAGGCAAGCCTGCTGCGCACAAGGCACGAAATCGGCGACCCCGCCGCGCAGGTGAAGGATGCGCTGTTTGAACACGCGCTGGTCTACCTGTGCAATCCGCTGAACCCGGTGGGCGCGGCCTTCACCCGGCAACAGGTGGAAAACCTGCTGCGTCAGGTGGAGGATGCGCTCGGCTATCTGGTGGTGGACGAGGCGTTCATCGAATACTGCCCGCAGCATTCGGTGGTCGATTTGATCGCCTGCAATCCCCGGCTGCTGGTCACCGGCTCCATGACCAAGATTCTGGGCATCCCCGGCGTGCGTCTGGGCTACCTGTGCGGGCATCCGGCGGTCATTGAAGCACTCTCCGGGCATCAGATCACCTGGGAGCTGAGCTGCTTTGCGGAGTCCGTGGCCTGCGCGCTGCCGGAGCACCGCCGGGAGATTCTGACTGACGGTGAAATGAACGCTCGCCGCCGGGAGCAGCTCCGCGCGGGACTTACCGGACTGGGCATCTTCGTCTATCCCTCGGAAGCGGCATTTGTGCTGGCGGACTTCGGCCGTCCGGTTGCACCGCTGGTGAAGTACCTGAAGGATAAGCACATCCTCGTCCGGGAGTGCATGAACTTTGATGGACTCAGCGACGGTCGGCACCTTCGGCTGGCGGTGAAGGACGAGCAATCCAACGAACGACTTTTACAGGCATTGCGGGAGGCGATGGTATGCGCGGAAAATCTCTGATGTTCCAGGGGACGGGCTCCTCGGTGGGCAAGTCCATGCTGTGCGCGGCGGTGCTGCGGATTCTGAAGCAGGACGGTCTGCGGGTTGCGCCCTTCAAGGCGCAGAACATGGCGCTGAACTCCTTCGCCACATCGGAGGGGTTGGAGATGGGCCGCGCACAGGTCACGCAGGCGGAGGCCGCGGGCATCGAGCCCTTGGTGCGCATGAACCCGGTGCTGCTCAAGCCCACGTCGGATCGGCGCAGTCAGGTGATCGTAAACGGCGTGCCCATCGGCACCATGTCCGCCATGGAGTACGACGGCTTCAAGCCCCGTCTCCGCGAGATGGTGAAGGAGACCTACGACGCGCTGGAGGACAGCGTGGACGTGGTGGTGATCGAGGGTGCGGGCAGTCCCGCCGAGATCAACCTGAAGGAGGGCGACATCGTCAACATGTCCATGGCGAAGTCCGCCGACGCGCCGGTGATCCTGATCGGCGACATCAACCCCGGCGGCGTGTTCGCCTCGCTGTACGGCACGGTGAAGCTCCTGGACGCGGACGAGCAGGCGCGCATCAAGGGCATCGTCATCAACAAGTTCCGGGGCGACGTGAAGATATTGGAGCCGGGCCTTCGCATGCTGGAGGAGCTGCTCAACATCCCGGTGGTCGGCGTGATTCCCTGGATGGACGTGGACATCGAGGACGAGGACAGCGTGACCGAGCGCTTCAACCGCAGCGCAGGACAGGGTCAGATTCGCGCGGCCATCGTGCAGCTGCCTCACATCTCGAATTTTACCGACTTCAGCCTGCTGGCGGGCGAACCGGACGTGTGCGTGACCTACGCAAGCCGCCCGTCGGAATTGAAGGACGCGGATATCATCCTGCTGCCGGGCACCAAGAACACCATCGAGGATCTGAACTGGCTGAAGCAGAGAGGTCTGGCCGACGAGATCGTGCGCCACGCGCGAAGCGGCGGCATGGTAATCGGCATCTGCGGCGGCTACCAGATGCTGGGCGAGACGCTGCGCGACCCGCTGCACACCGAGTCCCGCATCCCGGAGATGGCGGGTCTGGGGCTATTGAACTTCGACGTGCGCTTCAACGCCGAAAAGCGCACGGTGCAGGCCCACGGAGCGATCAAGTGCGAATCCGGCTGGCTGCATGACCACGACGGCCTCATGCTGGACGGCTACGAGATTCACTCGGGCGAAAATACCTTCGGCCCCGGCTGCGTGCCCTTCCTCTACCTGAACGGACGCGCGGAGCCGGACGGCGTGGCGAATCCGCAGGGCAACGTGCTGGGCAGCTACCTGCACGGCATCTTCGACACCGGCGCGTTCTGGCGGGCGGTGGTCAACCACTTGCGCGCAGAGAAGGGATTGGACGCGAACACCGGCGACGTGCTCACCATGGAGCAGTTCCGCGACCGGGAGTTCGACCGCATGGCCGCCATCGTGCGCCAGAACCTGGACATGGACGCGGTGTACAAAATCATTCGGGGCGAGGACGTGCCCTGCGGGCGGTGGGCGGATGCTTAGGAATCTTCCCCGGCTGCTGATCGCCGGAACCGGCAGCGGCTGCGGCAAGACCACGCTGGTCTGCGCCATCCTGCAGGCGCTGAAGAATCGCGGTTGCGCGATCGCCTCCTTCAAGTGCGGCCCGGACTACATCGACCCCATGTTCCACAGCGAGGTCATCGGCGCGCCCAGCGCCAACATCGACCTGTTCTTTGCGGGTGCGGACACCGCCCGGACGCTCTTTGCACGGCACGCCGCCGATCTCAACCTCATCGAGGGCGTGATGGGCTACTACGACGGCCTGTCCATGGACGATCCCCGATCCTCCGCCTGGGACGTGGCCCGTGTATTGGAAACCCCGGCGGTGCTGGTGGTGAACGTGCGCGGCATGGCGCTGTCCGCCGCGGCGGTGGTGCGGGGCTATCAGGCGCTACGCGATCCGAGCAACATCGCGGGCGTGATCCTCAACCGCGCCACGCCCATGAGCTATCCGGGGCTGGAAAGGGCCGTCGAGCGCGAGTGCGGAATCCCCGTATTCGGCTACCTGCCCGCCTGCCCGGAGTGCGCGCTGGAGAGCCGCCATCTGGGGCTGGTCACCGCGCAAGAGGTGGAAAACCTGCACGAGAAGCTGCAAATCCTTGCACAGCGCGCCGAAGAGAGCATCGATCTGGACGGTCTGATCGCCCTGATGCGTTCCCAGCCCCCGCTGGAGGTGACGGAGCATCGCTTCTCCCCCCTCGGCAGCGTGCGCGTCGCCGTTGCAAGGGACAGGGCCTTCTGCTTCTACTACCGGGACAATCTGGAGCTGCTGGAGGAGCTGGGCGCGGAGCTGATCGAGTTCAGTCCGATTTCGGACGCGCAGCTCCCGGACTGCGACGGCCTGATTCTGGGCGGCGGCTATCCGGAGCTGTACGCGCAGACGCTCAGCGAAAACACGTCCATGCGGGAAAGCGTCCGCGCGGCGGTGGAAGGTGGTCTTCCCACCATCGCGGAGTGCGGCGGCTTCATGTACCTGACCGAGCGCATCGGCGATTTCTCCATGGTCGGCGCGATCCCCGCGTGCTGCCGGGACACGAAGAAGCTGTCGCGCTTCGGCTACGCCACGGTGACGGCGGAATCGGAGAGCCTGCTGTTTTCGGCAGGAGATTCCGTTCGCGGCCACGAATTTCACTACTGGGACGCGGACCATCCGGGCGACAGCCTGACCGCGCGCAAGGAATCGGGCCGCACGTGGCGCTGCGGCTGGACGAGCGACACCCTCTACGCGGGCTATCCCCACCTGTACCTGCACAGCAATCCGCGCTGCGCGCAGCGCTTCATACAAAAATGTCTGGAAAGGAAGATGCGGCATGAAGCCGATGGAAATTGAGAGAAGGAGCTTCGAGATCATCACCGAGGAGCTGGGGGATCGGAAGCTCGACCCCGAATTCGAGCTCGTGGTCAAGCGCGTGATTCACACCACGGCGGACTTCGACTACTACGACAACCTGACCTTCTCGGAGCACGCCGTGCTGCGCATGATGGACGCCATCCGCGCGGGCTGCGACGTGATCACCGACACCACCATGGCCCAGTCGGGCATCAACAAGAAAATTCTGGCCCAGTTCGGCGGTCAGGCGCGCTGCTTCATTGCAGATGCGGACGTGGCCGAGGAGGCCAAGGCGCGCGGCGTGACGCGGTCTCTGGTGTCCATGGAGAAGGCCGCGCGGCTGGGTAAGCCGCTCATCTTCGCCATCGGCAACGCTCCCACGGCGCTGTTCTCCATCTGCGATCTGATGCGCGCGGGCAAGCTTGCGCCGGAGATGATCATCGGCGTGCCGGTGGGCTTTGTGAACGTGGTCGAGGCCAAGGAGGAAGTGGTGCGCACCGCACAGCACTACATCGTAGCCCGGGGCCGCAAGGGCGGCAGCAACGTAGCCGCCGCCATCGTCAACGCGGTGCTCTATCAACTGATTCAGCGGGAGGAATAAACTATGGTACACTTTGTCGGCGCCGGCTGCGGCGCAGCCGATCTGATCACCCTGCGCGGCGCGCGGCTGCTTGGCGAGGCGGACGTGGTCATCTACGCCGGGTCGCTGGTCAACCCCGAGCTTCTCAAATACTGCAAGCCGGAGTGCGCGATTCACGACAGCGCAAGACTGACGCTGGAGCAGGTGATTGAAATCATCCGCGAGGCCGAAGCACAGGGCAAGACCACCGTGCGGCTGCACACCGGCGATTCCAGCATCTACGGCGCGGTGCGCGAACAATTCGACGAGTTGGAGAAGCTGAATATCGCCTACGACGTGTGCCCCGGCGTGAGCGCCTTCTGCGGCGCTGCGGCCAGCCTGAAGGCCGAGTACACCCTGCCGGACGTGACCCAGACCGTGATCATCACCCGCATGGAGGGCCGCACGCCCGTGCCGGAGCGGGAGAAGATTCGCTCCCTTGCGGCACACGGCTCCACCATGGTGCTGTTTTTGAGCACCGGCCTGTTGGAGGGCCTGCAGGCCGAGCTGATGGCGGGCGGCTATCCCCCGGAAACCCCGGCGGCCATCGTCTACAAGGCCAGCTGGCCGGAGGAAAAGCAGTTCCGCTGCCACCTGTGCGAGCTTGCGGAGACGGCCCGGGCAAACAACATCACCAAGACTGCGCTGATCCTGGTGGGCGGCTTCCTGGGCGATCATTACGAGCGCTCGAAGCTCTACGACCCCGGCTTCACCACCGAGTTCCGGGAGGCCGAGAAGTGAAGCGCGCCGCCATCCTGTACTTCACAGATCGTGGACAGGCCACTGCCGAACGCATCCGCGCCGCGCTGCAGGGGGACTGGGAGGTCTCTCTGCACCGGCCCCGGGGCGGCGAGCGCTCCATCGTGGAGGAGCTGTTCTCCAGCGTGGACGCGCTGGTCTTTGTGGGCGCATGCGGCATCGCCGTACGGGCCATCGCACCCTTCGTGCGCAGCAAGACCACCGATCCGGCGGTGATCGTGGTGGACGAGCTGGGCCGTCAGGCCATCTCCCTGCTGTCCGGGCACATCGGCGGCGCAAACGCGCTGACCCGGCGCATCGCCGCAGACATCGCGGCCATACCGGTCATCACCACCGCCACCGATCTGAGCCGGCGCTTTGCGGCGGACGAGTGGGCCGCGCGGAACGGCCTCGCCATCTCCTCCATGAAGGCGGCGAAGGACTTCGCCGTGGAGATCCTGAAGCGCGATCTTCCGCTGTATTCGGATTTTCCCATCGAGGGCGCGCTGCCCGGCGGGCTGTACCTCTACGCCGAGGCCAGCGCCAGCGACTGCGGTCTGGCGATCTCCTGCCGGAACATCGCGCCCTTCGAAAAGACGCTTGCCCTCATCCCCCGCATCCTGCACCTGGGCATCGGCTGCAAGCGCAACACCCCCGCGGAGAACATCCGCCGCGCGGTGCAGACCGCGCTGGAGGGCGCGAACCTATCGCCCCGTGCCATCGCCTCCGCCGCCTCCATCGACGTAAAGCGCGACGAGGCCGGGCTGCTCGAATACTGCGCCTCCGCAAGCCTGCCCATCTCCTTCTACTCCGCGGAGGGACTGCGGGCGGTGGAGGGCAGCTTTTCCGCATCGAACTTTGTGCAGAACACCGTGGGCGTGGACAACGTCTGCGAGCGCGCCGCCATGCGCGCTGCGGGCGAGGGCGCGACCCGCATCGTCAACAAGACCTGTCTGGACGGCGTGACCGTCGCCATTGCACAGGAGAAATGGAGTGCTTGCTTTGAATAAACTGTATGTTGTGGGCATCGGCCCCGGCGCAGCGGATCAGATGACCGTGCGCGCCCTGCGTGCGTTGGAGAAATGCGATGTGATCGCGGGCTACGGGGTCTATGTGGATCTGGTGAAGCCCCTGCTGCCCGACAAGGAATATCTGGTCACCCCCATGCGCAAGGAGGCCGACCGCTGCCGCATGGCCATCGACTCGGCGCTGACCGGCAAGACCGTGGCCATGATCTCCAGCGGCGACGCGGGCGTGTACGGCATGGCCGGACTGATCTACGAGCTTTCTGAGGGCAAGGACGTGGAGATCGAGGTCATCCCCGGCGTGACCGCTGCGCTCTCGGGCGGCGCGGTGCTGGGCGCGCCCCTGACCCACGACTTCGCCGTCATCAGCCTGTCCGACCTGCTCACCCCCTGGGACAAGATCGAAAAGCGCCTGGACTGCGCCGCCGAGGCCGACCTGTGCATGGTGATCTACAACCCCGCCAGCCACCGCCGCGCGGACTACCTGCGCCAGGCCTGCCAGATCGTGCTGCGCCACGCATCCCCGGAGACCGTATGCGGCGTGGTGCGCAACATCGGCCGCGAGGGCGAGATGATGCAGATCATGACCCTGAAGGAGCTTGCGGAGTATCCGGCGGACATGTTCACCACCGTGTTCATCGGCAACTGCCAGACGAAGGTCGTCGACGGCAGGATGGTCACGCCGAGGGGATACCGCGATGTGTAAGCTCTGTATCTTTGCGGGCACCTCGGAGGGACGGGAACTGATCGAGGCCCTCACGGGTCGGGGCGCGGCAATCACCGCCTGCGTCGCCACGGAGTACGGCGAGGTGCTGCTGGGGCAGCACAGCGACGTGCGCATCCTTGCCGGACGCATGAATGTGGAAGAAATGGCGGCCCTGCTGCGCGCCGAAGCCTTCGACGCGGTGGTGGATGCGACCCATCCCTATGCGGACGTGGTAACGCAGAACATCGCCGCCGCGTGCCGGGAAACAGGCGCAAGCTACCTGCGGCTGCTGCGCGGCAGCAGCATGGCCGAGGGCGACGGCGTGTTCGTGCCGGACGTGGAAGCCTGCGTCGATTATCTGCGCTCCACCGAAGGCAACATCCTGCTGACCACCGGCAGCAAGCAGCTCCCCCAGTTCTGCAAGGATCCGGCGCTGCGGGCGCGCATCTACGCGCGGGTGCTGCCGATGCGGGCCTCGCTTCAGACCTGCGAGGACTGCGGCATTGCCCCCGACCACATCATCGCCATGCAGGGCCCCTTCGACGAGGAGCTGAACTGCGCCATGCTGCGCGCGGTGAACGCCCGGTACATGGTCACCAAGGACACCGGCGGCGCAGGCGGCTACGGCGCAAAGATCGCCGCCGCAAAGCGCGCGGGCGCACAGGCAATCGTGATCGGGCGGCCCGCACAGGTGGAGGGCCTGTCCCCCGAGGAGATGCTGTCCCATCTGGAGAAGAGGCTGGCCCTGACCCCGCCCCGCAAGCGCGTGGTGCTGGCGGGCCTGGGCATGGGAAACATCGAGACCCGCACGCTGGGTCTGGAGCGCGCCATTCGCGAGGCCGACTGTCTGATCGGCGCGCAGCGCATGCTGGAGAGCGTGGAGACCGCCGGCAAGCGCCGCCACACTGCGGTTCTGGCCCGGGACATCGCCCAATTCATCCGCAGCGATCCGGGGCGACACTACGCCGTGCTGCTCTCGGGCGACACCGGCTTCTACAGCGGCGCGCGCGGGCTGGTGGCGGAGCTCACCGACATGGACGTGGAGGTTCTGCCCGGCATCGGCAGCCTGCAATACTTCTGCGCGCGGCTCAAGCGGCCCTGGCAGGACGTGCGGGCGCTGAGCCTGCACGGTCGGGAGTGCGACTTCGTGGGCGAGGTGCGTAAGCATCCGGCGGTATTCGCCCTGGTGGGCGGCAGCGACGGCGCGCATCAGGCCATCGCGCGGCTGTGCGAAGCGAATCTTTCCCACTGCACCGTGCACGTGGGCCAGCGCCTGGGCTATCCGGACGAGGGCATCGTCTCCGGCACGGCGCAGGAGCTGCTGAATGCGGCCTTTGATCCCCTGAGCGTGGTTCTGGTGGAAAACGCAAGCAGCGGCGATTTCGTCGTGACCCACGGCCTGCCCGACGAGGCCTTTGACCGGGACGAGACCCCCATGACCAAGTCCGAGGTGCGCAGCGTCTGCCTGAGCAAGCTTCAGCTCACCCAGGGCGCAATCGTCTACGACGTGGGCTCCGGCAGCGGCTCGGTGTCCGTGGAGTGCGCCATGCAGGCGACCCAGGGCCGCGTGTACGCGATTGAAATGAAGGAAAAGGCGCTGGCACTCACCCGGCACAACGCAGAGAAGTTCGGCCTTACCAACCTGGAGGTGGTCGCCGGGGCCGCGCCGGAGGCGCTGGAGAATCTGCCCGCACCCAGCCACGCCTTCATCGGCGGCAGCACGGGCAATCTGCGGGGCATCCTCGACTGCCTGCTTGCAAAGAACCCCGACGTGCGCATCGTGGCCACGGCGGTCACGCTGGAGACGGTGGCAGAGCTGACGGAGCTGTGCAAGTCCTTTGAAACCTGCGACATCGCGGAGGTTGCCGTGTCCAAGCCCCGCGTGCTCGGCCGCTACCGCCTGATGACTGCACAGAACCCGGTGTACATCTTTACCATGCAACATGAAAACAAAGATTGACGCACTGGCGGGCAGGAAACCCCTGTTCGCCTTCGACCTGGACTCCACCGTAACCCGCTGCGAGCTCTTGCCGCTGCTGGCCCGGGAGGTGGGGCTGGAAAACGAGATGGCCGCGCTCACGGAGGCCTGCATGCAGAGCGGCGCGGCCTTCGCCCCGGGCTTCGCCGCGCGGGTGGAGCTGCTGCGCGCAATTCCCCTCGATCGCGCCCGGAGGATCGCCGCCAATGTGCCGCTGCACGAGGGCATCGCGGCCTTTCTCCGCGCGAACGCCCCGCGCTGCCGCATCCTGACCGGCAACCTGGACGTGTGGATCGAGGAGCTGATCGCATCGCTGGGCATGACGGGCCGCTGCCTGTGCTCCAAGGCTGGCTTCCGGGAAAACCGCCTGCTGTGCGTGGAGACCGCGCTGGACAAGGGCCGCGCCGCGATGGAGCTGCCCCGGCCCCTCGTGGCCATCGGCGACGGCAGCAACGACATTCCCCTGCTGCAGTGCGCCGATCTCGCCATCGCCTTCGCAGGGAGCCGCGCGCCCTCGCAGGAGGTGTGCAGGGCCGCAGATGTGATTATCGACGACGAAGCCGCGCTCTGCGCCCTGCTGGAACAGCTGATTTGAAAGGAAGGTACAAGCCATGCTTGTGTTTGTTGGCATCGGCCCGGGCGACCCGGAGCTGATCACCCGAAAGGCCGCGCGCATCCTGCGTGAGGCGGACGCCATCGCCCTGCCGGATTCGGGCAGCGGCAACAGCGCCGTGATGCAGATCGTGGGCGATCTGATCGCGGACAAGCCCCTGTGCCGCCTGGAGATGCCCATGCGCGGCATGCGCGACGACTGGGCTGCCGCCCACGACCGGGCCGCGGAGGCGCTGCTTGCGCATCTCAAGACCTACCCCACCGTGGCGTACCCGGTGCTGGGCGACCCGGGCGTCTATGCCTCGAGCAGCTATCTGCTCAGGCGCATCGCGCCCCTGCACCCCTGCACGGTTGTTCCCGGCATCCCCGCGATGTGCGCGTCCGCCGCAGCCATGGGCGTGCCGCTGTGCGAGCAGGGCGAGCGACTTACGGTGGTGGACAGCTTCGACCCCGAAGTGCCGATTCCCGAGGGCAATGTGGTGCTCATGAAGAGCGGCAAGAACATCGGTGCGCTGAAAAATGCCCTCGCGGGCCGCGAAGCCTACGCTGCGCGCAATCTGGGCATGGACAGCGCCTGGACGGGGCCGCTTGCCGACATCCCCGCCGACGGCTATTCCTACTTCACCACGGTCATCGTGAAGCCCTGAGCATAAAAGAAGCTGTCTCAAAACGCTCTCCGCGCTTTGAGACAGCTCAACGTTTGTTCCCCGGCAGGGTGAAGGCACCCCGCCCTACGGCTTTCCGGCGGCTGTTTCATCGCATCTTCCCCGCTTTGAAACAACTCCATCTTTGTTGTGCGGCGGGGTGAAGGCACCCCGCCCTACTTTATTGTCGCTTTGAGGCAAGCCCTTTTCCATGTCTTACAGGAACTGGACAAACACCTGCATCAGCACCACCGTCATCAGCCCCGCCACGGCAATGGACAGGCTGCTCATCGCGCCCTCGGTCTCGCCCAGCTCCATGGCGCGGGTGGTGCCGATGGCGTGGGACGCGCTGCCGATGGCCACGCCCTTCGCCACGCTCTCCTCCACGCGGATCAGCTTCAGGAAGCCCTCGGCGACGATGTTGCCCAGCACGCCGGTGATGCAGATGGCCACCGCCGTGATGGACGGATAGCCGCCCATCTCCTCCACCAGACCCATGCCGATGGCGGTGGTGACGGACTTGGGCAGCAGCGTGAGGTACTCGGCGTGGTCCAGGCCGAACAGCAGCGCCATGAGCAGGATGCTGCACATACAGGCAAGCATGCCCGACAGGATGCCCGCGAAGATCGCCCGCCAGTTGGATTTCAGCAGCGACAGCTTCTCGTACAGCGGAATCGCCAGGCAGACCGTCGCCGGCGTCAGCAGCCAGCTCAGATACTTCGCCCCGGCGGCGTAAGTCTCGTAGTCCACGCCCAGCAGGCACAGCGCCAGGATGGTGAGCACGATGGAAATCAGCAGCGGATTGAGGATCGCCAGCTTGAAGCGCCTGCGCAGGCGGTCGCCCACGTAGTAGGCCAGCAGGCTGATGAGCACCCCGAAGAAGGCGGAGCCGGTCAGAATCTCATTCATTTGTCCGCCTCCTTTGTCCGCCTCTCGCGGCGGATAACCGCCTGCGTCACCCAGCCGGACGCGGCCATCACCACGAAGGTAGAAACCACCGATATGACCGCCACCGGAACCACGATGGGCCGCAGCACGTTCCAGCTCGCCATCAGACCCACGCCCGCCGGAATGAACATCACCGGCATGATCTCAATCAGGAAGTGCCCGGTGCCGCGCACGGACTCCAGCGGCACAATGCCCGTGCACAGGCCGATCAGCATCAGAATCAGGCCGTAGATGCCCGCCGGAACCGGCAGCGGTATCCATTGGTTCAGCAGCTCCCCGAGGAAGGAAATCCCCAGGATGATGGTGAGACGATACACATGCTTCATTGCTTTTCCCGCCTTGTAAACCAGTTTCCGAGTCATTATAGTACAAGCCGCAGTCCCGCGCAAGATGCGCAGGGATAAGTTTTCCCGCAATCAAAGAGAGGGAGCGCGATGTGAAACCGCGCTCCCCCCGATTGAAATCTGTATGGATCAGCCGACCTGAACCGTCACCGGCACGCGGGTGGAGGATACGACCGCACCCTCCGCGTCACACACGCTCATGACGGCCACGGCCTCGTAGCTGCCGTTCACCAGCGCGCGGCTGAGCGTGATTCCCTCCAGGCTCTCGCCGGGCTGGATCAGTCCGGAGCGGTAGAACTCCACATCGTCCAGCAGGATGCTCAGCACCACGGCGTTGCCGCTGATCGAGTCGTTGGTGTAGCTCCACTCCACGCTCACGCCGTCGTCGGCAACCTTCAGCACGTTGCTGAGGGTGGAAGCGGTGTAGGCCTCGCCCTCCACCAGCTCACGGTTGAGGCGATAGGCCTCCAGCTCGGCGATGCGGGCGGCCAGCTCGGCATTGGCGGCCTCCAGCTGCGCGGTGAGCTCGGCAACCTTCTCCTCCTCCGCGGAGATGCGGGAGGTGAGCTCCTCGATCTGGGACGCAGCCAGCGCAATGTCGCTCTCGCTCTGCGCGGTGAGCTCCTGAAGCTGCGCTTCGAGATCCGCGATGGTGGTCTCGCCGGCGGCGATGGCTGCGGTCAGCTCCTCCACGCGCGCCTGCGCCTGCGTAAGCTCCGCCTCCAGGGTCTCGATGCTGTCCACGGACGCGGCCAGCGCGCTCTCCTGCGCGGCGATCTCCTCCAGCGCGGCGTTCAGCTCACCCACGTAGTCCGCCAGCTCCGCCTTCAGCTCGTCCAGCGCCTGCACCTTCTCCTCGTCGGTCATGGAGCCGTCCGCCGCGTTGACGATGGCGTCGATGTCGCTGTAAATCTCCTCAATCTGCATCCGGGAATCGTCCGTCAGGATCTCCGGGGTCTTCACCTCGGGAACGACCACCAGCGTCGGGCCGCTCTCCGTGGTCGCAGCGGGCGCATCGGTCGCAGCGGGCGCTTCCGTTCCGGCAGGAGTCTGTGCGCCGGTGGTCGCCTCGACGGGCACAACCTCGCCGCCCAGCTCCACGATGCGGCTCTCGGCGGTCTCGATGGCTGCATTCAGCTCGGCGATTCTGCCCTCCGCCTCAACGGCGTAGGCTTCCAGCTCGCCGATGCGCTTCTGATATTCCCCGGCGGCGGTCTCCATCGTGGCGATGGTGTACTGCGCCGTCTGCTGCTCAGTGGCAAGCTGCTGCGCCTGGGTCTGCGCATCCGCAAGCTGCCCCGTCAGAGACTCGTTGCTGCTGGCCGCCTCGGTCAGCTGGCTTTCCAGCTCGGTGACCTTTGCCTCCGCCTCGGTGGCGCGCGTCTCCAGCTCGCTGACCTTCGTCTCCGCCTCGGCGGCGCGGGTCTCCAGCTCGGCAGCGCGCGTCTCCTGCTCGCTCGCCTTCGCCTCCGCCTCGGTCAGCTGCGTTTCAAGGGAGGCCTTGTCCTCGTTCGCCTGCGCAAGCTCGGTTTCCAGACTCGCGCTGCTCTGTTCGAGCGCCGCAAGCTGTTCGCTCACCAGTTTATACTCGCTGTCCAACGTCTCATAGCTCTCCTGCTGCGTCGCCAGCTGTGTGTTGACCGTTGCCAGCGCTTCCTTGGAAGTGGACAGCTTGCCGTTGATGATGATGACTGCCGCGATTGCCAGAACCAGCAAAATCGCCAGTACGACAAGCCAGACCTTGTTCTTGCGATCCATGGATAAGCCTCCTAACCCTTTCACGTATATGTAGTAATTATAACATAAGTCCCTTCATCTGAACAGCCCTTCCCGGGAAAAACTTCCATCGGGAAGGGCGTTCCTTTCCAAAACTTTACTGTCCTGCGGTCTCCCCGTCGGAACCTGCGGCCTCCATCAGCACGGTGGTCTGCTGCATGCCGATGATCTTCCACTCGCCGCCCACCTTGACCAGCGTGATGTCGTAGCGGCCGCCCTGCCAGGAGGGCACCGTTTCGGAGGCCTCGCTCCTGCGGCTGGAGATCACCGTGCCGGTGATGGACGGCACGCGCTCCACCACCGTGCAGGTGGCGTAGTTGTCCCAGGGCCATGCCCAGAGCTTTTCGATCTTGAGGTCGTACTCAAAGTCGGTGATGGTGTAGTCATCGTAGACGCTGGTGCCGTCGAAGGCGCCCTCCAGCGCGCGGTCGGCGCTGAGGAAGTCGGCGTGGAAGTAGAAGTTCAGATCCTCCGCGTCCTCCTGGGTCAGGATCACGCTGGCGCGCTTCTCCAGGCCGTCGGTGAGGATGATGTAGATGTTAGCCGTGTTCAGGCACATATAGAAGCCGCACACCAGGACGCCGCAAAGGATGCACAGCAGGATCAGCCGGGAGGCGATGAACCAGACCAGCCTGCGGAAATGAAGCACTTTTGCATTTCCCCTTTTGTTGTTTGATAGAGTTTATTCCGATTCCAGGATCTGGCGCAGCTGCTGGATCATCTGCTCGTCGGTCAGGCGGAACTTGAACACGACCCTTCGGGATGCGTCCATGTTCTCGGTGCCGTTTTCATTGAAGATGCGGTCGCTGTAGCTGCGGCCGTTGACCGTGACCACGGTGCGCAGCTCGTTCTTCACGTCCGCCGATACGGCCCGGCAGCTGTCGCCCAGCACGTAGCTGGCCACCGCCAGCGCGCGCTGCTGGGACAGCTCCAGGTTGGTGAGGTACCCGCCCACGGAGTCCGTGTGGCCCTCGATGATGATCTCGGAGACGTAGTCCTTGTACTCCTCGGAGAAGAGCACGTCCAGATACACCGGCAGGAAGTCGTCCACGAAGCGCTTGCCCGCGTCGGTGAGCTTGTGCTCGCCGGACTCAAACAGCACGTCCGATTCCAGGGCGATGGAGCCGGTGGTGGGATCCACCGTGGCGGAGATGCTGTTGCTTTTGAGCGCATTGGAGAGCGAGGTGATGATGCGGGTCTTCATGCCCACCAGCTGCTCGATCTGCGCCTGCTGGTTGTCCAGCTGGGCCTGCTGGGTCGCAAGCTGCGCCTGCTGCTCGTCCAGCTGGATGCCCAGGGCCTCCATCTGCGCCTGCTGAGCGGCGATTTCGGCCTCCTTCTCGCTGAGCTTGGACTGGGTGTCCGCAAGCTCGGTCTTCTGGGATTCCAGCACCGCCTGGGCGCTGTCCAGCTCCTCCTGCTTCGCGTCCAGCAGAATCTGCTGGGCGATCATCTGCTTCTCCGCGTCGGAGAGCTTGGTCTGCTGGCTCTCCAGCTCGGCCTGGGCCTCGTCCAGCTGGTACTGGCGGCGGGCGATCTCCGCCTGGTTGATCTCCGCCAGGTTGAAGTATTGGTAGATGATGTAGAACATCACCAGAATGATGATCAGCACCAGCGAGCTCATCAGATCCGAAAAGCTCAGCCAGAAGCTGCCGTCGTTGCGCCCGTGCCGCCGGACGCCCGATCTTCGGTTGGATCGCATGCGCTTCACCGTCCCTTCTCAGGCGCGCACATCAGTGCCGGGCCCGCTGGTCGCCGTAGAGGCGCGCAACGGTCTCGTTCAGCACCCGTTGGGCCTGCATCAGGGTGTCGGAGAGGCGATCCACCTGATCCAGGAACTGGTTGGAGGTATCGCTCACCGCCTGGGGCATGTGGCTCAGGGAATCGGAGATGCTGGAGGCCAGGTAGTCCACGCGCTGGGTGAACTGGTTGACGTAGTCCTGATAGGAATCCAGCGTCATCTTCAATTCCGCAGTGATCGCGTCGGTGCAGTCCTTGTGAATCTCGCGCATGTGCTCGCCGGTGGCGCGCAGCTCCGCCGCAGCCTTGAGCATGCCGGTGGAGGCGTTGGCGCTGTCCTCGGCCACGCGCTTGGTGAAGCCGCTGAGCGAGGAGTTCATCTGGTCGATGCTGCGGGCAACCTCGGCCTGCATGGCGGAGACGGACTTGAGGTAGTTCGCCTGCTGGCGGCTGATCAGATCCATCTGCTCAACGCTGGAGGCCACGCGGGCGAAGGCCTCGTCGGTCTGCTGCTGGTTCTGGCGCAGATCGTCGATATACTTCGCGTTGGAGCGCACCATGTCGTCGGCAATGCGCGTGACCTCGCGGATGCTCTCCAGCATGCCGGTGGTGTCGCTCAGGCTGCTGCGCACCGCGCGCAGGGCGTCGCCCTGGACGTTGGCGGCCTCCTCCATCGCGGCCGACAGCCGCTTGATCTGGCCGCCCAGCATCTCGTCCATGCGGTCGATGAAGCGGCCCACCACCGCGTCGAGGAAGCGCATCTGCTCCCGGGTCGCCACGGTGACGAAATTCTTCAGGCTCTGGTTCAGCGGCTCCACGGCCCTCTCCACCGCGCCGGCGATGTTCTCGGAAAGCTTGCCGTCCAGATCGTTTGCCATCTTGCGGATCAGCGCCGTCTGCTCCTGTTGGTAGATGGCCACCTGGGTCATCGGATCCACGGAGAGCACGCCCGCGTGGCAGCTCATGGCGCTGTAAAAGTCGCGCAGCGTGTGCTCGGTGGAGCCCTGCACCGCACGGGTGATGAGCGTAAAGCCCACCGAGCCCACCACGCCGAAGATCGAGGTCATGAAGGCGTAACGCATGCCGGGGATCAGCGTGACGATGGAGTCCATCACGGCGGTGGAGTCGCTCATGCTGAAGCCGGTGAGGCCCTGGGCCAGGCCGATCAGCGTGCCCAGGAAGCCGATGGAGACCAGCAGGCTGGGCACCGCATCGCTGAAGGCCGCGCGCCCGGGGCCGTAGATCACCGTCTCCTCATTGATGAAGTCCTCCACGTTGGACGCGTTGTGGTACACGCCGTCCGCGAAGAACAGGTTGTTTAAGTATTCGCTCCAGTGGGCGCTGAGCACGCCCCTGCCCAGAAAATCGTCCTCCTGCCAGGACTTCTTCGCCTCCGTGCCGGCGCGGATGTTGCGGATCGCGCTGCGGATGGTTCCCCGGGTGCGCAGCACCGGAAACACGCACTTGATCAGGCCCATTATGAAGACAAACAGGATGACTGCATAGATCAGCAGATTGAAAAAGCTGCCGCCCAGGATGCTCTTTAAGGAAGAAAGAAATCCCATATGTACCTCCGTTTGTTGCGCTTTCTCACCGATATAGCTATACACATACAGTATAGCACCGGCATGCGACGGAATCTGGATGGCCGCATGACGAAATATCGACAATTGCGGCGCGCCTGTCCCTTGGACGGGCGGAAATTGGAAAAAGTTCAGCCGATCTGGCGGAGGAAGCTGCCGCATCCATAAAAAACAACTTTTTTTGCCGCAGATTCAACCAAACTGCACTTCCCTACGTCTATATGGATGAAAGCATGCTTGAAATGATTCTTCCGATTAGGAGGCAACGATTATGAAACGAATTTCCACTGCAATGTATCGGGGTGCGCTGCTGCTGCTGTGCATGGCGCTGCTGCCCGTCTGCGCGTCCGCCGAGACCTTCTACGCCACCTCGGAGGGCACTTACTACCACCTCGATTCCCAGTGCTCCGGCATGCAGAACGCCTCGCCCATGACCGACGAGGGCGCGCTGCTCTCCGGGAAGGCCCCCTGCCCGCTGTGCATCGCGGGGAGCGTCTACGCCACCGAGCAGGGCAAGTACTACCACCTCGATTCCCATTGCCAGGGCATGCAGAATGCGTCCCTGCTGACGGAAGCGCAGGCGGCGGCGCGGGGCAAGAAAGCCTGCCCCGTGTGCGTCGAGGGCGCATACTACGCCACGCCCCGGGGCAGGTACTACCACCGCGTTTCCGACTGCTGCGGCATGCAGAACGCCTCCCCCGTGACTGCGGAGGACGCGATCCTCGCGGGCAAGGAGGCCTGTCCCACATGCGTCGCGGCGACCTGCTACGCCACTTTGCAGGGCAAGTACTACCACCTCGATTCCCACTGTCAGGGCATGCGCAACGCGTCCCCGGTGTTCGCGGAGGACGCGATCCGCGCGGGGAAGCAAGCCTGTCCCGTGTGCATCCAATAATGCAGCGATAACCCGGCGGAGCGCGCGAGGGTGCGCGCTCCAGCAAAGACCGGGTGCAGGCGATGGAGCGCAAGCTCTACCGCATCGCCCGCGCCGTGCTGTGGAATGACGCCGACTGTGCCGACGCCATTCAGGAGGCGGTGTTCAAGGGCTGGATGAAGCGCGGCTTCCTGAAGGAGGAGGCGCGTTTCGAGGCCTGGCTTGCGCGCATCCTGGTCAACGAGTGCCGCAATTTGCAGCGGAAGCAGAAGCTGCGGCTGTCTCCGCTGGACGAGCAGGTCAGCCCGTCGCAGCAGGATTCCATGACCGAGGATCTGCAGCTGCGCGAGGCGCTTGAAAGCATGCCGGAGAAGTACCGCATGCCGCTGCTGCTGCGCTATCTGGAGGGCTACGACCTGCGCGACGTGGGCCGGATTCTGGACATCCCCTATTCCCTGGTCAAGTCCCGGCTGCACCAGGCCCGAAACAGCCTGCGCAAAATCCTCAACGCGGGAGATGAACAAGCATGAACAGGATCGATTTCGACCGGGCCTTCCCGCAGACCCCCGACTGCGTGGGCGAGGCCATCCGCCTGGGCTTCCTTCGGGGCGCGCGACTGTCGGCGCGGCGGCGCAGGGTGGGCGCCATGCTGTCCGTGGCCGCAGCGCTGGTGATCCTGCTGGGCGCGGCGCTGTTCTCCATGGGCCGCATGAACCAGCCCAAGCCCGATCTGCTCCCCCTGAGCCAAACCAACGTGACCCCGACCCCCGTCCCCAGCGCGACGGTCACAACCGAACCCACCGCGACGGTCACGCCTGAGCCCACGGACACCCCCGCGCCCGTGAACGAGGAGGCCTCCGTCTACTGCACGGAGGGCGGCAAATATTACCACAGTCAGCCCGACTGCTCCGGCATGGAGGGCGCGACCCACATGACCATCGAGAAGGCCTGGGCCATGGGCAAGACCGCCTGCCCCGTCTGCATCGAAGGCGTGGTTTACTGCACGCAGGGTGGCATGTACTACCACAGCATCCCCGACTGCTCCGGCATGCAGGGCGCAAGCGCCATGCCCGTGGCGAAGGCGGCGGCCACGGGCAAGAACGCCTGTCCCATCTGCGTCGAAAGCTGGGTGTTCTGCACGGAGGGCGGGGGCTACTTCCACAAGGAATCCGACTGCTCCGGCATGGAGGACGCAAACCTCATGAGCATCGCGGAGGCGCTCTCACTGGGCAAGAGTCCCTGCACCGACTGCTTTCTACCAGCGGCGCTGGCCTCCACCGTCTACGCCAGCTGCAACGCACCCGGCAGCTACTATCACAGCGTCCCCGACTGCGGCGGGCAAAGCTTTGGCCGCGCGCTGACCATGGAGCAGGCGCTGGCGGAGGGCTACGGAGCCTGCCCGGACTGCGCCTGGAACCCGCTGACCCTCTACGAGAGCGCTGCCGTGACGGAGGCCTCCACCTGGGACAGCCTGGTCTACTACACCCCGGGCGGCGTGTACTACCATCTGATCGAGGACTGCTCCGGCATGCAGAACGCCTCGGCCCACAGCATCTCCACCGCCAATGCCGACGGAAAGAAACCCTGTCCCAGCTGCTTCGGGGAGAGCGTCTCCTGGGTGCAGCTGACGGACGGGGCGCTCACCGTCTATTCCTCTTCTGAGGAAATCAACACGGAAATCATCGTCAACAATCGTTGAGGATGAATTGACCCTGGCTTGATTCGGAAATGCTACACTGACCGTGAACACGACGGAAGGTGGGAGGCACATGAACCGGATCGAGCGCAACCTTCTCCTTGACGCATAGATGCACTGCACGCCTCGGAGCCCGTCTCCGGGGCGCTTTTGTATGCCCACACCCCGGCCAAATTCACGAATTCTTCCATTTGTTCACAGTCCATTCATCGCTTTTCTAAGCCTCGGCTAAGCCAAAACCCGTATAATTTCAGCATCGCAGGCTATGCGAGGAATCCAAGCAGGGAGATTTAGACGCATGAATGAAAAACCCATCCTAAAACACCGCCGCCGCAGGCGCATCGTGCGCAGGATCGTCACGCTGGTGATCGTCCTGGCGCTGCTGGCTGGGGCCGGCTGGTACGGCTACGGCATGCTGAAGCAGGAGTACACCGTGACCTACGACGGCTACACCGCCACCATCGGCAGCATCTCCAATTCGCTGAGCTTCAGCGGAAATCTGCAATTGATCGACAGCGCGAGCTACGCCGCCTCCGCATCCACCACGGTGCGCAAGGTCTACGTGGAAGCCGGTCAGGACGTAACTGCGGGCGAAAATCTGCTGCGCCTCTCCAACGGCGAGACCATCAAGGCCGAGTTTGACGGGCGCGTCAACAGCCTGAGCGTGGAGGAGGGCGACGAGGTCGCAAACGGCGACGCACTGGTGCAGGTGGCCGACTTCACCCACCTGAAGGTCTCCTTCCGGGTGGACGAATACGACATCTCCGACGTAGCCGTGGGCCAGGCCTGCACCGTCACCGCCACCGCCACCGAAAAGACCTTCCAGTCCGAGATCGCCAGCATCGATTACATCTCCAGCGCCGGCGGCTCCGTGGCCTATTACACCGCCGCGGCCTACGTGGACGTGGACGAGGGAATCTATCCCGGCATGCAGGCCACCGTGACCATCCCCCAGGAGGAGGCCGAGAACGTGGTCATCCTGAAGATGGACGCGCTGAGCTTCGACGAGACCAACAGCGCCTACGTCTACATGTACAACGACGCGGGCGAGCTGGAGGAGGTTAACGTGGAGGTTGGCGTGAGCAACGGCAACTATGTGGAGATCGTCAGCGGGCTGAGCGAGGGCGACGAGGTGTACGTGGAGGCCGAGGTCGAGGCGACCGCAAGCGGTCTGAGCGGCCTGCTGTCCGGGCTCTTCGGCGGCCAGCAGATGAACGCGCCCCAGCCCTCCGGCAACATGGGCCGCGGCGGCTCCGGCGACTTCGGCGGCAGCTTCGATCCCTCCGGCATGGGCGCCAAGCCGGAACGCAACTATTCGGGGGGCGGCAATCCATGACGCAGAACCTACGCAATGACCCCGGCCCGTTCTTTCGAATGCGGGGCGTGAACAAGATCTATCCCATGGGCGACGAGCAGCTGCACGCGCTGAAGGACGTGAGTCTGGACGTGGAGCAGGGCGAGTACCTGTCGGTGCTCGGCCCCTCCGGCAGCGGCAAGTCCACGCTGATGAACATCATCGGCTGTCTGGACGTGGCGACCTCCGGGCGCTACATCCTGCACGGGCAGGAGATCGAGGAGCTGACCGAGGCCGAGCTGGCCCGGATCCGCAGCCAGGAGATCGGCTTCATCTTCCAGAATTCCCAGCTCTTGCCCCGGCTGACGGCTCAAAAGAACGTAGAGCTGCCGCTGATCTACGCGGGCGTGTCCCCCCGGGAGCGTAGGCGGCGCGCGCAGGAGATGCTGGAGCGCGTGGGCCTTGCCGACCGCATGCACCACTACCCCAACCAGCTCTCCGGCGGCCAGCAGCAGCGCGTGGCCATCGCCCGTGCGCTGGTGGGCAACCCCTCGATTCTGCTGGCCGACGAGCCCACCGGCGCGCTGGATCAAAAGACCGGTCGGCAGGTGATGGCCCTGTTTGAGGAACTGAACCGGGAGGGCCGCACCGTCATCATGATCACCCACGACATGAACATCGCCGCCTACGCAAAGCGCGTGGTGCACATCATCGACGGGGAATTGACAGAGGGAGGTGGCACGAAAGATGCTTAAATCCATCCGCAAAAGCCTCGTCATGATCTGGGAGTGCGTGCGCATGTCGCTGAGCAACATCCTGGCCAACCGGGTGCGCTCGTTCCTGACCGTGCTGGGCATCCTGATCGGCGTGACGGCGGTCATCGCGCTCATCACCACCATCTCCGGCGTGTCCGGCTCCCTGTCCTCGTCCTTCAGCTCCATGGGCGCGGGCACGCTGATGGTCAGCGTCACAGGAAGCGACCTGAAGTCCGGCATGACCGCCGACGATCTGACGGAGCTGACCGCCATGGACGAGGTGGACGGCCTGACCCCCAGCGTCTCCCTCAGCGCAAGGGTCTCCCGGGGCGGCAGCTACGAGACGAACATCTCCGTATCCGGCAAGAACGCCTACTACTTCCGCACCAATGAAAATCTGCTCACCCGCGGGCGGGCGCTGAACGCCGTGGACGAGGCACAGACCTCCTTCGTCTGCTGGATCAGCCCCGACATGGTGGAGAGCTTCTTCTACGGCGTGGATCCCATCGGCGAGAGCCTGTACATCAACGGCGTGCCCTTCCTGGTATCGGGCCTGCTCAGCGAGGACGGCGACGCCAGCATGGCCAGCCTCATGTCCGGCAGCGCCGACATCCTCATCCCCTACACTACGGCGCTGAAGATGAACAACACAAGCGACGTGACCAGCTTCACCGTCTACCTCGCCGACGGCGTGGACAGCGAAACCGCTGCCGACAGCATCGAAGCCCGCATGGACGCGATGTTCAGCTTCGAAGAGGACTGCTTCACCGTCACCACCATGTCCGGCATCGAGGACACCATGGAGGAGATGCTCTCCATGATGACCGCGCTGCTGGCCGGCATCGCATCCATCGCGCTGGTGGTGGGCGGCATCGGCATCATGAACATGATGCTCACCTCCGTCACCGAGCGCACCACCGAGATCGGCCTGAAGAAGGCTCTGGGCGCATTGCCCTGGCAGATTCAGCTGCAATTTTTGATGGAATCCTTCCTGCTGTCGCTGATCGGCGGCCTGGCGGGCGTGGCGCTGGGACTGATCCTGTCCTTCGCCATGTGCAAGGCCATGGGCACGCAGTTCGTGCTCTCCGTGGGCGCAATCGCGCTGGGCGTGGGCTTCTCCGCCGCCGTGGGCGTGCTGTTCGGCTGGGCCCCGGCCCGCAAGGCCAGCCGCCTGAACCCCATCGACGCACTTCGATCCGTATAACCCGACCATATTTCAAGGAGGTACAATACTATGAAGAATCCGGGCAAGGCAATCCTCACCGGCGCGCTGGTCTGCGCGCTGCTCGCACCGTGCGCGCTGGCCGAGACCATCAGCTTCACGGGAACCGTGGCGGCGAAGTCCACCAGCGAGGTCTACGCGCCCATCGGCGGCACCGTAGAGAGCGTACAGGCCGTCGCTGGCCAGCAGGTGCGCGCGGGAGACGTGCTCGCCACCCTCACCACCACCAGGGTCTACGCCCCCGAGGACGGCGTGATCACCGGGCTGTTCGCCCAGGCGGGCGACAATGCCGAGACCGTCTCCCAGCGCTACGGCGCGGTGATGTACATCGAAGGCGCGAGCGTCTACACCATCTCCGCCTCCACCGACAACGCCTACAACACCACCGAAAACAAGTTCGTACACGTGGGCGAAAATGTCTACCTCAGCTGCTACTCCGACGGCAGCCACAGCGGCACCGGCGTGATCACCGCCATCGAGGGTACCGGCTACACCGTGGAGGTCACCTCCGGCGAGTTCCTGATCGGCGAGACCGTGAACGTCTACCGCGGCGAGAGCGCGACCACCGCCGCCCGCATCGGTCGCGGCACGCTGGGGCGCAGAAATCCCACCGCCGTCAGCGCAAGCGGCAGCATCGTCTCCATCGCGGTGCAGGACGGCGAGACCGTGCAGAAGGGCGATCTGCTCTTTGAGACCCTGGAGGGCAGCTTCGACGGCTACTACATGAGCGGCAAGGAGATTCTGGCCACCAGCGACGGCGTGGTTGCCCAGATCGGCCTCTCCCAGGGCGGCAGGCTGGAGAAGGGCAGCGTGGCGGCGGTGCTCTACCCCGAGGGCGCGATGCAGATTCAAGCGCAGATCGCCGAGGCCAACCTTGGCCTGATCCATGTGGGCGACCCGGTGGAGATCGAGCTCAACTGGAACAGCGACGCGGAGGTGCGCTACACCGGCGTGGTGTCCATGATCTCCGCCATCGCCGACAGCAGCGCTTCCGGCAGCTCCGGCGAGAGCATGAGCTCCTCCGAAAACGTGACCTACACCGTGTACATCGACTTCACCCCCGACGCGGACACCCGCTACGGCATGACCGCCGTGGTCTCCACGCTGGAAGCGGAAATTATCGAGGAGGAACCCGCTGACGAGGAAGCTCCCGCTGAAGAAGAGATCTCTCCCGAGGGAGAATTCGCCCGCGACGGCAGGTTCGCACCCGACGGCGAGGGCATGACGGATGCGCTTGCGGACTTCGGCGGCCGTCCGATGGGCGAGGGCGCACCGGAGGGCAGCGGACATGTCAAGGAGTAAGCGCAGGCTCTGCGGCGCGCTGGCCCTGCTGATTCTGCTGAGCGGCGCGCTGGCGGAGCCCGTCCCGGAGGACACCCCCGCGCCCACCGAAGCGGTCACCATTGAACCCACCGCGACGGTGGATCCCACGGCAAGCATTGAACCCACAGAGACGGCAGAGCCGACCGCAAGCGCAGAACCCACGGAAACCATCGAACCCACGGCAACCGTCGAACCGACCGCGACCATTGAGCCGACCGCATCTGTGGAACCCACGGTCACGCCCGCGCCCAGCGCCCCTGTGAGCGCCATTGACTTAAGGCCCGAGGGCGACGCGCAGCGGATCGATCAGGTCTGGCAGATCGCCCTCAGTGCGCCCGACGCGCAGATTGCATTCACCTGGGCGGAGATTCCGGGTGCGGAGCGCGTGCAGGTGCAGATCAGCGATTCCGACGGGAATGTGCTTTTCTCTCAGGATGTGTCGGAGAACCGCATCGCCCTTGCGCCTGCGGACTATGCCGAGGGCCCCTACACCCTGCGCATCGAGGCCTGGGCAGGCGATGAACTGCTGCTCTTTGAGGAAGCACAGTTCATGCTGACGCAGGGCAGGCCCGGCGGCGGTCCGGGCGGCGGCATGCCCGGTGGCGGAAGGCCCAGCGGCGGAGGCGGCAGCCCGGAGGGCATGGAGGCGCAGGGCTTCCGCGTCACCCCCGGCGAGGCGCTCACCGGCAGCCACGCCTCGGGAACGGGCGACATGCAGCTCTACGGCACGGTGGCGCTGGAAACCTCCGATGATGAGATGACCCTGCTCACGCTGGGCGAAACCGAATTGAACCTGACGCTGGACGGCGGCGCGGCCTTCACCGCAAGCCTGGAGGATTCCACGCTGCGCCTGAACCCCGTCGCGGCGGGCGCGCGCTGGGAGATCCGTCTCTCCGCGCTGCAAACCCTGAACCGCAGCGGAATTGAAACCCTGACCCTCGTGACGGAGGGAAGGGAAATCCAACTCTCCACTTCGCTGGAGCTTTGCGGCAGCGTCTACGGCATGCTGCGCGCACAGGGTCTGGTCGCCAAGGACTTCACGCTGGAGATCAGCGCAGATCAACAGATCGTTCGCGTCGGCGGCGCGCAGTACCTGCTCAATGGCGGCGAACTTGCAACGAATTAAAGGATGATGCCTATGCTGAAAAAGAGCCTGAGCCTGCTGGCGGCGCTGGCACTCGCGGCCTCCCCCGCGCTGGCCGAGACCTACGCGGGCACGACGGTCGCATCCCGCACCACCGCGCTGGTCAGTGCATCCGGCGGCGTGCTGGAGTCGCTCTCCCTGCTGCCCGGACAGAGCGTGGCGGCCGGAGAGACCGTCGGCTCCACCCGTGCGGAGAAGGTGTTTGCCGCCTGGGACGGAACCGTGGCCCTGTGCTGCGCGGAGGAGGGCGACAGCGTGGACGGCGCGGTGCTGGAGATCCTTCCCACCAGCCGCTACACGGTCTACTGCACGGTGGACGGCGCGTACAACGACCCGGAGACGGAGCTGGTGCACATCGGCGAGCAGCTCTACCTGCGCTGCACCGCCAACGGCACCCACAAGGCCGTCGGCGTGGTCACGTCCATCGACGGCACGGAGTATCAGGTGGAGGTCATCGGCGGCGAGCTGTACGTGGGCGAAACTGTGAACCTCTACCGCGACGCGGACTTCAGCGCCGCCCGGCGCGTGGGCGTGGGCACCGCCGTCGGTGCGGAGCCCATCGAGTACAGCGCCAGCGGCACGCTGATCGAGCTGTGCGTTCAGGAGGGCGAGATAGTTGAGCGCGGCGAGCTGCTGTTCACCTGGGCGCAGGCGGACGAGACGCAGATCATCTGCCCCGCAGACGGCGTTGTCACAAGCGTGCTGGTTGCCCCCGGCGACATGCTCCAGAGTGGCCAAAGCGTGGCGGAGCTGGTGCAGCCCGAGGACGTGCGCATCGAGGTGCAGCTGAGCGCTGCGGACGCGGCACGCATACAAATCGGCGATGCGGCGACCTACATCCGCGCCGACGATCCCACAGAGACTCCCCGCAGCGCAATCGTGGAGGGCGTGTCCGCAATCGCCGACGGCGAGGGCTACGTCGCGCTGCTCGTTCCCGAGGATTTTGATCTGCCCCTGGGCCTGAGCGTCGAGGTGCGCACAGGCGAATAAAACTTCATTCTCCTTCTGATAAGCCCCATGGAAAAGGGACTGTGAAAGAACGCGCTGATGTTCCTTCACAGTCCCTCATTCTTTGCAAATCATATTGGCAGCTCCACGCTGACCCGCACGGTGTGCGCGTCCTCGTAGCGCAGCGCGATCCTCCCCCTGTGAGCCTCGACGATGGACTGGGCGGCGGAGAGTCCCACGCCGCAGCCCGCCGTGCCCTGGGTGCGGGCGCTGTCGCCCCGATAGAAGCGCTCGAACAGGCGCTCGGGCGGACAATCGGGGAGCCGGGAGACGCTGTTGCGCAGCGTCAGCCGGACGCGTCGGCCGCTTTTCTCCAGCTTGACCTCGATCCAGCCGCCCGCGTCGGCGTACTGCACCGCGTTGTCCAGCAGCGCATGCACCAGCTGCCCTAGGCCCCTCGCATCGCCCCGCAGACAGATTTCCTTCGCGATCTCGCTGCGCACACACAGCTTTCGCGCCGCACAGCGCTCCCGCTCGGCCTCGATTGCCTCCGCGACCAGCGCGCCCAGCTCCACCTGCGTCCGCTTCTGCTCCCCGCGGCCCTCGTCCAGCCGCGCCAGCGCCAGCAGCTCGTTCAGCAGCGCGCGCAGGCGTTCCACCTGCCCCCGGATGTTCCGGCTCCACTTGTTCTCGCCCTGAATCAGCTCCATCGCGTCGATATTGGACTGGATGATGGCCACCGGGGTCTTGATCTCGTGCCCGGCGTTGGTGATGAACTGCTTCTGCTTTTCGATGTTCACCGCGTAGGAGCGCACCATGCGCTTCGACAGCGGCAGCAGGATCAGGAACATCCCCAAAAGGCCCAGCGCGTTGGCGATCATCATGGGGCCCAGCATGCCCAGCAGCGCCTGCAGCGGCGCAGAGTTGTCCAGCAGCGCCACCAGCGCGCCGCCGTCCTCCATGCGCCGCAGGGCGAACTTGTACATGTCGGCCTTGCCCTCCGCCTCGCCGGACGCGAGGATTTCATGCACGACCGCCTGAAGCGCCGCCTCGTCGGTCTCTGCCACGCCCCGCGCGTCCACCTCCATGCCGCCGTCCGCGTCCACGCGCACCAGATAGTACGCCTCCTGTGGGCCGTGGGCGGGGATCTCGTAGCCGAACAGCGCAAGCTTGTCCTTCGGCTCCCGTGGGTTCTCCATCGGTGGCTCGGGCCGCGCACCCACATCCGGCATCTCCATCAGGCGCTCCAGCGTCTGATCCCACCTGCGCTCCATCTGAAGGTAGCTGCCCGCGATCACACCGCAGTTCAGCAAAAGCAGCAGAATCGCCAGCGCCAGCATCGCGCCCAGGATGAACCTGCGGCGCAGCGCGCGAATCATTGCCCGACCTCCAGCGTGTAGCCCAGGCCCCTGCGCGAGGCGATCTCCACCTTCGCGTCCAGCGCAGCCAGCTTCTTGCGCAGGTAGGAGATGTACACCCACACCACGCCCACGCCCGCGTCGGTTTCGCAGCCCCAGACCCGCTCCAGCAGCGTCTCGGCGGAGAAGGTCATGCCCGGATTGCGCATCAGCAGCTCCATGATCTGATACTCCAGCTTGCTCAGCGACTGCGCTCTGTCCCCGCAGCGCAGCTCGAAGCGCCCCGGATCCAGCGTCACGTCGCCCAGGCGCAGCACGTCCGGCACGTAGCTCTCCCGCCTGCGCAGCATCGCCCGCAGCCGGGCCAGCAGCTCGCCCATGGCGAAGGGCTTGGGAAGGTAGTCGTCCGCGCCCGCGTCCAGGCCACGGATGCGATCCTCCACCTCGCCCCTGGCGGTCAGCAGCAGCACCGGCGTGCGGTTGCCCTCCCGGCGCAGGCGCTTAAGCACCTCCACGCCGTCCATGCGGGGCATCATCACGTCCAGAATCACGCCGTCGTAGGCCTGGCTCCGGGCGTAGTCCAGCGCGTCCGCGCCGTCGTACACCGCGTCCACGCTGTAGTTGTGAAAGCTCAGGATGTCCACCAGCGCCTCGGACATGGCGATTTCATCCTCCGCAAGCAGTATGCGCATGCCGCGTTCCTCCCCTCTGCATATCATAAATTCCCCGCTCCACCGCTGCGGAGTGGGGAATCCTCTTTCCCTAATTCTCTGAATTCTCGGATGGATTCGCCACCTGGGTCACGTCGTAGGGCGTGGTCTGGTAGACGAAGTAGTTCAGCCAGTTGGAATAGAGCAAATTGGCGTGTCCGCGCCAGCTGACGATAGGATCCTTCGACGGATCGTCGCCGGGATAGTAGTTCTTCGGCACGTCGATGGGCTTGCCCGCCTTCACGTCCCGCAGATACTCATTTTCCAGCGTGCGCGCATCGTACTCCGAGTGGCCCATCATGAAAAACTGCCGGCCCTGACGGTTGCGCACGATGCACACCCCGGCCTCCTCGGACGAAGCCAGGATTTGCAGGCTCGGCACGGCCTCGATGTCCTCGCGCCGCACGGTGGTGTGGCGGGAGTGGGGCACCATGAACACGTCGTCAAAGCCCCGCAGCAGCATGGATTCCCGGTACTCCGATCGATGGGGAAACACGCCGAAGAGCTTTTTCTCCAGCGGTTGCTTCTGAATGCCGTAGTGGTAGTACAGGCCCGCCTGCGCGCCCCAGCAGATGTGCATCGTGGAGTGCACATGGCTGCGCGACCACTCCATGATCTCGCACAGCTCCGGCCAGTAGTCCACCTCCTCAAAGGGCAGGTGCTCCACCGGTGCACCGGTGATGATCATGCCGTCGAAGCAGGTGTCCTTCACCTCGGAAAAGGTGCGGTAGAAGGACAGCAGGTGCTCCTGGCTGGTGTTGAGGGACTTGTGGGCCTCCATGCGCAGCAGCGTCAGCTCGATCTGAAGCGGCGTGTTGCCCAGCAGACGGGTCAGCTGGGTCTCCGTCTCGATCTTCTTCGGCATCAGATTCAGCAGCAGCATGCGCAGCGGACGGATGTCCTGGGTCATCGCCCGGGTCTCCGTCATGACGAAGATGTTCTCCTTGAGCAGAATCTCTGCGGCGGGCAGGTTGTTGGGAATTTTGATGGGCATGGGTTCTCACCTTTCAGGGGGTTCTTGACTCAGATTTGCGCCAGCGCCTGGGCGATGTCGTCGATCAGATCCTCGGCGCTCTCCAGGCCGCAGCTCAGGCGCACCAGATCGCCGGACACGCCGGCGGCGATGAGCTCCGCATCGTTCATCTGGCGATGGGTGGTGCTGGCGGGATGCAGGCAGCAGGTGCGGGCGTCGGCCACGTGGGTCTCGATGGCGGCGATCTTCAGGTTCTGCATGAACTTCGACGCGGCCTCGCGACCGCCCTTCACGCCGAAGGAGACCACGCCGCAGGTGCCCTTGGGCATGTACTTCTGCGCCCGGGCGTGATAGGGGCTGGACTCCAGGCCCGGATAGTTCACCCAGGCGATCCTGTCATTCTGCTCCAGGTACTGGGCCACCTTCAGGGCGTTCTCGCAGTGGCGCTCCATGCGCACGTGCAGGCTCTCCAGGCCCAGGTTCAGCATGAAGGCGCTCTGGGGCGAGGGCGTGGAGCCGAAGTCGCGCATCAGCTGCACCGTGCACTTGGTGATGAACGCGCCGCCCAGGCCGAACTTCTCCGCGTAGGTCACGCCGTGGTAGCTATCGTCCGGCGTGGTGAGCCCGGGGAACTTGTCCGCGTGGGCGATCCAGTCGAAGCGCCCGGCGTCCACAATCGCGCCGCCCACCGCCGCGCCGTGGCCTTCCATGTACTTGGTGGTGGAGTGGGTCACGATGTCCGCGCCCCACTCGAAGGGGCGGCAGTTGATGGGTGTGGCGAAGGTGTTGTCCACGATCAGCGGCACGCCGTGGGCGTGGGCCGCGTTGGCGAAGCGCTCGACGTCGAACACGGTCAGCGCCGGATTGGCGATGGTCTCGCCAAACACCGCCTTGGTGTTGGGACGGAAGGCCGCCTCCAGCTCCGCATCGGTGCAGTCCGGGGAGATGAAGGTGAAGTCCACGCCCATGCGCTTCATGGTGACGGCAAAGAGGTTGTAGGTTCCGCCGTAGATGGATGCGGAGGAAACCACGTGGTCGCCGTTTCCGGCGATGTTGAACACGGCGTAGAAGTTGGCGGACTGGCCCGAGGAGGTCAGCATGGCCGCCGTGCCGCCCTCCAGATCGCAGATCTTGGCCGCCACCGCGTCGCAGGTAGGGTTCTGCAGGCGGGAGTAGAAGTAGCCGGAGTCCTCCAGGTCGAACAGGCGGCCCATGGCCTCGCTGGTGGCATACTTGAAGGTCGTGCTCTGCACGATGGGAATCTGTCGGGGTTCGCCGTTGCCGGGGGTGTAGCCGGACTGAACGCACTTGGTCTCAATACGCATATTCATTCTCCTACATGTTCATCATAGGTACCTGTTTTTCATTATATCGGATGAAGCTGAGCTGTCAACCCGTTTTTGCATGCGGGTTAAACGTAGTCCGCCCATTCGCTGCCCTCGGGACGGGTGTGGTGGAGATGGCCCGCGCCCTCGAGGTTCGGGAAGCCCTGCTGCCGCAGCGCCTCGTAGAGCACGATGGCCACGGAGTTGGACAGGTTCAGGCTGCGCGCGTCGCTGCGCATGGGGATGCGGATGCATTTTTCATAGTTGCGGGCCAGCAGCTCCTCGTCCAGACCCTTCGTCTCCCGGCCGAACACAAGAAAGTCGCCGTCCGCGTACTGCGCGCCGCAGTAGTCCCGGGGAGCCTTGGTGGTGGCATAGTGCAGGCGCGCGTCGGGATAGGCCGTGAGGAAGTCCTCCCAGCTCTCGTGCACCTGAAGCGTCATCATGTGCCAGTAGTCCAGCCCCGCGCGCTTGAGGTACTTGTCCGAAAGCTCGAAGCCCAGCGGCTTGATCAAATGCAGCATGGCCCCCGTCGCCGCGCAGGTGCGGGCGATGTTGCCCGTGTTCTGGGGAATCTCCGGGTTCACCAGCACGATGTGCATCATAACTGTTCATCTCCCAGCACGTATTTGCGGATGGTCTGGGCCACGCCGTCGTCCTCGCAGCTCGGCGCGACGAGCCGGCAGGCGCGCTTGACCTCGTCGATGGCGTTGTCCACGGCCACAGGCCAGCCCACGTTCTCCAGCATGGGCAGGTCGTTGGTGTAATCGCCGAAGCCCATCACCTGCTCGCGATTGAGGCCCATGTGCTCCGTCAGCCAGCGCACCGCCATGCCCTTGCCCGCGCCCGGGGCCATGATCTCCAGATTGAAGGGGAAGGCGCTGTTCGCCTGAAAGCCCAACGCCTCGACCTTGCGGCGCAGCTCCACCAGCAGTTGGGTATCATCGGTGTAGGCCTCGATCTTGTAGGGGCCGCTCTGGATGCCCTTCTCAAAGCCCTGCCAATCTCCGTCCACCACGCGGTAGGACATGCCGCCGTCGAAGTAGCTCGTCTCCGGGAAGCGGAAGCAGGTCAGATACTCGCCCCGCACGCGGTAGATCGCGTCCGGCGCGTAGACGTTCATCATCACCTTCTCCGCTTTGAGCAGATCATATATCTGCTGCGCCTGCGCCACGCTCAGCCGCCACTCGGCCAGGGGCGTTCCGTCGCTGCGCACCACCGCGCCGCCGTTGCAGATGATCATGTAGCCGTCCTCAATGCCCAGCTGATCCACGGCGACCTTGCGCGCCGCGGGGTACCAGCGCCCGCTGGCGATGACGAATTCCACGCCCCGCGCGCGGCAGTCCCGCACCGCATTGTAGGTCGCCGGGGAAATGATCTGGTTGGCGGGCAGGATGGTGTGATCGATGTCGGAAACAATCAGTCGGATGTCCATACTTCAGCCCTCCTTTTGCAGCAGATGGCGCTCCAGCACCAGGCCCACGCCGCCCAGATTGTGATCCGGGGCGATGAGCCGGGCGGCCGCCTTCACGCTGTCCTCGCCGTTCTCCATGGCCACGGGCACGCCCGCCGCAAGCAGCATGGGGATGTCGTTGGTCATGTCTCCGAAGGCCATGACCTGGCTCTGCGCGATGTTCAGCTCCCGGCAGATCGCGCGCACCGCGAAGCCCTTGTCCACGCCCGTGGGCATGAACTCCTTGTTGCGCTTCGATGCGCTGGACACGGACAGGTTCATGTCGTTTAGCTCCGCCTGGAGCCGATCGAAGCCGGGGTCGTAGGCCGCACCCAGCGCCACGAACTTGTACACGCCGTCCAAGCCCTCGCCCCACAGCCGGTCGCGGTCGCACACCGTCTCGTAGGGATAGCGGGGATCGTCGATGGTTCCCGGAATGTGGTGGGCGTAGCGCGGGCCCAGCGAGGGCCGCACCTCCGGGTTGCCCATGTAGCACTTGCCCCGGCGGTAGGCGTTGAAGTACATGCCGCTGTCCTCCAGCGTGCGGCAGACGCGCTCCGCCTCCGCGCGGGTGAAGGTGTTTTCCGAGATCGTGGGGCCGTCCTCACCCGCCTCGATGCGCGCGCCGTTGCAGGCCGCGAGGATGGGGTGAATCCCCAGCTCCCGGGCAAAGCCCCGCATCAGCTCGAAGCTGCGGCCGCTGATGAGCGCCAGCTTCACGCCCCGTTTCTCGCAGGCCTGAAGGGTCCGGCAGTTGATCTCCGGGAAGCGCTTGTCCGCGTCCATCAGCGTGCCGTCGATGTCCAGCGCGATCAGGCGCACATTCCGTATCTCTTGAAGCAGTTCTTCCGTCATTTCTTCTCCATCCAGTCCGGGCAGTCCGCCTGAAACACGCAGCCGACGTGGTCTTTCAGCGGACTGCCTGCGGGTATTTCCATTCTCTCGCACCACAGGCAGAGCTTGCCCATGAAGCCCAGGCGGCGGTTGAGCTCCCGGTCGCCGTACTTGTCGTCGCCCAGGATGGGACAGCCGATGTGGGCCATGTGGGCGCGCAGCTGATGCGTCCGCCCGGTGACGGGCTCCAGCTCCACGTCCCAGCAGTCCCCCACCGCGCCCCGAACATGCAGCCGGGTCACGATCTCCCGCGCACCGGGGCAGGGCCTGTCCGTCACGCGCACGGTGGCGCGCTTCGCGTCCTTGACAAGGTACGCCTTCAGCGTCATCTCGGCCTTTGGAGGTCTTACGCACAGCAGCGCCCGGTAGGTCTTGCAAATGCCGTGCTCCCTGAAAGCCGCGAAGGCCTGCTCGTAGGTGATCTCATCCAGCGCCGCCAGCAGCACGCCGCCGGTGGCCGCGTCCAGGCGGTGGCACAGCCGCGCCTCCGGGTGGATGCGCTGCATGCGCGCCTCCATGGTATCCGCGCCCACGCCGTCCGCGTCGGGCAGCGAGGGCAGGCCCTGGGGCTTCACTGCCGCCAATAAATGGCCGTCGTCGTAGATCACCTCGGCGGGAATTTCAAAGTGGCGGCTGTCGGCGTAGATCTCCAGCAGGTCGCCGCCGCGAACGGAATCGTCCTTCCCGCACTTTGCGCCATTGATCCGCACATCCCGCTTCTTCATCAGCTCCCGCAGCACGTGACCCGGCAGCAGCGGCCATGCGCGCTTGATGTAGCGCTGCAAATTCTCCTCCCGCAGGGACGCGGGCACCTCGTGGCGGATCATGCGTCCTCCTCCGGCCACGGCAGGTACATTTCCTCCACCCGCAGCGGCTCCACCCGGCCCTCGCTCATGTCGGTGACGCGGCTCAGGAAGCCCTCCTCGTCGGCGCAGCGCACGATCAGCGTGTAGCTGATTTTGTCCGTGTAGTCCTTGTCCTCCACGATCACCGGTTCGCCCTTCAAAAAGTGGTCCATGCGGTTGAGCATGGGATAGGGAATCTCCATGAGGTAGCGCGCGGTGGGGTGCATCACGCCCACGCCGCAGGCGTTGAGCGCCGCCGCCGCGCCCTGGGAGTAGGCGCGCACCAGTCCGCCCGCGCCCAGCAGCACCCCGCCGAAGTAGCGCGTGACCACCACAGCGCAGTTCGTCACGCCCCGGGCCTTCATCACCTCGATGATGGGCATGCCCGCCGTGCCGCCAGGCTCGCCGTCGTCGCTGTAACGCATCACGCCCATGTTCGTGCCGATGATGTAGGCGTAGCAGTTGTGGGTGGCGTCCTTGTGCTTCGTGCGAATCTCCTGAAGGAAGGCAAGCGCCTCCTCCTCGGTCTCGCAGGGACAGCCGTAGCCGATGAAGCGGGACTTGTTGATGATGAAGCTGTCGTCCGCGCGCTGGATCAGCGTCTTGTAGGGCCTGAGCGCCATGCCTTTGCACCACCTCAATAAAATCGTTTATATGATTGTCGGCGTGCTGCCCTTCGGGGCCCGCCGACCCGGCCAAGCCTACGGCTTGCCGAATCGTTATCATTATAAAATAAAATCCGCGCATGCGCAAGCATACGCGGGATAACAAAGCCCTCATTTTGTCGCGGCCACATAGCCGCTCGCCTCCACCAGCTTTTGTCCCTGTTCGGAGGTCAGCCAGGAAAGCAGAATCTGCACGTTGGGATTGCTCTCGCCCTTGCGGGTCACGGCGTAGAGGGTGGTCACGTGGGGATAGGCCCCGCTGCGGATGTTCTCCAGCGTGGGTTCAATCCCATCGATGGACAAGAGCTTGACCCCGCTGCCCACCATCTCCGTACAGTAGAAGCGGAAGCTGTAGCCGATGGCGTTGGGCAGATTGCGGTACTCGATGTTCTCCAGAATGTCCTCCATTCCATCTGAAACGATCTGCTGGGGCGGAATCATCAGTTCCACGTCGCCCATCAGCTTCTCCAGTGCCGTCTGGCTGCCGCTGTTCTTCGGGCGCTGGTAGGCCACGATCTCGCCCAGGTCGTCCACGCCCAGTTCGCTCCAGTTCACAATCGCTCCGCTGTACACGCCCCGAATCTGTTCGGTGGTGATACTCTCCAGCGGATTGTCCGCATTCACGGCGAACACAAAGGCCTCCGCGCCGAAGGGGGTCAGTTCAAACTCCACGCCCGCGGCCTCCGCGTTCGCCAGCTGCTCGTCCGACGGCCCCGCGCAGAAGATCACGTCCGTCGTGCCCTCGATCAGCCGCTCGTAGGCGCGGTTGGTCTTTGTGCAGGTCACCAGCGGGTCGTTTTCCTCCTCGCCATAGCGCACATCCCGGGGATAGGTCGCCTGCACGATGGCGGAGTATACCGGAAACAGCGCCGTCGCGCCGTCTAGCCGGGGGAAATCCGCGTCCGCATACCACTGGATGTCTGCCGCCTCGTTCAGAGAGGCCACCTTGCTCCCCTCGTTGGGGTAGTAGTCCTCCAGCGTAAAGGACGAGCCCAGCTGCGCCACCTCCTCCGCAGTACTGCCGGACAGGTGGAAGTAGTGCGTCTCGCCGCCCAGCGTGGCGACCGCCACCGAATCCTCCGCGCTGATCTCGATGGAGTCGTACTCCATGGGGATCACCAGCGCGCCCGTGCGGTCGATCACGCCCCATACGGGTTCGTAATAAGCGCTGCTGCTGTTGCCGTCCTCCACATACGCACCCTGACGCGCCACGGCGGCATAGTTTCCCTGAAAGTCGTTGGCGCGGTAGAAGCGGGGCTCGATCAGAAATTCGCCGCTGCGGTCAATGTAGCCCCGCAGTCCGTCCTGCTCCACCCGGGCAATGCCGTCCACGAACGGCCCGGCGTAATCGAAGCGCGGTTCCACCAGAAACTGGCCGTTCTCCAGCAGAAAGCCCCACTTGCCCCGCATGCGGACAGCAGCTACGCCGTCCACAAAGCCGTCGAAGCCGTCCAGCCAGCCGTCAATCAGGACGCGCCCCTCCCCGTCCAGCAGCGACCACCCTTCGACGTGCCGGCCGAGATAGCACGCTTCTTCGCCCTTCAGCTCCACCAGCTCGTCCCATCTCCAGCTCCACGCGGGTTCCTCGGCAAGCGCGGCAGAAACCAGCAGCAGTGCCGCCAGCGCAATGCAGATCCACCTTCGGAACATGGTCTTCCCTCCTTTGATACACTTCTATATCAATAAGACGCGTTTTTTCAGGAAAAAGTTGCTATTTGCACAAAAAACCGGAGCCGAAGCCCCGGTTTATGACCAGCGAATGCCCGAAATCACGCGCAAGATGGCGAACGCTCCGGTCTATTCGATTACTTCTTCACGAACCTGTGGTAGCTCTTCTTGCCCTTGCGCACCAGCAAGCCCTCGCCCTCCAGCATCTCGGGCGTGATGGCGAAGTCCACGTCCGTCACCTTGTCCTCGCCCACGTACAGGCCGCCGCCCTGAATGGTCTTGCGGGCCTCGCCGTTGGACTTGCACAGGCCGACCTTGGCCACCCATGCAAGCAGGCGGGCATCCGCCGCAAGCTCCTCGGCGGAGATCTCGGTGGTGGGCACGGAGCCTGCCAGCGCGCCGCCGCCGAACAGGGCCTCCGCGGCCTGCTGGGCCTTGCGGGCCTCCTCCTCGCCGTGCACGTTCTTCGTGACCTCGAAGGCCAGCACGCGCTTGGCTTCGTTGATCTCGCTGCCCTGAAGCGCGCCCAGGCGGCGCACCTCGTCCATGGGCAGGAAGGTCAAAAGCCCCAGGCACTTCTCCACGTCCGCGTCGTCCACGTTGCGCCAGTACTGGTAGAAATCGTAGGGAGAGCACTTGTTGGGATCCAGCCACAGCGCGCCCTTCTCGGTCTTGCCCATCTTGCGGCCGTCGTGGGTCAGAAGCAGTTGGAAGGTGAGCGCGAAGGCGTCCACGTGGTCCTTGCGGCGGATCAGGTCCGCGCCGGAGAGCATGTTCGACCACTGATCGTCGCCGCCGCACTGGAGCTTCACGCCGTAGCGGTGGTTCAGCTCCAGGAAGTCGTAGCTCTGCATCAGCATGTAGTTGAACTCCAGGAAGGTAAGTCCCCGCTCCAGGCGCTGCTTGTAGCACTCGGCTGTCAGCATGCGGTTGACGGAGAACAGCGCGCCCACATCGCGCAGGAAGTCGATGTAGTTGAGGTTGCGCAGCCAGTCGGCGTTGTTCACGATCACCGCGCAGTTCTCCTTGGACTCGTCGAAGTCCAGGAAGTGGGACATCTGCTGCTTGATCTTCGCGACGTTGGAATCAATGTCCTCCACGGTGAGCACCTTGCGCAGGTCGCTCTTGCCCGAGGGATCGCCGATCATGCCGGTGCCGCCGCCCATCAGGGCGTAGGGCTTGTGACCGGCCTTCTGCAGATGGGCCATGGCCATGATCGGGATGTAGTGGCCGATGTGCAGCGAGTCCGCCGTGGGATCGAAGCCGATGTAGAAGGGCACCATGCCCTCGTCGAAGGCCTTGTAGAGGTCGTCCTCAAAGGTGATCTGCTTGACAAAGCCGCGCTCCTTCAGAAGATCCAATGCGTTCATTTTGATTCACTCCATATACTTATATTATTTGTTGTTTCAGCCCTTGACAGCCCTGCCGAGGCGCTCCATGCCCGCGCGGATGACGTCCACCTCCTGCATGGAGAAGTTCAGCCGCAGGGTGTTTGCGTGGCCGCCGTCGGGATAGAAGTGGGCGCCCGGCACGAAGGCCACGTTCTGATCGATGGCCCGATTCAGCGCCGCCATGGCGTCCATGCCCTCGGGAAGCTCCGCCCACACGAACAGACCGCCCTGGGGCAGGGTGTGCTGCGTGCCCTCCGGGAAGAAGGAGAAGCCCTCCAGCATGGCGGAAAGCTGCTTCCGGTACTCCGCGCAGATGCGCTCGAGGTGCCCCGGCAGCAGGCCCTTCTCCAGATACAGCTCCACAATGGCCTGGGTGAGGATCGGGCTGTGCACGTCCGAGGACTGCTTGCCGATGACCATCTTGCGCAGCAGCCCCGCATGGGGAACCGCCGCCGCGCCCACGCGCAGGCCCGGCGCGATGTACTTGGAGAAGCTGGACAGGTACACCACCCAGCCCTCCTCGTCGAAGGAGGAGATGGACGGCAGCGCCTCTCCATCGTAGCGCAGGTCGCGATAGGGATCGTCCTCGGCGATGATGAAGCCGTACTTCGCCGCCATCTCGGCAAGCGCCTTCCTGCGTTCCAAACACAGCGTGCGCCCGGTGGGGTTCTGGAAGGTGGGGATGATGTACATCATCTTGGGATGGTGCTGCTTCACCAGCTTCTCCACCTCGTCGATGATCACGCCGCCCTCGTCCATGGGCATGGCGATGAGCTGCGCCCGGTAGATGCGCATGGCCTGAATCGCGCCCAGGAAGGTGGGGCTCTCCACCAGGATCACGTCGCCGGGGTCGATCAGCGCCTTCAAAAGCAGGTCGAAGGCCTGGGAGGAGCCCTGCACCGGCAGGATGTTGTCCGCCGTGCAGCACACGCCCGCAGTGCTGCGCAGATAGTCCGCGATGCCCGCACGCAGCCCCGGCAGGCCCTCGGTTCCGCCGTACTGCAATGCGTTCGTGCCGTAGCGGTCGATGGCCTCGCTTGCCAGAGTGCGTACCACCTCCGGCTCCAGCGCGCTGTTGGACGGATTGCCGCCCGCAAAGGAGATCATGCCCGGTTTGCCCAGGAGCTTAAAGATGTCGCGGATCGCGCTGCCGGTGATGTCCTTCATCTGACCGGCAAAATATTCCTCAGAAAAGCGCATTGTTCTCCCCCTCTCCGTATTCCTTGCGACAAAAAAGCCGCCTCCCCGCATCGGGAAGGCGGTTGTTGCCGCTGTACCACTTCCATTCGCCGCCAAAAGACGGCCTTGAACGCGCGTATCGTGCGCCGCACGGAACGGACTACTGCTGCTTCGCCCGTTCGGCTCCGGAGTGTATTCCCCTGCGCGCCTCGACCTCCTCGCACCAAACCGGAGGCTCTCTGCATGCCCGCAGCCCAGGGTACTTCTCTCCCTCATCGCCACGTTTCAAATTCTACCGGATTATGATACCACAGGGCTTTTGCTTCTGTCAAGCAAAGCTCTGCGGTTTTTCTCAGTTCTTCACCAGCGCCGACGCGCTCACGTAGCCCAGGGCGCTGTCCGTGTCGTTGGTCACCAGCAGCTTTCCCTCGGCCATGCCCACCACGTACACCTTCGTGCCCGCAGCGAGGGTCGCCCGGTAGTGCACGCCGCGCTTCTGGGAGTCCTTCGTCCAGAAGGTGAGCTTCGTGTCCTTCACCGCCACGGCGGAGATGTGCTTGTCGAAGAGGATGTGGCGCATGCGGGCGTAGCCCGTGCGGTTCTTGTAGGAGATGCGCGCCCAGTCGCCGGAGATGGCGGTGACGGTGAAGCTGGTTCCCTGGCTGAGGCTCCCCAGCTTCGCGGCGGACGTGCTCATGGATGCGTAGACGGGCATCGACGACGGCAGCGCCTGCGCGCCATAGCTGGCCCCAAGGGCGCTTCCGCCCAGCAGAGCGATCATCAGCAGCGCTAAGCAGAGCCTGCGCAGACTCCCTCTCACGGCGCGTCCACCTCCTGAAAGTCGTGAATCTCCACCCAATGCGGCGCATGCGCCACCGCAGGCAGAAAGCGTTCAAAGAAGTCCTGCGAGGTCATCGCAAGGCTCCGGCTGTTGTCGCAGGGGTGAAAGCCCAGCCGGGGAACGTCCCGCAGCGCGCCGTCCACCAGCAGCTCCACCTGCTTTTCTTCGTCGAACAACAACCCCATGGGGCTGACCGCGCCCGGATGCACCCTGAGCAGTCTTTCCATCTCTTCCTCGTTTGCAAAGCTCAGCCGGGACGAGCCCGCCTGCTTCGAGACGTCCGCCGTGCGGAACCTCGCCTCCGGGCGCACAAGGCACAGATAGAAGTGCTTCCGATTCTTCGTGGTCAGAAAGTAGTTCTTCACCACCATGCAATGGAGCTGCCGTTCCACCGGCGCACAGTCGGCGATGGTGTGCACCGGTGGATGCTCCACGGAATCGAAGGGAATGCCCAGCGCATCCAGGCGGGCGTACACCTCCTCCACAACGCTCTTCACAGCCGCCTCAAATCCTTTCCTTCAAGCCGCATGACCGCGCAGCGGCTGCGATCCAGCAGGCGGGAGCCCACGCGCTCGCCGTACACCCGCATAATGTCCTCCTCAGAGAGGTTCGTGGCGATCACGATGTGCCGCCGCGCCGCCATGCGCTCGTTCAGCAGCGTGAACAGGTACTCCTTTGTAATGTTGCGCATCATCGGCTCCGAGCCCAGGTCGTCGATCAGCAAGAGCGGCACGCGCAGCAGCTGCTCGAAGTCCACCTCGCCCGAGCCGTCGGTAAAGTGCTGCCGTCGCATGGCCTCGAACATGCGGAAGGCCGTCACGCGGATCGCGCTCTGGCCGCGACTGACCACGCGCTCATAGATGCAGTTGAGCAGGAAGGTCTTTCCAACGCCGGTGCCGCCGCTGATGACCAGATTGGGCAGCACGGTCTTGGGGAACGTGTCCGCATACTCCTCGCAGAAGCGGCGAAGGTTCTTCATCATCGCGCGCTGACCGCTCTCCTCGGGGAAGCGGCTGAGATCGAAGTTCGCAAAGCATTGCTCGTCGGTGCCCGCCATGCTGCCGTCCTCGTACTGCTTCACCCGCAGCGCCTTCTCAAAGCACGCGCAGAAGCGCGAGGGCGCTTCGCCCACGTAGCCGGTGTCCCTGCACGCCTCGCAGCGGTAGTGCAGCTCCAGATAGTCCTGCGGAAGTCCCAGGTCTGTAAGCCGCCTGCGGATCTGGGCGTTGTTGAAGACGCCGCGCTGCTTCATCTGCTCCGCCGCCGTGCGGCAGGCCTCCGGGTCGCTGGTGGCCATGATGCGCTTCATGGCGTCGAAGGCCAGGTGCATGTTCTCCTCCCGCAGCCGCAGGATCTCCGGATCCCGCGCACCGGCCTCGGCGATACGCGCGTCCAACTCCAGCTCGTTGCGCGTGCGCTGGTTTGCGTACTCCGCAAGCAGCTCCCGAATGCAATCTGCCCTCGTCATTTGCCCTCATCCTCCTCCGCATAGTATTTCTCAAGATCAAAATACACGCTTTGGGACTCCTCCGCTGTGTAGCTGCGCTGCTGGAAGTTCACCGGCGCAGCCTGTTTTTCCGCACCCGAAGTACGCTCCGCACCCGTGACCTGGGCGTGCTGGGCGCGCGCGGCCTCGGGGGTGGTTACGCCGCTTATCTCCCAGGCGGAGAGCAGCTTGTCCATGTAGACCACCGGCACCCTTCTGCCCCGGGCGCACTCCGCCGCGCACTGGATCAGCTCCGTGCTGAACCTTGCGCGCCAGGAATCGTAGCGCGCCAGATCATCCATGTTCGGGCGGCGGGACAGCCCCGCCGTCTCCAGCAGCGCACGCACCTCGCGGGTGGCCTGCTGCATGTCGGCGATGTACTTCTCCGCATCGGCGCGCGTGCGCACCCCGGCCTTGCCCCACTCCTCGACCATCCACTCCAGATCCTCGAAGCCGTGCTTGCGCTTGCGCGCGCACTGCACCGCCGCCAGCATCAGCGCCTCCGGTTCAAAGCCCTGCTCCAGCAGGGCGGCGTACTTGCGGGTCTGATCGGGCGTGGGCATGGCGTTGGACGCGCCCAGCTCCCGAAGCAATTCCTTGACCGCCTCGAAGTGATCGTTGGATCCGCTCTCCACACGCGCCTTCAGGATGGCGTCCAGGTAGGCAATCGACGGCGCGCGGGACTTGGTGGTCTGAGCGCAGGCGGCGATCACGTCCTGCTCCGTCAGCTTCCAGTCCTCGATCCAGCGCCGCACGCAGTCCAGCTCGTTCACGGTGGGGCGGCGGTTCATGGCGAACTGCTTCATCACCGCCGAGGCCAGGGAATAGACCTGATCGTCGTAGGAGATGGCCTGATTCACGTCTTCCAGGCTGCGGATGCCCCGATCCGCCCACTCCGCCGCGCGCTTGTTGGCCCGCTTGAACACCGAGGCCGCGCGCTTGCCGCCGGGCTGGCGGATTTCGTACTCCAGCATGCGCAGCGCCGCCTCCTGGGAAAAGCCCAGCACGTTCAGCCAGTCGTTTGCCATCTGGTACTGGTTGGGCTGGAGCATCTCCCCCGGCGGAAACAGGGCCTGCAGCGAGGAATTGAACTCGCGGTACTTGTAGTAATCCCGATCCATCTCCGTCCGCACCTCTCCGCCGCCCTTCAGCGGGCGGATGGCGTAGGTCGGGGGACGGTCGCTCAGCCGCTCCACCAGGCCCATGCGCTCCCAGTAGGAGAAGGCGTTGAACACGGCCTCCTCCTCCATGTGCAGCGCCTTGGCCACGTCCGCCAGCTCACCGCCCAGCTCCGGATGCAGGCACAGCATGCGCGCATACAGGTACACGCGCAGATAGCCGTCCGGCGCGGTGGGCAGGTATTCCAGCAGAAACATATTCTCAATGGGCGTGACGTCGAACATGGCCGCGCCTTCGGAAAAGCTGCAAAACGGCATAAATCTCCCTCTTTCGCATAGGTGGTTTTATGATAGCACAAATCCGTCAAAAAGACAATGACAGACGTGCAAACGCGCAGCCTTGGTCTCATTGACATTTATCCGATAACAAGCTATAATATATTCATATCGTAATTTTCACCCGTTTGACACAGATATTGCATCAATTCTGCACCAAATTCGGTTGATCGCTTACATAAGGAGGTCATTCTGTATGGGATTTCTGGATTTCTTCAAGAGCAAGAAACATAAGCCGGAGCCCTCTGCTGAAAAGCAATTCAATTCAAAAGAGGATATATTCCGCATGGTATTTGAACAGATGTCTCAGAGAGCCCCTTCGGATCACTTCGCATCCGGAGCTGTGTTTGATATTGTCCGCAGCCAGCATGCAGCATTTGAACAGTTCGTGCGTGCAAATGATGTGATGTCCGTTCTGAAGTTCTTTAGGGGTTCATATCTGGCCTTCTGCAATGATCCGTCGATTGTGAACTTGCCCAAGAGTATCATTGATATGCGGAACAACGACACCGATCCAACACATTGGAATGCCGATACCTTCCAGCTCTCGAATGGAAATGCCGCCGCCCAGTGCTTCATGCCCGTTCAAAGCGACACCCTTGAAGCGAGAATCTTCGGCATCGTTCTCGGCAAGGACGGCGATGGATACTATTACTGCATGCTCAACAAGGACGAAAACGTGCCATCGGAGGTAAAGCGAAATGTTCCCTTCCTAGGTACGCAAACCGTCGGAAGCGTCAAGGGGCGCGGATTTGATCTGATGAATGCTTTCCTGGCATGCATGGAAAAGGACTTCAATGCAACCGGTTCCCGTTCCATTTTTTCCCAAAATTCAGATAAATCCGTATTCCTGTGATCATGTCTGCGCCGGAAATGCGCACAGATCCAGCCGCTTCCGATGAACCGAATATGGAATTGCGAGCTGTCCCACATGGCAAAAACGCCTGTCGGGACAGCTCGCACGTTTGTATTCGGGGCTCAGTGCCCATCGGATGGCAATCTGCCGGGGATTGTTTGTTACAGCCGCGCCAGGGTCTCCAGCACGTAGTCCGCAAATTCCCGGCAGGTCGCGCCGTCGCGGTCGCCGGTGACAACGAGCCTGCGCTCGGTCTCGCCGCAGAGGGTCAGCGCCCGATCCAGCAGATCCGCCTTGTCGGCCCGGGCGATGTGCCGCAGCAGAAGCTCCACCGCACGGAGGATGCTCATGGGATTTGCGTAGTCGCCCAGGCCCTCCTCGATCATCCGGGGCGCGGAACCGTGGATGGCCTCGAACATGGCGTAGCGGTCGCCGATGTTGGCGCTGCCCGCCGTGCCCACGCCGCCCTGGAGCTGTGCGGCCTCGTCGGTGATGATGTCGCCGTAGAGGTTGGGCAGCAGGAACACCTCGAACTGCTTGCGGATGGCGGGGTTGACCAGGTTGGCGGTCATGATGTCGATGTACCACTCGTCCACCTGAATCTCCGGGTACTCCCTCGCGATCTCGTGGCAGATGGCGCTGAAGCTGCCGTCGGTCTTTTTCATGATGTTGGCCTTGGTGACGATGGACACGCGCTTCTTGCCGTTGTTGCGGGCAAACTCAAAGGCCGCGCGGGCGATGCGCCGGGTGCCGGGGCGGGTGGTCACCTTGAAGTCCATGGCCAGCACGTCCGGAATCTCCACGCCACGGCTGCCCAGCACGTATTCGCCCTCGGTGTTCTCCCGGAAGAAGGTCCAGTCGCAGCCCTCCTCGGGGATGGACACCGGGCGCACGTTGGCGTAGAGATCCAGCTCCCTCCGCAGGGTCACGTTGGCGCTCTCCATCGCGCCGCCCTTGGGGGTGGTGGTGGGGCCCTTGAGCAGCACGTCGCACTGGCGGATGGCCGTGAGGGTGTCCTTGGGCACGCTCTGGCCCAGCTTCATGCGGTTTTCGAGGGTCAGGCCCTCGATGGTCACAAGCTCCACGCGTCCGGACGCAATTTCATCTGCCAGCAGCGCTTCCAGCACGCTGCGCGCCGCATCCACGATCACCGGGCCGATGCCGTCGCCGCCGCAGACGCCGATGGTGACCTTTTCAAGCTTCGCAAAGTCCTTCGCGCCCGCGCCCTTCTCCAGCACCTCCACCCGGGCCAGCTGCTCGCTCAGCAGGTTGCGGAACTGCTCCACAGCCGCGTCGATGTATCGCTTCATGTCAGATTCCTCCTTCACGGGTGTAGGCCAGCAGTCCGCCCGCGCGAAGCATGGCGCGCTGGCGCTCGGTGAGATTACAGACGAGGGCGATCTCCTCGCCGGTGGTCTCGTCCGTCAGGGTGACGCTGCCGCGCTCCATGCCCTCGAACACGCCGCGCAGGGAGAGCATGTCGCCCTGATTCAGGCCGTCGTAGTCGTCGGGGTTTGCGAAGGTCAGCGGCAGGATGCCCGCATTGATCAGATTCGCCACGTGGATGCGGGCGAAGCTCTTGGCCACCACCGCCCGCACGCCCAGGTACAGCGGAACCAGCGCGGCGTGCTCGCGGGAGGAACCCTGGCCGTAGTTTGCGCCGCCCACGATGATGCTCTGTCCGGCCTCGATGGCGCGCTGCGGGAAATCCGCGTCGCACACGCCGAAGCAGAACTTCGACAGGTACGGGATGTTCGAGCGATAGGGCAGGATCTTCGCGCCGGCGGGCATGATGTGGTCGGTGGTGATGTTGTCGCCCACCTTCAGGGTCAGCTGCGCCTTGAGTTCGTCCTCCACGGGCTTGCAGGCCGGGAAGGGCTTGATGTTCGGGCCGCGCACGACCTCCACATTCGCCGCTTCCTCGGGGGACGCGGGAGCCAGCACGGCGCTATCGTCCAGCGTGAAGCGCTCCGGCAGGGAGACGTTCAGTGCGCCGCCCAGGGTTCGGGGGTCGGTGATCACGCCCGTGAGCGCGGACGCCGCCGCAGTCTCCGGGGAGACCAGGTGCACCCGCGCGTCGGCGGTGCCGCTGCGGCCCTCGAAGTTGCGGTTGAAGGTGCGCAGGGACACGCCCGCCGAGTTCGGCGAGAAGCCCATGCCGATGCAGGGGCCGCAGGCGCACTCCAGCACCCGCGCACCGCTCTGGAGTATGTCGCTGAGCGCGCCGCACTCCGACAGCATGCGCAGCACCTGCTTGGAGCCGGGCGAGATGGACAGGCTGACCTCCGGGGAAATCTGCTTGCCCTTGAGGATGGCGGCAACCTTCAGCATGTCCAGCAGCGAGGAATTCGTACAGGAGCCGATGCACACCTGATCCACCTTCGTGCCCGCGATCTCGCGCACGGGCACCACGTTGTCCGGGCTGTGGGGGCAGGCGATCAGCGGTTCGAGGGCGGAGAGGTCGATGTCGATGATCTTATCGTACTGCGCGTCGGGGTCGCTGGAGAGCGGCACGTAGTCCGCGCCCCGGCCCTGTGCCTCGAGGAACGCGCGGGTAACTTCGTCCGAGGGGAAGATGGAGGTCGTAGCGCCCAGCTCCGCGCCCATGTTGGTGATGGTGGCGCGCTCCGGCACGCTGAGGGTCGAAACGCCCGCGCCGCCCCACTCGATGATCGCGCCCACGCCGCCCTTGACGGACAGAATGCGCAGAATCTCCAGGCTCACGTCCTTGGCGGTGACGTAGGGCGAAAGCTTGCCCGTGAGGTTGACCTTGAACAGCTTCGGCATGGCGATGTGATACGCGCCGCCGCCCATGGCAACGGCCACGTCCATTCCGCCCGCGCCGAAGGCCAGCATGCCCAGACCGCCGCCGGTGGGGGTGTGGCTGTCGGAGCCGATCAGCGTCTTTCCGGGAATGCCGAAGCGCTCGAGGTGCACCTGGTGGCAGATGCCGTTGCCCGGGCGGGAGAAGTACACGCCGTGCTTCTTCGCCACGGACTGAATGTAGCGGTGGTCGTCGGCGTTCTCGAAGCCGCACTGCAGGGTGTTGTGATCGATGTAGGCCACGCTGCGCTCGGTGCGCACCCGGTCCACGCCCATGGTTTCAAATTCCAGATAGGCCATGGTGCCGGTCGCGTCCTGGGTGAGGGTCTGATCGATGCGAAGGGCAATTTCGCTGCCGGGGGTCATCTCCCCCTCCAGCAGATGTGCGCGAATGATCTTCTGTGCGATGCTCAGTCCCATAACTCACAGCTCCTTTTCGATGATGGTCCGCATGGCGTTGCCGATGTGCTCGTTCATCAAGCGCTCGGCCAGGTCCGCGTCCTTTGCGGCGATGGCCTCGTAGATGGCCCGGTGCTCCTTGACGGAGGTCTCCGCGCGGCCGCTCTGCTCGATGGACAGCCTGCGGAACTTTTGTACCTTTTTGTGCAGCGGGGCCAACGTGTCGCAGAGGATGGCGCTGCCGCAGTTCTGGTAGATCAATTCATGGAAGCGGGAATCCATGGCCTTGATGTGGTCGGGGTCGCTCTTGTTGAGGTAGAACTCCTGGAACTCCACGGCCTCGCGCAGCTGACGCAGGCTGTCGTCGGTCAGGTTGTCGATGAAGCCCCGCACCGCTAGGCCCTCGATGCGCAGGCGGATGGCGCACATATCCTCGAAGTCCTTGCGCACCACGCCCAGCACCACTGTGCCCCGGGGGCTGTCCTCGATCAGGTGCTCCTGCGAAAGCCGGCGCAAGGCCTCGCGCACCGGCGTGCGGCTCACGCCCAGCTCCGCGCACAGCTGCAGCTCCGTGACCACCTCGCCGCGCTGGTACTTTCCGCTGAGAATCTCCGCCTCCAGGCGCTCAAACACCTGGTCGGCCAGGGAAACGGTCTTGTATTCTACGCGCATGTTCTCTTCCTCCTCACAGTCTGCGGTAGCGCCCGAAGGACAGCTCCTCGATCTTGGTCTCCAGCTCCATCGTGCTCAGCGAGGTCTGACGACCGTCGGCGTACTGCTCGTCGATCCACTTCTTGACCTCCGCCACCAGCGGATTGTGCTTGTCCAGCCGCTCAGATTCGGTTAGCTGGTAGTTTTCGTTGATCCAGTAGGCGATGCCCGCAAGGCCGCTGTTCTGCCCGATCATCACCGACTGCCTGCGGCCCAGCAGCTTCTCGGTGTCGAAGATGTTGTAGATCTCTGCATCCTTCAGCAGGCCGTCGGCGTGGATGCCGGCGCGGGTCACGTTGAAGTTGCGGCCCACGAAGGGGGTCATCACCGGAATGTCGTAGCCGATCTCCTTGTGGAAGTACTCGGCGATCTCCGTGATCACGGTGGTGTCCATGCCGTCCAGCGAACCGCGCAGCGAGGCGTACTCCATCACCATGGCCTCCAGCGGGATGTTGCCCGTGCGCTCACCGATGCCCAGCAGCGAGCAGTTCACTGCGGACGCGCCGTAGAGCCAGGCCGCCGAGGCGTTGGCCACGGCCTTGTAGAAGTCGTTGTGGCCGTGCCACTCCAGCATCTCGCTGGGCACGTCGGCGTACTGTTGCAGGCCGTAGATGATGCCCGGCACGCTCCGGGGCAGCGCCACTTCGCTGTACGGCACGCCGTAGCCCATGGTGTCGCAGGCCCTGATCTTGATGGGGATGCCCGCGTCCACGCTCATCTTTTGCAGCTCGTTTACGAAGGGCACCACGAAGCCGTAGAAGTCCGCGCGGGTGATGTCCTCCAGGTGGCAGCGGGGCATCACGCCCGCCTCGAAGGCGTCCGCCACGGTGGCCAGGTAGTAATCCATGGTCTGCTTGCGGGTCATCTTCATCTTCTTGAAGATGTGGTAGTCGCTGCACGAAACCAGAATGCCCGTCTCCTTGATGCCCAGGTTCCGCACCAGCTTGAAGTCCTCCCGGCTGGCGCGAATCCAGGTCGTGATCTCCGGAAAGCGCAGCCCCAGCTCCTGACACTTGCGGATGGCCTCGCGGTCCTTCTTGCTGTAGACGAAGAACTCCGTCTGGCGGATGATGCCGTAGGGCCCGCTGAGCCGGGAGAGCAGCTTGTAGAGCTCAACGATCTGCTCCACGCTGTACGGCTCCACCGACTGCTGGCCGTCGCGGAAGGAGGTGTCCGTGATCCAGATGTTCTCCGGCATGCCCATGGGCACCCTCCGGTGGTTGAAGGGAATGCGCGGCACCGCGTCGTAGGGATAGATGTCGCGGTACAGGTTCGGATCGGGGATGTCCTGGAGGGAATATTTATAGCTCTTCTGCTCCAGAAGGTTGGTTTTATCGGAGATTTCCAGCATCTGGCGTCACCTCGTATCAGAAAGTTGTGTATTATTGTATACAATTATACATCCCTTGTCAAGCCATTCCTTTCGAATTTCCGCTTTGGCCACATTTCGCTGTGGGGATTCGGAGGAATTGCACAGCAAGATTGGAAAAAGAATACCGGCAATCGCCTTAATTGCCGGTGTCTGTGAGGAAATTGCTTACCTATTAAAAACCCACGAGGTCAACTCGCGGGTTTTATCATGTCGGGGTTTTACAGCAGGGATTGAAACTGCTCCATGATCTGCTCCTCGGTCTCATCGTCGCGGAGCTGGCGGGCGAAGAGCAGGAAGCGGCCGTTGTCGTGGGAGTAGCTGCACGTCACA